>NZ_JBIRQM010000016.1:0-75070 GCF_044333225.1 Streptomyces sp. NPDC021080 | reverse complement strand
TATCCGGCGTCCGCGGTTAACACCCTTACCACTTAGGGGTATCCGTCGCCCGTGGTTACCCGGGCGCCGCGCGGGGGCCGCCCGGGGGGGGCGCGGCCCCGGCGAGGCTCGCCCCGGCCGCGGGCGGGGCTCGCCGGGCGTTACGGGGGCGCCCCACCGCGTATGTCAGTGCCGTGCGGCAGGATCCACCCACCGACGTGGGAGGGAATCACCATGGGGATGGGTTACAAGACGTCCTGGCTGGCCGTGCCCGGCGCGAGCAGCGGGGACGTCGCCGACGCGCTCGGGCTGGTCGGACGCGTGGCCATGGACTGGGAAGCGGGGACCGAAGCCGCGTACAGGCGGGGCGTCTTCGTGGCGTCTCCGGTGGACGGCTGGACACTGGCCCACGGCCGGATCCACCTCGACGCCAGTCACGAGGGCGGCGGTCCGGCCATCCTGTCCTGGCTCGGGTCACTGGGCGGGCGCTTCGGCGACCTCCAGTACTTCCGCACCGATCGCATCGGCGACTACCACGCCTGGGCGAGAGTGGAGGCCGGCCGAGTCGTCCGGGCCTACTGCTACGACGGCATGACCGGTGACGTGCCCCTGCGGCTGGGGGAGCCCACCGGGATCGAGCGCCGCCTCGGTGCCGGACTCCGGGGGCTGGAGGAGGGCCGGGAGAACTGGAGCGAAGCGGACTGGGACGACTGGCACGCCGCCATGCCGAACGAGCAGCAGGTCATGGCCATCGCCCGGAACTGGGGAATCTGTCCTCTCGAGATCCCGGACGAGGCAATCGTGGGCGACGGCATCCACGGATTTCCACCGGGCGCCGACCGAGGGTGACGCGTCCCGAGCGGGCGGTTCGAACGGTTGCGCCGTGGAAGGACGCCGCTCCGTGACAGAGGCAGGCGGCGACCACGCGTCGCATGCGGCTACAGGTCTTCGAAGGCCTCTTCGCCCGGCCGCCAGACCATCCAGCAGCGGTCGACGAAACCGTTGAGCATCGCGATCTCCGGGCCTTCGAGTTCGTCCGCGGACGGGTGCAGCTGGACGGAACCCGTCGCGAAGTCGACCTTGATCCCGATGCCGGTCTCCTCGTGCGTGGCGGTCACGTCCTGGGAGATGAGCCCTCGCAGAGCGTCGGCCCAGCCGGTCTCCGTGGCGGAGAACCGTTGTCCGGACAGCGTGACGACCGGCAGCACGTCGCACGTGAGCACCGGCATGTCGTCGGTCGGACCGTCGAACAGCAGCTGGACGTAGTCCATCACGAACTGCACGGAGTACAGCCGAAAGCCGACGAGACGACCGAGCAGGGAGTTCAACTCGTATGCCACGGCGGAGAGCTTAAGCCGAGCGTGGAGCCGGTCCCATGCCGACGCGACAGCGCGGTCCCTCCACCCCGGCCCGGTACGGCCGGAGTACCCGCCCGCGGGGCCGGCCGTGGCCCCGGCCGTTCCGGCGTTCATCCTGAGGGCCGTCCTCGTCCGGGGGATGCCGACCCCGTGAGTCCCACGCCCGCACCGTTCCGGTCCTGGGACCGCAGTCGACGGCATTCAGCCGTCGTCGTTCCGGACGGCGGTGCTCGCGCGCTTTCGCTCGCCGCCCCCGCGTCGCACCCACTGCCGCAGCCTCTCGACGGAGCGTTCCTTGTCGGTCCGGGTCGCCGCGAATTCGCCGGAGTTCGTGAGGAAAGCCGTCAGGGGCGTCCATCGCCTGCGTCCGTCGTGCGTCGTCCACCGCAGTGCGGGGAAGTCCGTGACCTCCGTGATGCGCTCCCGGTCGATCACCCGTGTGCGCAGGTAGCCGCGAACCGTGATCCGCGTGTGCTCGTACGTCACACCGAGCCGGTATCCACGGACCGCCAGTACCGCGAGCCCGGTCACGGCCGCTATAGCCACGAGCCGTGGCGGCCATGCCTCGGCCTGCGCCGCGTACGCGATACCGGCGACCGCCGGGACGGCTCCGAGGGCGCTGTTCGCCAGACGGTTACGGGTCGACGGCACGCGCTCCATGACCTTCCTCGGGGGTCTCCACCAGAGGCGCAGCCTACAGTCGTCGGTTCGCGGGACGTCCGTCGTGTGCGCCGGTCCGGAAGACGGCGAGTGCGAGTGCCGACGGCCCGGGATGCTCGGGCGGGAAGCCGGCACGGGCGGCGTATCGGATGAGGTGTGGCGGGTTCGCCTCCGTCTTCGCCCGCGCGGCTCCGGGTCCGGGTGCGAGGGCGGCGCCCGGCCCGTACGACCCGTCCGGCGGCAACCTTCTGCAGCAGGCTGTAGGCCAGCACCGGCAGCAGGACGTGGGGCCGGTCGGGCAGTGTCGTCGTGATCAGGACGGCGCCGGCGCTGCTGTTGTTCATGCCGCAGGCCAGGGTGACCGACGCGCCCGCGGGTGCGTCGAGGCGCAGGGCGCGGGTGGTGACCAGGCCCAGTGCGAACGACAGCCCGCAGACGGTCGCGGCGACAGTCACCGCGGCGGTGAACAGGACCGGCTCGGGGTGCGCGAGGAAAGGCCCGAGGGCTCCGCTCGCGTTGACGTAGGTCAGGAGCAGCGAGGCGAGCATCGCCGCCGGAGCCGCCGCGCCGAGCAGGAGGGAGGCCGGGCGGCCGGGCAGCACCAGGCGGCACAGGATTCCGGCGCCGCACGGCACCAGCACTCCCGTGAGGGCGAAACCGCCGCCGGCGGTCCGGGCGGCCGTCGCCAGCGAGCCCGCGTACGGGCCGTGCAGCAGCGGAGACAGGGCCGCCAGGGTCACCGGGAGGCTCAGCGGACTGACGATCGTGGACGCCAGGACGAGGCCCACCGCCGTCGGCCGGCAGCCTCCCCCCTTGCCGGTCCACACCGTGGCTCCGGCCGCCACCGGCATCGCCACGACGAGGATCATCGCCGTGACCAGCCCGCTCCCCCCGTCGCTGTCGGGGGACCGCCGCAGCGCGAACGCGACGCCCGGGATGATCAGCAGGGGTGCGACCAGGTGCAGCACGAGGCCCGTCAGCAGCGCCGTGGGCCGGAGGACGAGCGCGCGCAGTTCGCTCAGCGGTACCTGCAGGCCCGCCGTGAACAGGACCAGGGACAGCAGGAACGGAGCCGTCGTGAAAGGGATTCCGGGCAACGAGGCGGGGCCGAGCCAGTGTGTGCGGCGCAGCCACAGGCCCGGGGCTGGCACCGTCGCGGCGGCCAGATAGGCGACGCTCACCGCCCAGCCGAGGTGCTCACGGAGCAGAGTGAGGGGGGACGTCGCGCTGTTCGCGCGGCGCTCGGGTCGGGGCTGCTCGGGGTGCATCGTGGCGCTCTTCCGTCGTGGGGCCTGGGCGGAGACGGGGCGCCGATATCGAGGAGTGGATGCGGGGGAGGAAGCGCGTGAGGACGTACAGGAGCAGGCTCAGCCAGCAGACGGCGAACAGCCAGCCGCCGACGACGTCGGAGAACCAGTGAACACCCAGATAGACGCGGGACAGGCCGACGAGGACGGCCCAGGCGCCGATGAGCAGGACGAGGACCCTCCGGGACTGCGGGGCGCGGGCGAGCACGGCGAAGATCAGCAGTCCGGCGGTGACGGCGGAGGTCGTGGTGTGGCCGGACGGGAACGACCACCCCGAGGCGTGGGTGGCCCAGTTCGCCACGGGGGGCCGGGGACGGGCCACCAGGGACATCACGGCGAACCGCACGGCCTGTGCGGCGGCCAGAACGCCCACGCAGACGGCGACGGCGCGCACCCGCTGCCCCGCGGTCCGTCCGAGGAGCAGGCCGGCCACGACGACCAGGGCGTACGGGACGACTCCCGTACCCGTGTACGTCACACCGCGCGCCAGGGCGAGCGCCACGTCCGGGCGGTGCGCGAGCGACCAGGAGGCGAGCGCCGAGTCGCCGGACAGGGGAGCGCCCTCGTGACCGGTCACGACCAGCGTCAGCAGGACGAACGCGACCAGGCTCCCCACCGCGGTCGACACGGCGATGTCGCTGGTGCCCAGGCGCTTCACGGCCGGGCCGGCTCGGTGTCGGCCTCGCGCACGGGTGTTGCGCCCAGGGCGGCGGACATGGGTGTGGCCCCTTTCCACGGCATGCGCGCACGCGGCAGGACACCCCGCCCCGCACCGACCGCATCGTCATCATCGTCTACACAACTGTAGACGATCGGGGGCCGGAATCGTTCCCGTACCGGCCGATGGAGATCGTTCTCCTGCTCCCTGCTCCCTGCTCCCTGCTCCCTGCTCCCTGCTCCCCGCTCCCCGCTCTCTGTCCCGGCGCGGCTCGACGCCGATGCGCCCGACGGGATGTCGTACCCTACGTGTTACGTATAACCCTGGAGAGGTCCGATGAGACGCATCGCCCTGGTCACCCTCGTCGTCGACGACTACGACGAGGCCGTCCGCCACTACACCGAAGCCCTCGGCTTCCGCCTCGTCGAGGACACCCCGAGGCCCGACGGCTCCCGCTGGGTCGTCGTCGAGCCGGGCACGGAAGCCGGCGGAACCGGGCTGTTGCTCGCCCGGGCCAAGGACGAGGCGCAGCGCGGCCGGATCGGCGACCAGACCGGCGGACGTGTCGGCTTCTTCCTGTACACCGACGACTTCGCCCGCGACCACGCCCGGATGCGTGCCGCCGGCGTGACCTTCCTGGAGGAGCCGCGCCACGAGGCGTACGGCTCGGTCGCCGTCTTCCAGGACCTGTACGGCAACCGCTGGGACCTGCTCCAGCCCGCGGGCTGACCCGGCCTCCGGCACCTCCGCACGCTCCCGTACCCCCGAGTGCGTTCCCGCACCCGCTCGTACTCCCGCGCGCCTCCCGCTCTCTCCGTCCCCTCCCGCTCTCTCCGTCCCCTCCCGCTCCGAACGACCTGCCGAGGAACACCGCACATGACCGCGACCCGCATCGACATCGACACGATCCGCCGCCTGCCCAAGGCGGTCCTGCACGACCACCTCGACGGCGGCCTGCGCCCGGCCACCCTGGTCGAGCTCGCGGAGACGGTCGGCCACACCCTGCCCACGACGGACCCGCAGGCGCTGGCCGACTGGTACTACGAGGCCGCCAACTCCGGCGACCTGGTCCGTTACATAGCCACCTTCGAGCACACTCTCGCCGTGATGCAGTCCCGCGAGGGCCTGCTGCGCACGGCCGAGGAGTACGTCCTCGACCTCGCCGAGGACGGCGTCGTCTACGGCGAGGTGCGCTACGCGCCCGAGCTCATGGTCAACGGCGGGCTGACCCTGCCCGAGGTCGTCGAGGCCGTGCAGGAGGGCCTCGCCGCCGGCATGGCCAAGGCGGCCGCCGCGGGTACCCCGGTGCGCGTCGGCACGCTGCTGTGCGGCATGCGGATGTTCGACCGGACCCGCGAGACCGCCGACCTCGCGGTGGCGTTCCGCGACGCCGGGGTCGTCGGCTTCGACATCGCGGGCGCCGAGGACGGCTTCCCGCCCGCCGACCACCTGTCCGCCTTCGAGCACCTGCGCCGCGAGAGCGTCCCGTTCACCATCCACGCCGGCGAGGCCCACGGTCTGCCCAGCATCCACCAGGCCCTGCAGGTCTGCGGCGCCCAGCGCATCGGCCACGGCGTCCGCATCACCGAGGACATCGTGGACGGCAAGCTCGGCCGTCTCGCGGGCTGGGTGCGCGACCGTCGCATCGCCCTGGAGATGTGCCCGACGTCCAACCTCCAGACCGGCGCGGCGACGTCCATCGCCGAGCACCCCATCACCGCCCTGCGCGACCTGGGCTTCCGCGTCACCCTCAACACCGACAACCGGCTGGTGTCGGGCACGACGATGACCCGGGAGATGTCGCTGCTCGTCGAGGAGGCGGGCTGGGGCCTGGAGGACCTGCGCACCGTGACGGTGAACGCGGTCAAGAGCGCGTTCATCCCCTTCGACGAGCGCAAGGCCCTCATCGAGGACGTCGTGCTCCCCGGCTACGCCGGCTGAACCAGCCCGCGTACGTAGGCGGCCTGTCCGACGTGCTGGAGATCGTCGGACAGGACGCTGACCAGGCGCACGCCGAGCGTGACCGGCGGGTCCCAGCGTTCGTCCACGACGCGCTCGAAGTCGTGGGCGGCCAGCCCGCCGATGAACGCCAGCGTCCGCTCGTGGACGGCGTCGTAGTAGCCGAGCAGCAGGTCGCCCGACTCCACCCGGACCCGGGCGACCTGCGCGGACGTGTGGCCGTACCCGGTGTCGCCCCGCGGGAGGTCCAGCGCGAAGCGCTTCGCCCAGTCCTCGGTGAGCCACACCTGTTCCGTCCCGGCCGCGTCGGCGACGTGGTCGTCCTGGACCCGGGTGAGATGCCAGACCAGCCAGGAGACCGAGTTCGCGTCCTCGCCGGGGCGGGCGCCGAGGGCCTCCGGCGCGAGGCCGCCGACAGCGGCATGGACTTCTTCCCGGACGCGGCCGAAGCCGTCGATGAGGATGTCCTTGGCAAGCATGGGTCCACCATCGCGCATCGGGCGCGGCCCTGCGTCCGCAACCGCGCGTCCCGAACGGTGCCGTGCACGCCGGGCTCCTCGCCGGGACCGCGGGGCGGGGACGGGTCAGGCGCCTTCCCGGGAGGCGTCGAGCAGCGTCATCAGGGCCCGTGCGGCCGGGCTCGTGGCCTCCACGGGCGGCAGCATCGCGACCGTCTCGTACGACCCCTCCGAAGCGCCCTTGAAGGCCAGCGCGGTGAGATCGCGGGCCTCCGGTTTGTGACCGAAGTGGCGGGGCACGACGGCGATCCCGAGGCCCTCGTGGACGAGCTCCAGCAGGCTGTGGACGTCGTTGACCTCCAGGGCCACCGTCCGCTGCACCCCCGCCGCCGCGAACGCCGCGTCGGTGGTGCGCCGCGGACCCCAGTCGGGATGGAAGTCGACGAAGGCCTCCTCGCCCAGCTCCTCGGGCGTGACCACGGCGGCCGTCGCGAGCGGGTGCTCCGGGTGGCAGAGCACCGTCATCGGCTCACTGGTCAGCGGGACCGACCGCAGATGCTCGGAGTCGGCACGGGTCCGCACCGCGAAGGCCAGGTCGAGACGGCCCGCCGCGACCTCCTCCGCCAGTGCCTCGGAACCCGCCTGGCGCAACCGGATCTCCACGTCCGGATGGCGCCGCCGGAACGCGGCGAGCAGCTGGGCCGAGTGCACGCCGGCGATGCACTGTTCGGTGCCGAGGGACAGAGTGCCGCGCAGCACGCCCTGCACGGCGGCCACCGCGTCGTGCGCGGAACGCACCTGGGCGAGGATCCGTTCCGCCTCGACGAACAGGGCGCGGCCCGCCTCCGTCAGGGTGACCCGGCGGGTCGTACGGACGAAGAGCGGCGCCTGGAGTTCCCGCTCCAGCGCGCGGATCGAGGACGAGAGGCCCGACTGCGACACCATCAGCCGCTCCGCCGCCCGGGTGAAGTGCCGGTCCTCGGCGACGGCGACGAAGTGCTGAAGATGACGCAGTTCCATGGGACGCAAGCGTAGGCGCCGGAGGAAGGGGACCCGCACCGATTGAGAGGCGGGATCGCTCAATGCCATCCGATCCTTCCGTTGGACCGCTGCCCGTGGGGCGCGCGAGAGTGGAGGCAGTTCGTTCCCCCGGCCTTCCAGGAGTACGCGTTGTACACCCCGCACCCCGACCGTTACGCGGACATGCCCTACCGGCGCACCGGGCGCAGCGGTCTGAAGCTCCCCGCGCTGTCGCTCGGCCTGTGGCACAACTTCGGCCCCGACCGGCCCGTGGACGTCCAGCGCGCCATCCTGCGCCGCGCCTTCGACCTCGGCGTCACCCACTTCGACCTGGCGAACAACTACGGCCCGCCGCCCGGCGCCGCCGAGTCCGCCCTCGGTGACGCCCTCAAGGTGGATTTCGCGCACCACCGCGACGAGCTGATCGTCTCGACCAAGGCCGGCTATCTGATGTGGCCGGGCCCGTACGGCGAATGGGGCTCGCGCAAGTACCTGCTGTCCTCGCTCGACCAGAGCCTGGGCCGGATGGGCCTCGACTACGTCGACATCTTCTACTCGCACCGCCCCGACCCGGAGACTCCCCTGGAGGAGACGATGGGAGCCCTGCACTCGGCGGTCCAGCAGGGCAAGGCGCTGTACGTCGGCGTCTCGAACTATTCGGCGGAGCAGACCCGTGAGGCCGCCCGGATCCTGGCCGACCTGGGCACCCCGCTGCTCATCCACCAGCCGCGCTACTCGATGCTCGACCGCCGCCCCGAGGACGAGGGCCTGCTGGACGCGCTCGACGAGCTCCAGGTGGGCTCCATCGCATACTCCCCGCTGGAGCAGGGCCTGCTCACCGGCCGCTACCTCAACGGCATCCCGGAGGACTCGCGGGCCGCGAGCGACAGCCCGTTCCTGAGCGCGGACACGGTCACCGACGATCTCGTGGGCCGGCTGCGGACCCTGGACGAGATCGCCAAGTCCCGCGGCCAGTCGCTGGCCCAGCTGGCGCTGGCTTGGGTGCTGCGCGGCGGCCGGGTCACCTCGGCCCTGGTCGGTGCCAGCAGCCCGCGGCAGCTGGAGGACAGCGTCGAGGCCATCGACAACCTGGACTTCACCGAGGACGAACTCGCCGGGATCGACGCGGTGACCAAGGCGTAGGACCTACGGCGCCCGGGGCGCGCGCCGAGCGCGCCGCGGGCGCCCGCCGCATTCCCGGGCGTCTGCCGCGGCCGCCCGCCAGGGTCTCTGACGCGTACCCCGTTCGCGTCAGAGACCCCGGTGCCTCGAGCCGGAAAGCGGTCCCGGCGTCCGCGCCCCGGCGCGTCGGGTCGGGCCGGGCGGCAGTTCGGGAACCCGCGCCCGGCCGTGTCAGGCCGGGACGCGGTCCAGGAATCCGTGCACGCTCCGGATCCGGCCCTCGCCGTCCAGGACGATCACGTCGAATCCCGCGACGGGCGCCGAGCCGTCCTTCTCGCCGACCAGTTCCCAGCCGAAGCGGGCGGTGTCGTGGTGGCCGTCGACCGCGCCCAGCGGACGGAAGGCGAAGCCGGGGAACTGCTCGCGCACGGAGGCGATCACGTCCGCGATCCCCTCGTGCCCGCGGACGTCGGTGAGCGGGTCGGTGTACGTGCCGTCCGCGGTCCAGGCGGCGGCCACCGCCTTCGTCAGGCTGTCCCGTCCGTCCGCGTTCCAGGCCTCGAAATAGCGGGCGACGGCGGTCTCGTAGCGGTCGGTGTTCGCGGACATGGTGAACCAGCCTCCATCGGGGAACGTATCCATGGTCAAGGTCCGTGTCCCGGGCCTGCATCGAGCCCCGGGACGCGTTACGACCACCCTGGCGGGCGCCGCGCGAAGCGTCGATTACCTCGCGGGTCATGCCACGGCCCGGGGCCGGGTTCGCCGCCGGTGCCATTTCGGCCAGTCGCGGCGGTGAATATGCCAAGAGACTGGCTGGATTCACATGGTGACAGTGTGTCAGTAGTGACGATACTCAATCAGTAGGGCAATTCAACCAAGCCCGTGCAATTGCACGGAGCAGTGCCCGGGAGCCGCAGGGAAAGCGAGGCCGGACCGGCGACGAGCGACGCCAATGGGGGAAGATCGTGCACGACGAATTCCTGTGCCACGTCACCGCGTACGGCATGTGCGGCGGTCAGCGAGTCGGCGTACCCCTCGGCACCTATCGCGCGCCGACCCTCGCGCTCGCCCTGTGGTGGATGCGGGACCGCGCGGCCTGGATGGCCGAACGGCTCGATCCGCAGCCCGAGGACCCCGCCTTTCCGCCCAACTCGATCGCGCCGGTGGGCGACGGCGTCCCCGACGTTCCGACGATGCTGCGCGCGTGGTGCGGTGACGCGGAGCAACAGGAGCTGGTCGCCGAGGAGTTGGCCGCGGGCAAGCTGGTGCGCGTCTCCACCAGTGACGACACCACCGAGTACGAACTGCTCGCGGAGTCCGTGGACGCGCTGCGCATGCACCGCACCGCCGCGGCGCTGGGCGTCTCCGCCGCCTGACCCTTCGCACGCCGTGGGCGCCGGGTGCTGATCAGGCGCGTACAGGGGCGAATCGCTAGAATTCTGGCATGGCAGAGAGGCCTGTCGCGGCAACCGCACCCGAGCTCGTCCTCGAAACCGAGACGGGCTCGACGGTGATGAGTCCAGATCACGATTACCACGTCGGGCGCGATCCGCTGTGCGACGTCGTGATCGACGACGTCCGGGTCTCGTGGCACCATGCGGTGCTGCGGCCCCATGCCGATCACTGGACGCTCGAGGACGAGAACAGCACGAACGGCACGTACGCCGACGGCCGCCGCGTCCACGAATGGGGCGTCGGGCCCGGCAGCGTGATCCGCTTCGGGAGTCCCGCCGACGGACCGCGCGCCGTCCTCGTGCGGCCCCCGCCACCTGCCGCGGAGCGCCCCTCGGCCGTCTCCGTGCCGGCCGCCACCGGCACGTTCAGACAGCCGACCACCGTACGGCCGCTGCCCTCCCGCACCGTCCGCATCGGCCGGGACCTCGACAACGACCTCGTCATCGACGACCTGATCGTCTCCCGCAGCCACGCCGAACTGCTGGCCCGGCCCGACGGGACGTACGAGATCGTCGACCTCGGCAGCCACAACGGCACGTTCCTCAACGGCCAGCCCGTCGAGCGCGCCCTGGTCACACCGGGTGACATCGTCGGCATCGGGCACTCCGCGTTCTGTCTCGTCGGCGACCAGCTGCAGGAGTACGTCGACAGCGGCGAGGTCTCCCTCGACGTGCAGGACCTCGTCGTCGAGGTGGACCAAGGTCGCAAGACATTGCTGGACCAGGTGTCCTTTCCCGTCGGCGAGAAATGTCTGCTCGCCGTCGTCGGTCCGAGCGGCGCGGGGAAGTCCACACTGCTGAACGCGCTCACCGGACAGCGGCCCGCCGACCACGGAACCGTGCTCTACGACGGCCGTGACCTCTACCGCGACTACGCCGAACTGCGCCAGCGCATCGGCCTCGTCCCGCAGGACGACATCCTGCACGCCCAGCTCACCGTCCGCCGGGCCCTGACCTATGCCGCCGAACTGCGCTTCCCGCAGGACACTGCGAAGGCGGAGCGCCTGGCGAGGGTGGACGAGGTGATCGGCGAGCTGGGCCTGGGGCAACGCGTCGACCAGCCCATCCACAGCCTGTCGGGCGGACAGCGCAAGCGCGTCAGCGTGGCCCTCGAACTGCTCACCAAGCCGTCCCTGCTCTTCCTGGACGAACCGACCTCCGGACTCGACCCGGGCATGGACCGCTCGGTGATGCACATGCTGCGCGACCTCGCCGACGACGGCCGCACCGTCATCGTGGTCACCCACAGCGTGCTCAGCCTGGACGTCTGCGACCGGCTCCTGGTCCTCGCCCCCGGCGGCAAGGTCGCCTACTACGGGCCGCCCGACGACACCCTGGCCTTCTTCGGCTACCGGCAGTGGCCCGAGGCGTTCGAGGCCTTCGAGCGCGACACGGACCGGGACTGGGCGGGGGAGTACCGGGACTCCCCGTTCCACCGTCAGTACATCGACAAGTCGACCTCGCAGCCGAGGATGCCGGACGCGGCCACGGGGGCACTCGTCGGACCGCCCCCGAAGGCCCAGAGCTGGGGCTCCCAGCTGCGCACCCTGGTCCGCCGCTACGCCGCCGCGCTCGGGGCCGACCGGACCTTCCTCGCCATCATGATCGCCCTGCCGTTCGTGATGGGCGCTATGGCGCGGGCGCTGGCGGGGGGCGAGCTGACCCGGGACTCGGCGATGAACGCGCTGCTCATCCTGTGCGTCGGCGGCGTGCTGACCGGCGCGGCCAACGCCGTGCGCGAACTCGTCAAGGAACGGACGATCTACCAGCGAGAACGGGCGGTCGGCCTGTCCAGATCGGCGTACCTGATGTCCAAGGTCGTCGTCCTCGGCACCATCACCGTGCTCCAGGCCGTCGTGCTCACCCTCGTCGCCCTGTTCGGCGTCGACCTCAACGCCCCCGGCGGCAAGGGCGTGCTGATGCCGCCGCTCCTGGAGATCACGCTCGCCGTGGCCCTGCTCGCCTTCACCGCGATGATGCTCGGCCTCCTCGTCTCCGCCGTGGTGCGCAAGGAGGAGGTGACGATGCCGCTGCTGGTGCTGCTGGCCATCGTCCAGGTGGTGTTCTGCGGCGCCCTGCTGAAACTGCACGGAGTGCCCGGCCTCGAACAGCTGTCCTGGCTCGTGCCCTCCCGCTGGGCCCTGGGCGCCATGGCCGGGACCGTCGGCCTCGCCCGGATCCTGCCCGGCGACCTGACCGGCGACCCGATGTTCCGGCACTCGACCGGTGTGTGGCTGATCAACATGGGCATGCTCGTGGTGCTCTCCGTCGTCTTCGGCTGGCTGGTCGCCCGGCTGCTGCGACGGCACGAGCCCGCGGTCATGCGGAAGTAGCCGCCGATGACGACCCCCGGCTTCCGCCCGACGCACGTCGTTCCGCAGGACGGGCTGCCCGCCTGGGAGTCGCCGGACCCGTCCCGGCCCACTGTGCCCCTGGACGCGCTCCTGCCGGTCGAACTCGTCGACCGGCTCGGGGACTGGGGACGCGTCGTGTGCGCGAACGGCTGGTCGGCCTGGGTCGACGGCCGTCTGCTGATCGCCGTACCGCAGGTACCGCCGGTGGCGACCCGGCCGCTCGCCCGCACGGCCGATCCGCGCCCGCTGCTGGCCCGCGTCGAGCAGGCGCTCACCGCCTACCGGCAGGCGGCGGAGGAACTGGCGTCCGGGCGGCTGGAGGCCGAGGCGTTCCGGGCCCGTACGCAGGGCAGCCGGGTCGGTGTGGTCGTCGACGGCGAGTCGATGTGGCTGTACGACGGCGAGCACGAGCGATGGGTCTACTGCGACGGAACCCGGCTGAGCACCTTCGCGGCCGGGAGCACCCCGTCGACCACGCCACGCGAGACGCCGCACCGGCCGGAGGACCGGGAGCCGTCGCGGGACGGGGCGCAGGAGCCGGACCGGGCGCCGGAACCGAGCGGGACGCGGGGACCGGACACGGCGCGCGGACGCCAGGCGGAGCCGACGCGGATCGTACGGGAATCCGCGCCCGGCGGGCCCCCCGAGGGTCCTCCCGGTGGGCACGAGCCCACCCGCCTGGTCACCTTCGACGGCGACGACCGGGGCGAGGACTGATGTGCGGCGCGCGGCACGAGCGGGGTGACGGCTGATGGGCGAGGGGTCCGGGCCGGACAGCAGCCCGTTCTCGGGGCGGCCCTCCGAGCTGATCGGACGGCAGATCGCGGGGTACCGGATCGAGCGGGAGATCGGCCGCGGCGGGATGGCCGTCGTCTACCAGGCCAAGGACCTGCGGCTGGACCGCACGGTCGCGCTCAAGCTCCTCGCCCCGGAACTCGCCCGCAACGACACCTTCCGCGGCCGTTTCACGCACGAGTCACGGGTGGCCGCCGCGATCGACCACCCGCACATCGTGCCCGTCTTCGAGGCGGGCGAGACGGACGGCGTCCTCTACATCGCCATGCGCTACGTCGCCGGACGCGACCTGCGTCATCTCCTGGACCGCGAGGGACCCCTGACGGTCACCGTGGCCGGCCGGATCGGCATCCAGGTCGCCTCCGCGCTCGACGCCGCCCACGACCACGGACTCGTGCACCGGGACGTGAAACCCGGCAACATCCTGGTCGCCCAGGGCACCGACAGCGACCACCCCGAACACGTCTACCTCACGGACTTCGGACTGACCAAGAAGTCCCTGTCGCTGACCGGGTTCACGACCGTCGGACAGTTCGTCGGCACGCTCGACTACGTGGCGCCGGAGCAGATCTCCGGCAAGCCGGTCGACGGCCGCTGCGACGTCTACAGCCTCGCCTGCGTCGTCTACGAGATGATGGCCGGCCGGCCGCCCTTCCGGCGCGACGACGACATGGCACTCCTCTGGGCCCACCAGTACGACCAGCCGCCGGCCCTGAGCACCGTGCGCCCCGACATCCCGGACGGGGTCGACGCCGTCCTCGCCAAGGCGCTCTCCAAGAGCCCCGACGACCGGTACGACTCGTGCCTGGCCTTCGTCGGCGCGCTGCGGATCGCCGCACGCGGCGCGGCGGCCGGGGGCGGCCACGGGGCGGGCACGCAGGCCGGGGCGGTGCCGGGCGGTCCGGGGCCCGTGCCGGAGCCGCCCGTCTGGGCCCGGCCGGTGTTCCGGCACTGAGGCGGGTGTTCCGGCGCCGGGGCGACGGCGCCCCCGTCAGCCGTCCGGGCCGATCTCCCCCCTGCGCCGGACTGCCTTGGCCAGAAGGGCGCCCAGGAAACCTGTGGCCAGCCCCCACAGCACGGCGAGGCCCAGGGCGCCCCACACCTGGGGCTTCAGGAACAGCTCCCCCTTCAGACCGCCGCCGATGTCGCCGAGACCGAGGATCGACAGACCGTAGTGCGCCGAGAGCCGGCCGAGCAGGCAGATCATGAGCACCGTCAGCGCCAGCGCGACCGCCAGGTGGACGGCGTGCTGCCAGGTCCGCGTCCGGGCCGGTGAGCGGGCCGCCATCAGGAAGGCCGCTCCGAGCAGCAGCACGGCGTCGACGACCACCAGCCACCAGATCCTGCCGTCGTAGTCGGCGAGCGAGCCGAGGTTGAGCGCGGACACGTCCGGGGTGCGCAGCACCTCGTCGAGCACATGGGGCATCGGCAGTCCGAAGGGTCCGTCCACACGCCCGTTCCAGGTGGCGCCGAGCCCGATGGTGAACGCGAGCCAGACGACATTGGGCAGACCGAGGAGCATCACGGCGAACGTCTCGGACGGATGCCCGCGGGTCGCCGCCACCACCAGTCCGATGACCACACCGAGGCCGACGCAGGTGAGCAGCAGGACCACCATGGCGTACGCGGCCGGTCGCACCGATTCCTGGAAGCGCAGCAGCCGGGCGGGGAGCGGCGCGCCCCGCGAGACCAGCAGGGCGATGACGAACACACCCGCGAGCCACAGCACCCCGAAGACCAGGGTCGGTGCCATGGCCGCCTTGAAACCGACTTCGGGCGTTGCGCCGAACAGGTCGCCGATGGCGCCGATGGTGCCGTTCCCGAGGTCGACGGTGAAGTTCTGCCGGGCCGCGAGCGCGAGCCCGATCAGGACGAGCAGCCACAGGACGGCGAGCCGTCCGGCCCAGCCGGCCAGTTCACCCGCCCCGGCGACGGCGCGATGCCGCAGCGGCCGCAGGAATCCCGCGCCCAGCACCAGTGCCCCGGTCAGGGTCACCGACAGCGGAATCACCGTCAGGCCCGCCTTCGTCTCGGCGATGGCTCCCGCGTCGCCGGTCAACTCGATGGTGCCGCCGACCGCCGTGACGAGGGTGGCCGCGACCACCCGCGGATAGGCGTTGTCGGGGAGGTCGGTGGCGCCGGACGCCCACAGGCCGAGCGCGGCGACCACCCCCATGAGGACCAGACCGGCCAGTACGGCCACGAGTGCCTGGAGCCAGCCGTGACGGGCGGGCTGACGTGCACCGCTGCTGTCGGCCGGATGGGCGGACGGTGTCGGGGGGCTCACGCTGCCACGCTAAGCAGCACCGGCACCGTCCGCCCTTCGGGAGGGCCGACCGCGTCGGCTTGCGGGTACCGCCGGGCCGGGGCACACAATGGGGCGTTGTGGAAGAAAGCGGCGCACCGCGTATCGGTGTAGCGGCATCCCTCCACCGGGAGGAAGAGCTCGTGAGCGTCGAACCACCGTCCTCCGGCCGTCCCACCGGACCGCCTTCGGGCCCGCTGTCGGGTCCGTCGCAGCCGAGCCCGACCCAGCCCGTGAACGTTCCGCCCGCCGGACCGCCGAGCGGCGCGTCCGGCGCGGGAAGCGGCCCGGGCGGTGGGGGAGGCGGCGGAACGGGCGGTGGGGGCACGGGCGGCGGTCCCGCGGGGCCCGGCGGCGGAGCGGCCGGACCGGGACAGCCGGGCGGCGGACCCGAACGGCCCTGGTGGCGGTCGGCGCCGCGGGTCGCGCTGATCACCGGTGTCGTGGCGGCGGCGGTGATCCTCGGACTCGTCTTCACGAACAACGGAGGCGGGGCCAAGAACACCGGCAGCGAGGTCTTCCTGCAGTCCGCGGACAAGGCTGGGCCCGACCCGTTCACCGAGTCGACCGCCAACGACACGTCCGCCGCACCGACGGACCCCGCGACCCCGGCCACGTCGGCACCCGCCAACGCGACCGTCGCCGTGAGCGGCAACGCGCCCGGTCTCTACGGCGGCACCCGCGACGTGTCCAGCTGCGACGTGGAGAAGCAGATCAGCGTGCTGGGGGCGGACCCGGCGAAGAACAAGGCCTTCGCCTCGGTCGAGGGCATCAAGCCGGACGCGGTCCCCGCGTATCTGCGCTCCCTGACCCCCGTACAACTGCGCCTGGACACGCGCGTCACCAACCACGGCTACCGCAACGGCGCGCCCACCAGCTTCCAGGCGGTCCTGCAGACCGGCACCGCCGTTCTCGTGGACTCCCGCGGTGTGCCCCGGGTGCGTTGCGCGTGCGGCAACCCGCTCCTTCCGCCGGTCGCGCAGAAGGGCACCCCCAAGGCGACGGGCGACTCGTGGCCCGCGTACCGCTCGAAGGACGTCGTGGTCGTGGCGCCCTCGACGACCGTCATCAACGTGTTCGTCCTCTACGACCCCGAGAACAAGGAGTGGATCGCCCGGCACCGGGGCAACGACGTGCACAAGGACAAGAAGACGCACCCCCCGGTGAACCCCTCGCCCTCGGCCAGCGTCTCGGGTTCCGCCTCGCCGTGCTCCTCGCCCGGTGAGACGCAGTCGGCCTCCACGAGCCCGTGCCCGTCGACCTCCACCTCGGCCTCGGCCTCGTCGTCGTCCGAGAGTTCGTCCCCGTCGTCGTCCTCCTCCGAACCGTCCTCCTCCGCGCCGTCCTCGGTGGCACCGGAGTCCCCCTCCAGCGAACCGCCGTCGTCCGAGTCCCAGGCGCCCCCGGCGTCCGGCCCGGCCTCCTCCGAGGGCTCTTCCCCTGCGGCCCCCGCTTCGTGAGGAGCCGTCACCGCGCGGGACCGGAGGTCCGGCGCGGTCCGCGGCCGTCGGCGTCCGGTCCCTGTCCGGTCGCTTCACCGAGAGCGCAACGCCGGTCCCTTCCCCCGCGGCCCGGCGCTCCTAGGCTGGAGGGGTGAGCGACCACGTGACGGACGAAGCCCGTGTCATCCCCCTGCGCCCCGCGGGGTCGGAGCCTTCCCGGACGCCGTCGGCGTCCGGGACCCCGGCCCGCGCGCCGAGGCCGCCGGTGCTCGCCCCGCGCCGGGGACCCGAGGCCCCGGCTCCCAGGGGCAAGGAGCCGTTGTGGCGCGACCTGGTCGGCGACGTCCTGCGGCGCGAGCGGCTGGCCCAGGAACGCACGCTCAAGGACGTGGCCGACGCGGCCCGTATCTCCATGCCCTACCTCTCCGAGGTGGAGCGCGGCCGCAAGGAGGCCTCCTCCGAGGTCCTCGCCGCGGCCGCGCGTGCCCTGGGGCTGGGACTGACCGAACTGCTGTCGCTGGCCCAGCGGGAGCTGACCCGGCACACCCGGGCCGAGCCCCTGCGGAGCCGTTCCGCGCCGGCCCCGTCCCCGGCCTCGCGGTACGACGGCATGTGCCTCGCCGCCTGACGCCGGCCCGTCCCCGGCTCGCCGGGGTCAGACCACGGCGAGCCGACGGCTGAGGATCTCGTCCGCGAGCCCGTACTCCACCGCCTCCCGCGCCGTGAAGATCTTGTCGCGGTCCATGTCCGCCCGCAGCGTGGCGACGTCGTGGTGGGTGTGCCGGGACAGGACCTCCTCGACCTGCGAGCGGATCCGCAGCATCTCCTTGGCCTGGAGGCTCAGGTCCGACACCGTGCCCTGCCGGCCGCCGCTGGCCGGCTGGCCGAGCAGCACGCGCGCGTGCTCCAGGACGAAGCGCCGCCCGGGATCGCCCCCGGCCAGCAGCACGGCGGCCGTGGAGGCGGCCTGTCCGACGCAGAACGTCGAGATCGGCGCCTGGACGAAGCTCATCGTGTCGTAGATGGCCATCAGCGAAGTGAACGATCCCCCGGGCGAGTTGATGTAGATCGCGATCTCGCTCTCCGGGCCGGACGACTCCAGATGGAGGAGTTGCGCGATGACGACGTTGGCGACGCCGTCGTCGATCTCCGTGCCGAGGAAGATGATCCGCTCGGAGAGCAGCCGGCTGAAGACGTCGTACGACCGCTCGCCCTGCGGGGTCCGCTCGACGACGTTCGGAATCGTGTACGTACCCATGTCAGAGCCCCGCCCGTCGCCGTGCCGCGGCCGGGCGGACGTCGGTGAGCGACTCCACGACCCGGTCCACCATGCCGTACTCCCTGGCCTGCTCCGCCGTGAACCAGCGGTCGCGGTCACCGTCCCTGGAGATCGTCTCCTCGCTCTGGCCGGTGTGCTCCGCGGTGATCCGTTCGATGGCCCGCTTGGTGAACTCGTGGTTCTGCGCCTGGATCTCGATGTCGGCGGTGGTGCCGCCGATGCCCGCGGACGGCTGGTGCATCATGATCCGGGCGTTCGGCAGCGCGAAGCGCTTGCCGCGCGTGCCCACGCTGAGCAGGAACTGCCCCATGCTCGCGGCGAATCCCATCGCGAGGGTGGAGACGTCGTTGGGGATCAGCCGCATGGTGTCGTAGATGGCGAGCCCGGCCGTCACCGAACCGCCCGGACTGTTGATGTACAGGCTGATGTCGGCGCGCGCGTCCTCGGCGGACAGCAGGAGCAGTTGGGCGCACACCCGGTTCGCGGAGACCTCGTCGACCTGGGTGCCCAGGAAGACGATCCGCTGGGCGAGCAACTGCGCGGCGAGGTGGTCGTCGTAGCGGGTCACGGGGGTGTCGCCCTCCTCGGCCCACGCTGTGCGGGCCGGATGCCGGCCGGTGATGAGGGGAGTCATGGTTCCTCCTGGTCGTGACGCGGCGGGCGTCGCCGCTGACTCCACTGTCGGCCCGCGGGAGGCGCCGGAACGGATTTCTCGGCCCGCGGCAGATTCGCTGTCGGCAGAGCCGTCGGGCGGCCGTGCGGAGTCGACGGAAGAACGCCCGGATGTCCGGGACCGGCGGATCCTGGTCGACGGCGTCCTCGGGACGGCCTCGCGAGTCCGTCCACTGTCCGAACTTCTCGGTGATCCGGGCGAGTTGACCGACCGGCGAGTCCATGAGGGCGTACGCGGGCGTCTGCGGCCGCGTTCACGCCCGTGCGGGTCGGCACGGCCGGTTCCCCGGCGGTCGGCTCGGTGACGGCGGACGGACCCGGCAGCAGGCTGAGGCGGCCGCCGGTCACCCGGTCGGGACACACCCGCCCGAGCCCACCCGACACGGCCCCCGCCCGGTGCCGCTCGTCGTGCGGGGCGGGGGCACGGCCCTCGGGGGACGGTCCGGGACGTCTCGCGTGAGGTCGTGCGCGCGCGGCCGATGAGTTTTCGGACGAGGATCGGTCGACAGAGGTGACGACGATGTCCGCCCGAGGAGGTACACATGCCCGCCGACGGTTTCACCACCTGTCTGTGGTTCGACGGCCAGGCCGAGGAGGCCGCCCACTACTACGTCTCGATCTTCAAGAACTCCCGGCTCGGCCGGGTCGGCCGCTACACCGAGGCCGGGCCCGGGACCCCCGGTTCCGTGCTGGCCGTCGAGTTCGTGGCCAACGGACAGAAGTTCGTCGCGGTCAACGGAGGCCCGCAGTTCACCTTCGACGAGGCGATCTCGTTCCAGATCCACTGCTACGGCCAGGAAGAGGTGGACCACTACTGGAACAGGTTCGTCGAGGACGGCGGCGAGGCGGGTCCCTGCGGCTGGCTGAAGGACAAGTACGGGCTGTCCTGGCAGGTCGTCCCGGACGGGCTCATCGAGCTGCTCGGCGACGCGGACACGGAGAAGGCGGCCCGTACGGCCCAGGCGATGTACAAGATGACGAAGCTGGACATGGCGGCCCTGGAACGGGCGCACGCGGGGGAGTGACCGCCGCCCGGTGCCGGGGCGCTTCAGGCCGGGGTCGCGCGGCCGGTACCGGGCACTAGGCCGGGTGGTCGCGCGGGCGGATCCGTGCCGCCAGGACCGCCACGTCGTCCTCCGCGTGCCGGGCGTCGAGCGCGACGAGCACCTCGTCGAGCAGGTCGTCGACCCCGGCACCCGGCGGCAGGCGCAGCGCCGCCAGCCGTGCCAGCGACGCGTCGATGTCCTCGCCGCGCCGCTCGACGAGACCGTCGGTGAACATCACCAGGGTGTCGTCGGGGGAGAGCGCGCGGACCACCTGCTGGTAGCCGCCCACCCCGGTGCCCAGCGGCGGCCCCACCGGCAGCGGCAGCAGTTCGCCGGATCCGTCACCGGCGAACACCACCGGGGGCAGATGCCCGGCGCCCGCGATCACCGCGGTGCCGCGTGCCGGGTCGACCCGTACGAGCAGACACGTGGCCGGACGCCGGGTGCCGTCCTCGGCGACCGCCGAGTCCAGACGGCGCAGCACCCGGTGGGGCGGAAGATCCGTGGAGGCGACGTAGCGCAGCATCGAGCGGTACGCGGTCATGTCCACGGCGGCGTCCAGACCGTGGCCCATCACGTCGCCCACGACGAGCAGGGTCCGCCCGAAGTGCAGCCGTACGGTCTCGAACCAGTCCCCGCCCACGAGGGCCCCGCCGCCCGCCGGGAGATAGCGGGTGGCGAGGTCGAGGTTGGGATGCGGCCGGCCCGGTGCGGCGAGCAGCGCCCGCTGGAGGTCCAGGACCGTGCCGCGCAGGGACGCGTGCCGTCGGGAGTGGCCGAGGTGCACGGCCGCGAGCCGGGCCGCGTGCCGCGCGAGGGACAGGTCGGTGCCGGTGAACGGCGCTCGCCGCCGGACGGCGAGCAGCACCCCGTACCGGTGCCCCCGTGCGAGCAGCGGCACCGCCATGACCTGCCGGGGGGTCCGGGCGGACAGGCCGATCGGGACGGCGATCGGGCGGCCCTCGTCGAGCGCCCGGTCGGACAGGGGGCGCGGGCCGTCCGGCGGGGTGAGCAGCGGGGTGCGGCCGGCCGCGGCCACGCGCGTGAACCCCGGGTCCGGGGAGCGGCGGCCGGCCGCCGCGTCCGGGGACAGCAGGTCCACCGCCGCGGTCTCGCAGAAGTGCCGGCACGCGAACGCCGCGAGTTCCTCGCAGGTCGTCCCTTCGTCGAGCGTCGTGCCGATGGACTCGACGGCGTCCGCCAGGGCGTCGGACGGCGTCCCCGTACCCGCCGTCCCCGCACCCGCCGTTCCGTCACCGCCCCGGCCCGCCATCGCACCTCCAGCGCAGCACCCGCCTGGGTCCATCCACGCACGGGGGTGGTCCGGCCGCATGCTCAGCCCCGCGGCGGATACTCGTTCACCAGCACCGCCGCCCCGTCGAAGCGGCCCGCCTCCAGGTCCCGCAGGGCCTGCGGTGCCTGCTCCAGCGGATAGGCGTGCGTCGTGGCCCGGATACCGTGCCGGGCGGCGAGCGCCAGGAACTCTCTGCCGTCCTCGCGCGTGTTGGCGGTGACGCTGCGCAGTTCCTTCTCGTAGAACAGGTCGCTCTCGTAGCGGAGCGGCGGGACGTCGCTCAGATGGATGCCGGCGACGGACAGGACGCCGCCCCGGTCCAGCGCCCGCAGGGCGACCGGGACGAGATCACCGGCCGGCGCGAAGAGGATCGCGCTGTCCAGCGGCTCGGGCGGATCGTCGTACGTCCCGCCGGCGGACGCCGCCCCGAGGCCGAGCGCCAGCCGTCGCGCGGCCGGATCGCGGGTCAGCACGTGCACGGTGGCGCCCTCGGCGAGTGCGAGCTGCGCGCAGAGGTGGGCGCTGCCGCCGAAGCCGTACAGACCGAGACGGCCGCCCGGCGGCAGCGCGGCCCTGCGCAGCGCCCGGTAGCCGATGATGCCCGCGCACAGCAGGGGGGCCAGGGCGACGTCGTCCACGCCGTCGGGCAGCCGGTAGGCGAAGGCCGCCGGAACGGTCGTGTACTCCGCGTAACCGCCGTCGGCGTCCCAGCCGGTGTACTCGGAGGCCGGGCAGAGGTTCTCCGAGCCGCGCCGGCAGTATCCGCAGGTGCCGTCGGTACGGCGCAGCCAGGGCACCCCCACCCGGTCGCCCGCGGTGAAGCCGCTCACCGCGCGGCCGGCCGCCGCCACCACCCCCACGGCCTCGTGCCCCGGCGTCACGCGAGGGCAGTGCACGGGCAGGTCGCCCTCGGCGACATGCAGGTCGGTGCGGCACACCCCGCAGGCGCGGACGTGCACCAGGAGTTCGTCGGGGCCGGGCGTCGGCACCGGTCTCTCCACGAGGCGCAGCGGCTCCCCGTCGACCGGCCCCGGCCGGATCACTTCCCACGCCCGCATCATCCCGTGCCCCGTCCCGTCGTCGGCCAGGTCGGTCCGTTCTCCAGTGTCGGTCAGGCCCCGCGGTTCGGCGCGCGGCCCGGGTGAAGGCTGGCTAGCGTGAACAGCGCAACCGTTCACCGGACAGGAGAAGGTCGGGTCATGGCCGTACAGCCTGAAGGAACGCCCTGCTGGGCGGACGCGATGTTCAGCGATGTCGAGGGAGCCAAGAGCTTCTACGGAGACGTGCTCGGCTGGACGTTCGGCGAGTCGTCCTCGGAGTACGGGAACTACACCCAGGCCTTCTCGAACGGCAAGGCGGTGGCCGCCGTCGTGCCGCCGATGCCGGGGCAGGAGGGCCAGTCCGCCTGGTGCCTGTACTTCGCCTCGTCCGACGCCGCCGCGACCGCCGAGAAGATCAGGAGCCAGGGCGGTGAGGTGCTGATGGAGCCGATGCAGGTCGGGGAGTTCGGCACCATGGCGCTGGCCCGGGACCCCGCCGGGGCCGTTTTCGGCGTCTGGCAGGCGGGCGTCCACGAGGGCTTCGATTCGACCGGTGAGCCCGGCGCGTACGCCTGGGCGGAGGTCTTCACCCGTGAGCCGGACAAGTCCGACGGGTTCTTCCCGGCCGTCTTCCCCTTCACGGCCCAGCAGGTGCAGGACGACAACGTCGACTTCCGCGTCTTCAGCATCGGCGGGAACCCGGTGCTCGGCCGGATGAGGATGACGGACGACTTCCCGCCCGAGGTGCCGTCGTACGTCAACGTCTACTTCTCCGTCGAGAACTGCGACGAGGCCGTGGCCAGGGCGACCGCGCGGGGCGCGGTGCTGCGCTTCGGGCCGATGGACAGTCCCTTCGGCAGGTTCGCCGCGCTGAGCGACCCCCAGGGGGCGGCGTTCTCCGTGATCGACATGAAGTCGACCCAGGGTGAGATGCCCGGGATGACGGACGTGTCCTGACGCTCTCCCGCGGTGGCCGCCCCGCCGGTGACAGGCGGGGCGGCCACCGTGCTCGGCCCGTTCCGGGCCGTGCCGGGCCCCTCGAAGCCGCCCCCGGTCCCGTGCCCGTGCGCGGTGCCCTCGCCGGGGCGTGGCATGATCGGGGACATGCCTGAACGCGTTGTTGCCGCCTGTGACGGGGCTTCGAAGGGAAACCCGGGACCCGCCGGATGGGCCTGGGTCGTTGCCGACGGGGACGAGGCCCCGACCCGCTGGGAGGCGGGACCGCTCGGCACGGCGACCAACAACGTCGCCGAACTGACCGCGCTGGAGCGCCTGTTGACGGCCGTCGCGCCCGATGTGCCGCTGGAGATCCGGATGGACTCCCAGTACGCGATGAAGGCCGTCACGACCTGGCTGCCGGGCTGGAAGCGCAAGGGCTGGAAGACGGCCGCGGGCAAGCCCGTCGCCAACCAGGAACTGGTCGCCCGGATCGACGAACTCCTCACCGGCCGTACGGTGGAGTTCCGTTACGTCCCCGCCCACCAGGTCGACGGCGACCGGCTGAACGACTTCGCCGACCGTGCCGCCAGCCAGGCCGCGGTGGTGCAGCAGCCCGCGGGCAGCGACCTCGGTTCCCCGGAGCCGCCCGCCTCCCCCGACACCCCGGTCGCCTCGGGCGCCGCCCGGCGCCGTCCCGCCGCGAAGGCGTCCCGGCCGGGCACGTCCGGCCGCACCATCAAGGCCAAGTTCAACGGCCGTTGTGTGTGCGGTCGTTCGTACGCCGCGGGCGAGCCCATCGCCAAGAACGCTCAGGGCTGGGGCCACCCGGAGTGCCGGAGCGAGGCGCAGGGCGGAGCCTGATCCCCACCGGTCCGGCGGCCGCGGGAGCCGGCCGTCGGCCCCCGCGGCCGCCGGTCACGGGCGGGGCCGGGATCAGACGGTGTCGAACGTGTAGAACGCGGTGTGGTCGAGCAGATCGGCCGGCCGGGTGTCGTTCCACGGCTTCATCGTCTCGCCGAGGTCGACGACGTCCGGGGTGCCCCCGGTCGGGACATAGCCGGAGCCGGGGTGACGGCGCTGCCACTGGGCCCACAGCCTGTCTATGAAGGCGTGGTGGAGCCAGAACACCGGATCGTTGGGGGAGACGCCGGTGCCCATCTGGCCGCCCACCCACACGTGCACCCGGTTGTGGAGGTTGACGCCCCGCCAGCCCTCGAGGTGATTGCGGAAGCCGTCCGAGGCGCTGTTCCAGGGAGCCATGTCGTACGTCGTCATGGCGAGCACGGAGTCCACCTCGGCACGTGTCGGCAGTTCCCGCACCCCGCTGCCCAGCGACCTGCGCAGGTAAGTACGGCTGTCGACGCGGACGTTGATCGGCCAGTTGCCGGTGGAGGCGGCGAACGGGCCGTCCATCACCCGGCCGTCCAGGCTGCGTCCGGTGCCGCCGAGGAAGTCGGGCGCCCACAGCGACGCCCGCGCGGTGCGGTCGGTGCTCCAGTCCCAGTAGGGCAGCGCGACCGAGGGGTCGACGGCCTGCAGGGCCCGCTCGAACTCCAGGAGGAATCTGCGGTGCCAGGGCAGGAACGACGGTGAACGGTGGCCCGTCCGCTCGCCGTTGTCGGTGTCGCCGAGGATGAACGCGTTGTGCGTGGTGACGAAGGTGTCGTACGTGCCGCTGCGCTTGAGCTGCAGCAGCGCGTCGACGAATCGCCGCTTCTCGTCGGCGGTCAGGCTCGCCTGGTTCTTGCGTACGGTCATGTGCGGGACTCCACGATCTGCTTGCGGGGTGGTTCAGTTGGCGGCGAAGGGCACGAGCGGCGCCCCCTGCAGCTCCACGACGGCGGCGCGTGCCGCGTCGCGCGGGGTGGGCACAGGGGCGTAGTGGCTGACGACGCTGATCCAGCTGCCGTCGGCGTTGCTCATCACGTGCAGCTCCGCGCCGTCGATGAACACGGCGTATCCGGCGCCGTGATGGTGGCCGCCCCCGGTGACCGGGCGGCCTTCTATGCGGCGCCCCCGGAACACCTCGTCGAAGGGTTCCGGGCCGCCGTGGTGGTGCTCGCCCATGGACTCCCGTGCGGCGGCCGGCCCGTTCGGCGAGGCGGACGCCGAGGGTGAGGCGAGGGCCTGGGCACCTGCGCCCGCGGCGAGCGCGGCGACGGCCCCGAGGGCGCGGCGGCGAGTGAGCTCCGGCATGCGGAGACCTCCTGTGATCAGCTGTGTTGATGACCGGATATGCCTATCGGGTCGTCAGACAGTGGGAGAAATCGCCGAATGTCGGTTGGCTGCGATCCGGACAATCGCGTATATGTCGTGCAGGGTTGAACGAAGATGATCTTGCTGTCCCGGATGCCCGCGGTGCGGTCGCGGGCGAAGATCTTCCGGCGGGAGGGCCTCGCGTCGATGATCTTGCGGTGGCCGCCGCCGTCCCGTGGCGCGGCTCACGTCCGTGATCTGGCGTGAACCGCAGGTGCGGCACCCGCTGCTACTCTTCGTGTTCAATTGACCGCAATGTGCAACATAGGGGAGTGCGCGTGAAGATCGCGTGCGTCGGTGGCGGACCCGCAAGCCTGTACTTCTCGATCCTGATGAAGCTCCAGGACCCGTCCCATGACATCACCGTCCATGAGAGGAACCCGGCCGGATCGACGTACGGCTGGGGCGTGACCTACTGGGCGGCCCTGTTCGACAAACTGCGCGAGGGCGACCCCGCGTCCGCGCTCGCCGTCAGCGAGAACTCGGTGAGCTGGAGTGACGGCGTCGCCCATGTCGGCGCCCGCACCACCGTGGCCCCGGGGGACGAGGGATTCGGCATCGGCCGCCGCCGGATGCTCGACCTGCTCGCCGAGCGGGCCCGGTCCCTGGGGGTCCGTGTCGAGTACGAGAGCGAGATCACGGCCGACGCCCTGCCCGAAGCGGACCTCGTCGTCGCCGGGGACGGGGTCAACAGCGCCCTGCGCGAGCGTCACGCCGGCCACTTCGGCACCGAGATCGGCCACGGGCGCAACCACTACATCTGGCTCGGCACGACCAAGGTCTTCGACTCGTTCACCTTCTCCTTCGTGGAGACGGACCACGGCTGGATCTGGTGCTACGCCTACCGGTTCGCGGACGACCGGAGCACCCTCGTCATCGAGTGCTCACCGCGGACCTGGACCGGCCTCGGCCTCGACACGGCCGGCGAGGCCGAGGGTCTCGCGCTGCTGGAGAAGCTCTTCGCGGACCTGCTGAAGGGGCACGGGCTGATCGGCCGGGCGCAGCCGGACGGCGCCGCCCAGTGGCTCACCTTCCGCACCCTGACCAACCGGACCTGGCACCGGGGCAACCTCGTCCTGCTCGGCGACGCCGCCCACACGACGCACTACTCGATCGGCGCCGGCACCACCCTCGCCCTGGAGGACGCCATCTCCCTCGCGCGCGCACTGCGCGAGCACGCGGACCTCGAAACCGCCCTCACCCGTTACGGGCGGGAGCGCAGGGCCGAGCTCCTGCCGGTGCAGAGCGCGGCCCGCCACAGCGCCCAGTGGTACGAGAACCTGCCCCGCTACATCGGCCTCCCGCCGGCGCAGATGTTCGCCCTGCTGGGGCAGCGTCACTCGCCGCTGCTGCCGTACGTCCCGCCGCAGCTCTACTACCGGATCGACCGCGTGGCCGGCCGGCTGGAGGCGCTGCGCCGCTTCAAGCGCTGGCTCGGACCGAAGATCGCCCGCAGTGCACAGGCCCGCGTGCGGCGGTAGCCGTACCGGCGGGTGCGCGTGGAGCGGACCGTACTGACCGCTGCCCGAGGAGAGGACCGTACCGGCGGGTGCGCGTGGAGCGGACCCCACTTGGGGTGAATGACAATTCACCGCTATGGTGAATTGTCATTCACCTCTTTTTCATGCCTACTTCTGGAGTGCCGATGGCGGCCCTGCGCGAGCGGCTCGCGATACCTGTCCTGGCGTTCGGCGGGATCCTCATGGCCGTCATGCAGACGGTGGTCGTCCCGTTGCTGCCCGATCTGCCCCGGCTCACCGGCGCCTCGGCGGGCGCGGTCTCCTGGATGGTGACCGCGACCCTCCTCGCCGGAGCGGTGCTCACCCCGGTCCTGGGCCGCGCGGGAGACATGTACGGCAAGCGGCGCGTGCTGCTCATGGCCCTCGGGATGATGACGGTCGGCTCGCTGATGTGCGCGCTCACCTCCCACATCGGCGTCCTGATCGTGGCGCGGGCGCTGCAGGGCGCGGCCGCCGCCGTGGTCCCGCTGTCGATCAGCATCCTGCGCGACGAACTGCCGCCGGAGCGCACGGGTTCCGCCGTCGCACTGATGAGCTCCACCGTCGGCATCGGCGCCGCCCTCGGCCTCCCGCTCGCCGCCCTCGTGGTGCAGTACGCCAACTGGCACGTCATGTTCTGGGCGACGACCGCGCTCGGCGTCTTCGGGACGGCACTGGCCTGGTGGGCGGTGCGCGAGTCGCCCGTACGGGAACCGGGCCGCTTCGACACCCTGGGCGCGCTGGGCCTGGCCGCCGGACTGGTGTGTCTGCTCCTCGCCGTGTCCCAGGGCGGCACCTGGGGCTGGAACAGCCCGAGGATCCTCGGCCTGTTCGCCGGCTGCGCCGCGATCCTCACGCTGTGGTGGCGGCAGCAGCTGCGCACCGAGCGCCCGCTCGTCGACCTGAAGCTGGCCGCCCGTCCGCGGGTCGCCCTGCCGCACGTCGCCGCGCTGCTGACCGGGTTCTCCTTCTACGGAAACTCGCTGGTCACGGCACAGCTGGTGCAGGCGCCCAAGGCCACCGGGTACGGGCTCGGCCTGTCCATCGTGGCCACCGGTCTGTGCCTGCTGCCCGGCGGGGTGACGATGCTGCTGCTCTCGCCCGTCTCGGCGCGCATATCGGCGGCCCGTGGCCCCCGGATCACCCTGGCCCTCGGCACGGCGATCATCGCCTCCGGCTACGTCCTGCGGATCGCCGACAGCCGCGACCTGTGGGCGATCATCCTGGGCGCCACGGTCTGCTCGATCGGCACGACCTTCGCCTACTCCGCCCTGCCCACCCTGATCCTGCGCGCCGTGCCCGCCGGGCAGACCGCCTCGGCCAACGGCGTCAACGTCCTGATGCGCACCATCGGGCAGGCCGTGTGCAGTGCCGCCGTGGCCGCCGTGCTCGTGCACCACACGAGCCTCGTCTCGGGTGCCCCGGTGCCGACCCTGCACGGCTATCTGCTGGCCTTCGTCATGGCGGGTACCGTCGCACTGGTGGCCTGTGCCGCCGCACTGTCGATACCCACCGATCCCGCCTCCCGCGAGACCCCGCGAACCGGCCGTCCCACGGGCGCACCCCGCGACGAGGCCCTCGAAGGAGCTTGAGCACCGTGACCAGCCCGCACTCCGGTCTCACGGCGTCCTCGGGGACGCACGAACAGCCGGCCGACGCGTCTCCGCCGCACCGGGAGCCGGAGACGCGGCCCGCCCCGCACGGGGAGCCGGAGACGGGGTCCGCCCCGCACGGGGAGCCGGAGACGGGGTCCGCCCCGCACGGGGAGCCGGAGACGGGGTCCGCCCCGCACGGGGAGCCGGAGACGCGGCCCGCCCCGCACGGGGAGCCGGAGACGGGGTCCGCCCCGCGCCGTGACGCCGAGGCGAGCAAGGCGGCGATCCTGCGCGCGGCCCGGTATCTGCTGGCCCGGCACGCGCACGCGGACATCACCCTGAAGGCGGTCGCCGACCGGGCCGGGGTGAGCGCGCCGCTGATCCTCAAGTACTTCGGCAACAAGGACGCGCTGTTCGCCCGCGTCATGTCCTTCGAGTCCGACGCCGACGCCCTGCTGGACGCCCCGCTGGAGGAGCTCGGCCGGCACATGGTGCGCCATCTGCTCGAAGGCCAGACCCGGCGCGGCGCCGACCCCGTCCTGCGGATCGTCTTCGCCCCCCTGCAGGGGGAACAGGGCGAGACGCTGCGGGCCAACTTCCGCGCCCAGGTCAGCGACCGTCTCGCCGGGCGGCTGAGCGGTCCGGACGCGGGGCTGCGCGCCGAACTCGCCGTGAGCACCCTGCTCGGCCTCGGCGTGATGTACGGGATCGCGCGGGGTTCGCATCTGCGCGCCACCTCGGTCGACGACATCGTCGACCGCTACGCGCCGGCGGTGCAGGCCCAGCTCGCGCCGTGAGCCGGGGCGCGGTGAGCGTGTGCCGTGATCACCAGGGCACGGGGCCCGTCGCGTCGAAGAAGCCGCCGGTCGGTCCGTCCCGGCCGATCCGTGCCATGCGCACGATGACCTCGGCGCCCTCCTCCACGGTCTGCGTCCCGGTGTTGCCGTTCAGATCGGTCGCGGTGAAGCCCGGCTCCACGGCGTTGACCCGCATTCCCGGGAACGCCTTCGCGTACTGCACGGTGATCGTGTTGACGGCGGTCTTGGACGCCGGATAGGCGACGCCGGGGTAGGCGTGGGCGGGGTGCGCGGGGTCGGTGATCCGGGCCAGTGAGGCCAGGCCGCTGCTGAGGTTCACCACGACAGGGGCGGCCGACCGCTGGAGCAGGGGCACGAAGGCGTGGAGGACGCGGACGACACCGAAGACGTTCGTCTCGAACAGTTCGCGCATCATGCCGGCGGTCACCTCCGCCGGGCCGATCACGCCGTTCCCCTCGCCCCGCCCTTCGATGCCCGCGTTGTTGACCAGGACGTCCAGACCGCCCTCGGCCTCGACGGCCCTGGCCGCGGCGGCGACGGACTCGTCGTCGGTGACGTCGATGACGACCGGGCGCGCGCCGATCTCCGCGGCCGCGCGCCGGCCGCGCTCCGGGTCCCGGCTGCCCAGGTGGACGGTGTGGCCCGCGGCGACGAGCCGGCGGGCGGTCTCGAGGCCGAGGCCCTTGTTCGCTCCGGTGACGAGTGTTGTGGTCATGCGTCCAGGCTCCGGCCCTGCGCCGCGGACAGCCAGGAGTCCGGTCTTCCTGGGACTGCCGGTACCAGGCGGGTTCGCCCGGGTGGGTGCACAGTGGGTGGCATGGCGAACACGGAGTTCGGGCGAGCGGTGCGACGCTGGCGCGACCGGGTCACACCGGAGGCCGTCGGGCTGCCCGGCGGCGGGACGCGGCGCGCGGCCGGACTGCGCCGCGAGGAGCTGGCCCTGCTCGCCGGCATCTCGGTCGACTACGTCACCCGCCTCGAACAGGGCCGGGCGGCGCATCCCTCGGAGCAGGTCGTCGAGGCCCTGGGCCGGGCGCTGCGGCTGTCCGGCGCCGAACGCGAGCACCTCTTCCAGACGGCCGGACTGGTGCCGCCGGGCCGGGGCACGGTGCCCGCCCACATCACCCCGGGCGTCCACCGGCTGCTCGACCGGCTGGACGGCACACCCGTGGCGGTGTACGACGCGGCCTGGACGCTGCTGCTGGCCAACCCGCTGTACGCGGCCCTGCTGGGTGATCCCTCCGGCTGGCGCGGCAACGAGCGCAACGGCGTGTGGCGCGCCTTCGTCGGTCCCGGCAGCCGGGTGCGGCACACCCCCCGGGAGCGGCGCGCCTTCGAGGCGACGCTCGCCGCCGACCTGCGCGCCACCGCGAGCCGGTACCCGACGGACCGGCGCCTCGGGCAGTTGATCGACGAGCTGTGCGCGAACAGTGTGCGCTTCGCGGAGCTGTGGGAGTCCGGAGCCGTCGCCCGCCACGAGGCGTCCCGCAAGACCATCGACCATCCGCAGGTCGGCGCCGTGACGTTGGACTGCGATGTGCTCAGCGTCGCGGGCAGCGATCTGCGGATCATGGTCTACACCGCCGAGCCCGGCACGGAGGACGCCGAACGCGTCGCCCTCCTCGGCGTCCTCGGGACGCAGGCCCTCGTGGAGTGATCCCGCCGTGAGGCCCGGCTACACAGCCCGCTGTTCGGCGAGTACTTCGCGGATCACGTGCTCGGCGTTGGCCGCGATCACCGGGTTCGTGTCGCGGTAGTACGGGAGTTGGACGAGGGCCATGGACAGGGCCCAGCCGCGCCCCCGCGCCCAGCCGGCGTCGTCGGCGCCGGCCGCGTCCCGGAAGGCGGGCCTCGCCGAGGCGGGCAGGAGGTTCCAGGCCGGGATGAAGTCGCAGGCCGGATCGCCGGTGCCGAGGGTGCCGAAGTCGAGGACGGCGGCGAGGCGGCCCTCGCGGATCAGGAGGTTCATCGGCATCAGATCCGCGTGGAGCCACCGCGGCGGACCCGTCCACGCCGGTGTGGCCAGCGCCTCCTCCCAGGCCGCCGTCGCGGCGCCGGTGTCGATGGCACCGCGGAGGTCGTCGATCGCCGAGCGCGTCTCGGCGTCCACCGCGGCCAGCGGGGTGCCGCGGTAGGAGGCCGGCCCGCCGGGCAGGGTGGTCCCGCGCAGCGCGGTGACGAACGCACCCAGGTCGGCGGCCAGTTGCTGCGCGCAGGTCAGCGCGCCGGGCGCCGGGGGATCGCCGTCGAGCCAGCGCACCACGGACCAGTGCCACGGGTAGTGGGCGGCGGGGGTGCCGAGGCCGAGGATCTCGGGAACCGCGAACGGGAGCGCCGGGGCGAGTCGCGGCAGCCACGTGTGTTCCTTGACCGCGTCGTCGGCGCCGTCCGCGATCCGGGGGAGACGGACGGCCAGGTCGTCGCCGAGCCGGTAGAGGGCGTTGACCGTTCCGGCCGACCGTACGCGTCGCAGAGGCAGCCGGGCCCACCGGGGGAACTGCTCGGCCAGCAGGCGCCGTACGAGCGAGGCACCGATCCGCGTCTCATCCTCGTGCATCGGGGCTGTGGGCAACGGTGGCCTGCTTTCCGTGCGGGAGGCTCGACTTCGGCCATCCTGTGTCCCGATCGGGCCGCCGCGCAACGCGTTTCGGGCCGCCAGGCAACCTCCCGGACGTGATCGCCGTCTTGATCGGCAACGGACGCGTGATGCGCGGACCTCTATGAAGCATCCTTCACGGCCAGTGACCGGGCGCACTATACCCCTTGCGTATACATGCCGTGTATACGCGGTGTGCAGAGCCGGGTTGCCGCACGTCACCGCCTTGGAGGAGTCGACCACGGCATCGTCACCGGACCGGCCCGAACACGGACGGACGGTGGCGGACGGAAAGGCATTCATGTACGGCAAAGCCTTCGCCCCGGAGTACCAGGGCGCCTTGACCACCTTGTCGGTGAACTCCTCGCTGACCGACGTCCTCGCGGCGGGCACCGAGCAACTGCGCGCCGCCGAACGGTCCGGCGCCCGCGCCGAGGCCGCCCGTTCGGGCCTCGCGGTCGCCGAGGCGCACCGCCGGCTCGGCCAGGTCGCGGACGCCGACCGGGCGTGGAAGGCGAGTTACCGCACCGCCCGGGAGGCCGGGGACGGCGCCGCGATGGCCTGGGCGCTGTGGAGCGGCGGCACCCTGGCCCGCCAGCGCGGAGCGTTCCCGCTGGCGTGGCGGCTGCTGCGGCTGGCCGCCGAACTCGGCGGCCGGGCGGGGGACGTCGTGGTGCGCGGCTACTCGCTGGCCGGTATGGCGGAGACGGGCCGCATCCAGGGCGACTACGCGGCCGTGACCGCGCTGCACGAGCAGCTGCTGGCCGAGGCCCGCAAGCGCGGCGAGGCCCGGCACACCGTGTGGGCCCTGGAGGGCATCGCCCAGATCCACCGCAACACCGGTGCGTACGACACCGCCTACGCGATGTTCGAGGAGGCGGCGGAGATAGCCGCCGGTGCCGAGGACCGGCGGGGCCACGCCTGGGCCCTGCGCGGACTCGCGGACATCGTCTCCGTGCGCGACGCGGACACGGAGCGCGCGCTGGAGCTGCTGAGCGAGGCCGAGATCTCCTGCCGTGCGATGAAGCTGTCCGGAGCGCTCGCCTACAACCACAAGATGCGCGGCAACGTCCTCTACCGCGCCGGGCGTTACGACGAGGCCCGCACCGTGTACGAGGGTGCCCTCGCCGAGTTCGAGGTCATGAGCGAGCCGCGCGGCACGGCCCTGTCCCGCCTGGGGCTGGTCAAGTCGCTCGCCCGCCTAGGCCGCGACGGCTCCGAAACCGCCGCGGAGCTGGACGAGTTGGCCGTCGTGCTGGAGGGCATCGGACTGCGGCACGCCCACCGGATGGTCGAACGGGCGCGGACGGAACTCGGGTTGACGCCCGGGACCGACGGGACGGAGGCCGCGTGATGACCTCGACGGCTCTCGGTGTCCCGGCGGCTGCGGACGTCTCGTCGCTGCCGCCGGCCTCGGCGGATCCGGCGCATCGGACGTCCGTCGCGGATGCGGTGGCGGACCCGGTGGCCGCGACGGTCGCCTCGGCAGGTGCGGACCGCGCGGTCGCCATGGCCCCGGCGGCCCCGGCCCCCGGGGCGCCGGACACCGACCCGGAGTCTCCGCCCGCCGCCGCGCAGGTCCTGCGCCGCTGCCGCGAACTCGCCGCTCCCGCGCTGGCGGAGGCGATCGGCACGCTGCACCCCTGGGTCGCCGAGATGGCCCGCTACGCCCTCGGCCGCTGCGAGGTCGGCGGCGCCCCCGCCGACCACGGCCAGGGCAAGGGGGTACGGCAGGCGCTGGCCGTCCTCGGGGCGGAAATCGTCTCGGGCCCGGCCGGGGCGGGTGTGCCGGGAGCCGTCGCGGTGGAGCTCGTCCACGTCTTCTCGCTGCTCCACGACGACATCATGGACGGCGACGCGCTGCGCCGTGGCCGCCCCGCCGTGTGGAAGGCGTACGGCACCGGGCCCGCCGTCCTGGCGGGCGACGCGCTGTTCGCGCTGGCCGTCGAGACCGTGGCTCTCACCCCCCAAGCAGGCTCCGCTGTACGGCAGTTGACCACAGCACTCGGCGACCTGGTCCGCGGCCAGGCCGACGACCTGCTGTTCGCCGACCGGCCCTGGACCGGGCCCGACGCGGTCGGTGTGGCGGAGTACGAGGTGATGGCCGAGCGCAAGACCGGTGCCCTGCTCGGCTGCGCACTGGCGCTCGGCGCCCGGCTGGCCGGAGCGCCCGAGCGGACCGTGACCGTGCTGGACCGGGCCGGACGCCATCTCGGCGTCGCCTTCCAGATCGCGGACGACGTGCTGGGCATCTGGGGCGATCCGTCGGTCACCGGCAAGCCGGTCCACAGTGACCTGCGGCAGGCGAAGAAGACCCTGCCGGTGCTCGCGGCGCTCGGCGGAGCCGGATACGGCGAACTCGACGAACTCCTCGCGGCCTGCCACTCCTTGGACGGTGCCGGAGTCCGCCGTGCGACCGCCCTGGTCGAGCGGGCCGGGGGTCGCGCGACGGCCGTGCGCGAGGCGCGCCGCCATCTGGCCGCGGCGGACACGCTGCTCGCGGGAGTGCCTCTCGCCCCCGGGCCCACGGAGGAACTGCGGACCATGCTGTCCGCGCTCGCCGACCGCGCGATCTGAGAATTCCGCGTTCTCCGACTCGCCTCGTCTCTCGGTCCCGTGCCCCCGTCCTGTCCGTTTTGGGGCCGGTTCCGTGCGACATCGGTCACAAACAGACGTTGATCGGCCCGGCCAGGCAACCGCCTCGTTCCCCCCGCACATCTGTCCGGTCGGGACGGACAGCCCCCGCGTGCGCAACGGCGCCGCGCCGTCAGGCGGTTGGTGATCCCGGCCGCCCCAGTGCAAAGGAACTCAGTGCGTAGACCCCACATACGCCGCGTGGCGATCGCCGTCGCCGTGACGTCGGCCGCCACGCTTCCCGGTCCCGCCTTCGCGTCCGCCCCCGACGGGCCCGCCCGCGTGGCGACCGCGGCCGCGTCGCCGGTGGCCGCCGCCAGGGCGGCGGCGTTCGCGCACGCCTCGGCCACCGGTGTCACCCACGGCGACACCCTTGAGGCCAAGGACGTGATGACCGACCCGGACGGAAAGCAGCACGTCCGCTTCGTCCGCACCCATCAGGGCCTGCCGGTCCTCGGCGGCGACATGGTCGTCCACCTCGGCAGGCGGGGCGAGTACCTGGGCGTGACCCGGGCCGCCGACCACGTGGTGCGGCCGTCCACCGTCGAGGCGCGGCTGACGCCCGAGCAGGCGGAGCGGAAGGCCGAGGCCGCCGCGAAGGGCGACGCCGGCACCGCCCACCTCGTCGTGGACGCCCGCGACGGCGCCGCCGACCTCGCCTACCAGGTGATCGTCACGGACAGCGGCACCACCGAGGCCGGCGCGTCGAGCACGGTCGTCGTGGACGCCCGTACCGGCGAGATCCGCAGCAACACCCCGAACAGCGACGAGTTCATATCGCCGTCCCTGGCCGCCGCGCTGCGTGAGCACGGCGAGAGCGCGACCCCGCAGACCGGTACGGCCGCCGGTGCCGCCACCGGGCTGTCCGGCCTCACGGGCATCGCCGCGGCGGGCCACTACCCGGCCACCGCCACCGGCAGCGGGTCCTCCCTCTTCGCCGGCAAGGTGGCGCTGACCACCACCCGGACCGCGCGGACGAGCTACGTGCTCAAGGACCCGACCCGGTGGAACACCGAGACCCGGGACGCCAAGGGCCAGGAACTGGAGTCCTTCGCGCGGGGCAAGGCGTTCACCGACGGCGACAACAAGTGGGGCACCGGCACCACCGCGGCCCGGACCACCGCCGCCGTCGATGCCCAGTACGGCATCACCCAGACCCTGGACTTCTACAAGAAGGCCTTCGGCCGCAAGGGCATCAAGAACAACAGCGCCGGCGCCCGCGGCATGGTCCACTTCGGCAACAAGGTCGGCAACGCCTTCTGGGACTCGCTCTGCGGCTGCATGCTGTACGGCGACGGCGACGGTGATCTGTTCAAGAAGCCGCTCGTCGTCCTCGACGTCACCGGCCACGAGCTGACCCACGGGGTCGTCGACGCGACCGCCGCCCTCGAACCCACCCGCGTGGACAACGACGGCAACCAGTACGGCGAGCCCGGCGCCCTCAACGAGTCGCTGGCCGACATCTTCGGCTCGAACGTCGAGTTCTCGGCGAACAACCCGAAGAACCCGCCGAACTACCTGGTGGGGGAGAAGCTGGGTCTCGCCCAGAAGTTCCTGCGCCGCCTCGACCACCCGTCCCTCGACAGGCTCGAGGAGACGATCGACTACTGGTCGCCCGCCGCGTACGACACCGAGGTGCACGCCGGCTCCGGTGTCTCCTCGCACGCGTTCTACCTGCTCGCCGAGGGCAGCGGCCGCAAGACGATCAACGGCGTGGCGTACGACTCGCCGACGTACGACGGTTCGCCGGTGACCGGCATCGGCCGCACCAAGGCCACCGCCGTCTTCTACCGGGCGCTCACCCGCTACATGGTCTCCACGACCGATTTCCACGACGCGCGGATGGCCACGCTGAAGGCCGCCACCGACCTGTACGGCGCGAGCAGCGCCGAGTACAAGGCGGTGGACCGGGCCTGGGCCGCCGTCAACGTCACGGTCGCCAACACTCCGGCCGCCCACCGCTGACGAGCGGTCCGGGCACATGACGCGAGGGGCTCCGCCGGCGGCGGAGCCCCTTCGCCGTCGACCGGACCAGTGATCAGTGCTGCTGCGTCTTCTGCGGTGTCGCCTCGCTGGGACGCACGACGACACAGCCCTCGCCCTCCAGCTTCAGCTGCACCGCCTCGCCCGAACCGCCGCGGATCATCGAGCCGATCGACTGCGAGCGGTGCAGCGAGGTGTGCAGCTGTGCCGTCCAGCCGACGACCGCGTCGGTGTCGACGAACACCGGCTGCTGCCGGGAGACGGGAATGACCAGCGGGTTGCCCTCGCATATCAGCCCCAGGCTGCCGTGACCGGTGAAGACGCTGTTGAACAGACCGCCGCCGGTGATGCCCGCGCCCTTCACGGTCTTGATCTCGTACGACAACGAGGCGTCGAAACACAGGACGTTGCGGCCGTTGACCGTGAACACGTCGCCGGGCTCGATGTTCACGATGAAACAGTTCTGCGCCTCGTGCGCGAACCAGGCCTCGCCCTGCCCGCGGACGGTCATCAGCGGAAGTCCCTCACCGGTGACCGCCCGCTTGAGCATGCCGCCCACGCCCTGGCCCTTGCGCTCGAACTGGAGGCTGCCCCGGTAGGCGACCATCGCGCCCTGACGCGCGAACATCTCGCCCTGGACAGCGTACTTGATGGACTTGGCGTTCTGGACGGTCATGCCGGCCGCGACGGCCGGCTGCACCATGTGGTCACTGGAAAAGAGATCGCTCTTCATGCGGGCATCCTGTCGCGGAGGGCAGGGCTCCGCCAGAGTCGTGGCGATCTTGGGACGAACGGTGACCGAGCCATGACGTGCCGAAGGCCGGTCCGGGTCAACCGGACCGGCCCGCAGGGAAGTTGTCAGACGGCCGCGGGAGCCTCGACGTGCGCGTGCAGCCGGTTCAGCACCTCGGTGAGCTGCGCCGCGACCTCGGCGTCGTCGGCGGGGTGCGTCTCGGCGAAGCGGACCACGGAGCCGGGGACGGAGAGCTTGACGTCCTCCAGCACGGTGCCGCCGGCGATGCCCACGGCCTTGCGGGCCTCGTCCTGCGCCCACACGCCGCCGAACTGGCCGTACGCGGTTCCGGCCACGACGACCGGCTTGCCGCCGAAGGCGCCCGCGCCGTACGGACGGGACAGCCAGTCGATGGCGTTCTTCAGGACGGCCGGGATGGTGCCGTTGTGCTCCGGCGAGAAGAGCAGGAAGGCGTCGGCCGAGCCGGCCGCGGCGCGCAGCCGGGCCGCGGCGGCGGGCACGTCACCCTCGACGTCGATGTCCTCGTTGTAGAAGGGGATCTCGGCCAGGCCCTCGAAGAGCTCGACCTCGGCGCCCTCCGGGGCGAGCTTCACGGCCGCCTCGGCGAGCTGACGGTTGTGGGAACCGGCGCGCAGGCTGCCGACGAGCGCGAGGATGCGTACGGACATGGATATCTCCTGGGGGGCTGGAAACGCTGAAACACTGCCGTAATAAAACGGACCGGAGTCCGCTTAAGGTCTATCACCGAAGCGGACCGCAGTCCAGTTGTCCCCGGTTGCCGTTACGCTGGCTTCATGTCCCAGCCACTTCCGCCGTTCCCGAAGCGACCGGAAACGTCCGACGAGCCCGTCCTCATGCAGCTCAGCACCCCTGAGGACGCTCCGCTGCGCGCCGACGCCGCCCGTAACCGCGCGCGCCTGCTGGAGGCCGCCGCGCGGCTGGTCGAGGAGCAGGGTGTGGCCAGGCTCACGATGGAAGGGGTCGCCTGCGCGGCGGCGGTCGGCAAAGGGACCGTCTTCCGGCGCTTCGGCGACCGCACCGGCCTGCTGATGGCGCTGCTCGACCACACCGAACAGCGATTCCAGAACGCCTTCATCAGCGGTCCGGCGCCGCTCGGCCCCGGAGCGCCGCCGGTGGAGCGCCTGCACGCCTTCGGCTGCCACGCCCTGCGCCTGACCGCCGAACGGCTCGACCTGTACCTCGCCGCCGAACCCGAGGTCACCCGCCGCTTCACCTCCGCGCCGTACCGGGTCCGCTTCATGCACGTGTGCATGCTGCTGCGGCAGACGGGCACGGGACCGGACACGGACATCGAACTCGTCGCCCAGACCCTGATGGGATACCTCGACCCCGCGCTGATCGGTCATCTCACGCGCCAGCGCGGCATGCCCCCGGAGCGTCTGGAGGCGGGCTGGCGCGACCTGGTCGACCGGAGTGTGGGTCCGCGCTCCGTCTAGGGGTCGTCGTCCGGATCGGATCGGATCGGTTCGGATGGGGCGCTGCGGACCCGGACCGATCCGGACGACACCCGCTGGCGCCCGCGCCCGGGGCGGGCGGACACTGGACCCATGGGGCAACGCCTCGAGGACATGAGCGCACCCGCCCGGCTGGCCGGCCCGGACGAGGGAGTCGGCGCCCAGGAACTGGCTCTCGCCGCCCGCAACCACGGACTGCCGCTGGAGGCCCTGCGGTACGAGCTCACACCGCCGGGCCTGCACTACGTGCTGACGCACTACGACATCCCGTACGCCGAAGAGGCCTCCTGGCAGCTCATTCTCGGCGGGCGGGTACGGCGTCCGCTGCTGCTCGGAGTCGACGAGCTGAAGGCGTATCCAGCGGTCGTGCGGCGGGTGACGATGGAGTGCGCGGGCAACGGGCGCGCGCTGCTGACACCCCGGCCGGTGAGCCAGCCGTGGCTGGTGGAGGCGGTCGGGACGGCCGAGTGGACGGGGGTGCCGCTGCGCCTGCTGCTCGCCGAGGCCGGGGTCGAACCGGACGCGGTGGACGTGGTGTTCACCGGGGCCGACCACGGAGTGGAACGCGGGGTCGAGCAGGACTACCAGCGGGCCCTTCCGCTGGACGTGGCGCGCGGCGAGGAGCCCGAGGTCCTGGTGGCCTACGCGATGAACGGTGCCCCGCTGCCACCGCAGCACGGGCACCCCCTGCGGCTCGTGGTGCCGGGCTGGTACGGCATGGCGCACGTGAAGTGGCTCCGGGAGATCACGGTGGCCGGCGCTCCGTTCCGGGGATTCCAGCAGGCCGTGGCGTACCGGCTGCGGCAGGACGCCGCCGACGAGGGCGAGCCGGTCACCCGTATCGCCCCGCGAGCCCTGCTGGCCCCGCCGGGCTTCCCCGACTTCATGTCGCGGGAGCGGGCGGTCCGGCCGGGCGCCGTCACCCTGACCGGACGGGCCTGGTCGGGGTGCGCGCCGGTGACGGGGGTCGAGGTCAGCACGGACGAGGGGCGCTCCTGGCACCCGGCCCGGCTGGATCCGCCGGACGCTCATCGCTGGGCCTGGCGCGCGTGGCGCTTCACCTGGACGGCGACCCCCGGCCGGCATGTCCTCAGCGCGCGCGCCACCGACGCCGACGGCCGCACCCAGCCGCTCGACCAGCGGTGGAACCGCGGCGGCTTCATGAACAACCTCGTCCAGCGCGTCCCCGTGCACTGCCTGGATCCCGGCGGCGACAGGTGACGCACACGTGACGCACACGTGATCGGTCGGGCCCAACCAGGGTCGCCCTGAAGCGAGTTGTCGCCGAGAGAGGGGTTGACCCCGTAGCCGGTCACTGGTTCAGTGGCTCATCCACTCAGCCACTTGCCCGGAGGGGGAAACGTGGAGACTCTGCCCCGCGAGACCATCGTGGACGTCCTGGAGGACCGGCTGCGCACGGACATCCTCGACGGCCGTCATCCGGCGGGGAGTTACCTCCCCCCGGAGAGACGGCTGGCCGACGGGTACGGCGTCACGCGCACCACGCTCAAGCACGCCTTCGGGCGGCTCGTGCAGGCCGGACTGCTGGAGACCCGGCACGGAGTGGGCACCCGGGTACGGGACTACGCCCGCCTCGGCGGAGCGGATCTCCTGCCGATGCTGGTGCGCCACGACTCCGGCTGGGTACGCGAGGTGTTCGAAGTGCGGCGCGGGGTCGGCGCGTTGATCGCCGAGCGGGCCGCCGAACGCGGCACCCGCCCGCAGCGGGCCGAACTGGGCGCGCTGCTCGACGCCGTGCGGCGGGCCGAGGACGCCGACGCGGTCCAGCTGGCCGATGTGCAGGTGCACCGCGCGCTGGCCCGCGCCACCGGCAACCGCGTGTACGTCCTGCTCACGAACACGCTGTTCAACGCCTACCTGCCGGTCCGCTCCCTGCTCAAGGGCCCCTTCACCGACCCGGAGGGGGCCCATCGGAGGCTGGCGCCGGTCGTGGAGGCCGTCACCGCCGGGGACACCCGGCGCTCGCGCGAGGCGGCCGACGCCTATCTGCGGGACACCGAGCGCATCATGCTGGAAGGCCTCGCATGAGGGGCACGGTGTTCACGGAGACGATGCTCGGCACCGTCCGCCTCGACGGCGACGCGGGAGAGCGGCGCGTCCGGCTCGACCTGCGCGCCGCCGCCGACCGGGTCCTGCTCCCGCACCGGACCACCCCGGCCCGGCTGACCGGCCGGGTCCGCATCGCCGGACACGCCGACGACCCCTGCGCCGAAGGTGAGTTGGAGATATCGCCGATCGCCAGGCGGCGCATCCGCTACCGGCTCGCCTTCACCGCCGACGGGCGCCGCCTCACCCTGGACGGCTGGAAGTCGGTGACCGCCCGCCGTCCCCTCACCTCGATGACCGTGCTGCCCTTCACCGTCCACGAGGGCGACGCCCGGGTGGGCGAAGGCGTCCTGCGCTTCCCCCTGGCCACGGGCCTCCTCCCCTTCCTGCTCGGTTTCCGCTTCCCGCGCCGCGAGGACCCCGCGGACCACACGGCCCCGCGATGGAACGGCGCACCGGGCCGCACCGAGGTCTGGTACACCACCCTCACCGACCCGGCGACCGGCACCGGGGTCTGGCTGCACCACGAACTGACCGCGCCCGCCGACGGATCCGAGCCGTTCGCCCACGGCTGGGCCGCGGTCTTCCCCCGACGGGGCGAGGTGCGGCACGTCCGCTTCGGCCCCGTCCCCTGGACCCGGCCGGCCGACGGATTCACCGCCGGGACCGTGAACTGCGGCGACGGACAACTCACCGGCAGCGCGGGAGACTTCCGATGGAAGCTGACGGAACGACCCCAGGGCCCACCCCTGTTCACCTTCCCCCGCTGGTCCTGGCGCCACCCCGTACTGCCCGCCGCCCAGATGCTGCCGGCCGCACGGGCCACCTACGAGGGCGAACTCTCGTACGAGGGAACGACCTTGAACCTGCGCGGCGCACCCGGAGCCTCCGCCCGTATCTACGGGCACGGCAACGCGCACCGGTGGACCTGGCTGCACGCAGACCTCGGCGACGGCGACGTCCTGGAGATCGTCGCCGCCGTGTCCACCCGCCCCGCACTGCGCCGGCTGCCCCCACTCGTCTTCCTGCGCCTGCGCCGCGACGGCCGCACCTGGCCACGGCGCCCGGAGCGCTCGGCGATCGGCCGGCTCGGCCTCGGCCGCTTCCGGGCCGCCTTCGGCCTGCCCACGTGGACGGTCACCGGACGCACGGCCCTGCGCCGCATCCGTGTCGAGGTGAACCAGCCCCCGGAGCGGACCCTCACCCTGGAGTACCGCGACCCGGACGGCGCACGGGCGGTGTGCCGCAACAGCGAGTCCGCCGACGCCCGGGTCGTCCTGGAACGCTGGTGGGGACACTGGCGCCCGGAAGCCTCCTGGACCCTGGACGGCACCGCGCACGCCGAGGCGGGCGGACGATGACCGCCGCCGGGCTCGTCGCCGCCCTGCTCGCCGACGACGGCACCGCCGCATGGCCCGCCCGGGTGCCGCACCGCCTCGACTCCGTGCTCACCGCACTGCCCCGTCCGGCGCGCGCCGGGATGCGCACCGCCTTCGCCGCCGTCGAGACGTACACCCTGGTGCGCACCGGCAGACGCCTGGCTGCCCTGCACCCCGACGAACGCGAGGACGTGCTCCGCTCGCTGGCCTCGCGTCCCCGGCTCGCCCCGCTGCTGGACCTCCTCAAGGTTCCCGTCCTGCTGGCCGCGGGCACCGAACGGACCCGGGCCGAACCCGGCCCCGTACCCGCCCCGGCGGATCCGCCCCTCGACTGCACACCGGCCGACGAGTGGCCCGCCCGTACCACCGCCGACGCGGTCGTCGTCGGCTCCGGCGCGGGTGGCGCCATGGCGGCACGGACCCTCGCCCGCGCCGGACTGAGCGTCGTCGTCCTGGAGGAGGGCCGGCACCACCCGACGGCCTCCTTCGGCCGCCGGACACCCCTCGACCGGTTCACCGAGCTCTACCGGGACGGCGGCGCCACCGTGGCCCTCGGCAGGCCGCCGGTCCTGCTGCCGACCGGCCGTGCCGTCGGCGGCACCACCGTGGTCAACTCCGGCACCTGCTACCGCACTCCGGACCATGTGCTCCAGCGCTGGCGCAGCACGTTCGGGTTCGCCCTCGCCGACGGCTTCGGGCCGCTCCTCGACGAGACCGAACGCACCCTGCGCGTGGCACCCCAGCCCCTCGACGTCCTCGGCGCCAACGGGCTGCTCACCCTCGCGGGAGCCGAGCGCCTCGGTTGGCGGGCCGCCCCGCTGCGCCGCAACGCCCCCGGCTGCAAAGGCTCGTGCCAGTGCGTGGTGGGCTGCCCCACCGGAGCCAAACAGAGCGTGCAGCTGTCCGTCCTGCCCGACGCCTGCGCCGCCGGCACCCGGATCGTCACCGGAGCCCGGGTCCACCGCATCCTGCTGGACCACGACGTGCCGGGCCCGCCCCGCGCCGCCGGAGTCCGGGCCCGCCGCCCCGACGGCAGCGAACTGGAGATCCTCAGCCCCCTCGTCGTGACGGCGGCCGGCGCCTTGCAGACACCACCCCTGCTGCGCCGCTCGGGCCTCGGCGGACATCCTCGCCTCGGCCGCAACCTCAGCGTGCACCCGGCCACCAGCGTCGCCGGACGCTTCGCCGAGCCGGTGACGGCCTGGCGGGGCGTGCTGCAGAGCGTCGGCGTCGAGGAACTGCACGCGGACGGGATCCTTGTCGAGGCGACCGCGAGCCCACCCGGCATGAGCAGCTTCGTCCTGCCCGGCCTCGGCCGGGAGCTGCGGCGCGAACTGGAGGGATCGGACCATCTGGCCACCCTCGGCGCCATGATCGCCGACCGTCCCTCGGGGCAGGTCCGGGGCCGGGGCCGCACACTCGTCCGCTACGACCTCGACCCGCGCGACGGCGACCGCCTGATGACGGCCGTACGCGCCATGGGCCGCCTGCTCTTCGCCGCCGGGGCGACGGAGGTCCTCACCGGAGTCCCCGGCGCACCCCGCGCCCGCTCGCTCGACGCCCTCGACGAACTGCTCGGCTCGGTCGGCGCCCGCGATCTGCACGTCTCCGCGTTCCACCCGACCGGCACGGTGGCCGCGGGCTCCGATCCGCGGCGGGCGCCCGCCGACCCCGAAGGCAGACTCCGCGGTGTGCACGGAGTCCTCGTCGCGGACGGTTCGGTCCTGCCGGGCTGCCCGGAGGTCAACCCGCAGCTCAGCATCATGGCGGCGGCCCTGGCGGTCACGGAGGCGTGGCTCGGCGGAGCACGGCACGGGGGCTGATCCGGCGCGCGCCACCCCAATGGGCCCCCGTGGTTCGCCGTGGCCGGGCGCGGCGCGGAGCATGAGGGAGTCCGTACGGCAGGAAAAGGACGAGCCCCCGTGCCCCGTACGACAGGAAGAGGCCAGCCCCATGAGCAGACGTGTTCCCCACGGCCGGAGCGGATCATGGCGTGTCGCTGCCCTGCTGTCCGCGATCGCGTGCGGCTCCGTTCTCGTCTCGTGCAGCTCGGACAACGGCGGCGGCAGCAGCAGCACCGGCACCGCCTCGACCTTCTCGCCGAACCCGTCCAACTTCACGGGGAGTCCGCCCTCGGCCATCGCCTCGGCGGCCTCCTCGATCATCGCGTCGGCCAGCGAGCGGGCGTCCTCGGCGGCCGCCTCCGTGGAGGCCAGGGCCTCGGAGTTCGCCGCCTCGGTCTCCGCCGACACCGCGCGCGCCGCCGCGACCGCCGAGAAGGAGCTGAAGAACGTCCAGGGCAGCGGCAACGCGACGTCCGAGGTCAGCATGACGGGCCTGCCCACGGCCGAGACCGGCGGGCTGCGGGCCGTGCTCGTCACCATCACCAACAAGACCGACAAGACGGCGTCGTACGCCGTGCAGGTCGACTTCAAGAACCCCGACGGCAAGGTCGTGGAGACGAAGTTCGTCGGGAAGGAGAACCTGGAGCCGGGGAAGAAGGCACAGCCGGTCGTGATCAGCAGGCAGCCCGCGGAACCCCAGCTCACGGCTGTACTCACCAAGGCCCAGCGGTACTGACCCGGGCGGACGCGGCCCGGCCCGGCCGCCGGTGACGCCGTCGCCCCGGGGAGCCCGGCCTCCTGTCGAGGCCGGGCTCCCCGGAGCGCACCCGTGGGGGGAGGCTGTGAGGAGACGGGCTGCCACGGGCTCGGTGCCGGGGACCGTCAGGGATACGAGACCACGGTGGACGGCACGGTGGACGTGCCCGACGTGGGGCTGCCCATGTCGTTGATGACGTGCTCGTACTGCCCGTTGCCGCCCAGCGAGATCACCAGCAGACCGTGGAACTTCACGCCCGGCCTGTTCGGTGCCGCGAATCCATGGTGCTGGACGATCGTGGGGTCGACGTTGTAATAGCAGTAACTGCCCAGACCCCAGCCCTCGTGGCTGGTCACGGAGTCGCCGACCTTGTAGGCCGCGTACCCCTTCACGCTCCCGTTCTGGATCGCGGCCTGGTTCGGCGCGTCGTACGCCTTCTCGTTCTGGAAGAAGACGGTGCGGCCCCGCTGGCCGTACCACTGCACGTCGTACTTGTTGAAGTGCTCGACGAAGAGCCCCGTGGCCAGGACGTCGTCGCCGTTGACGCGGATGCCGTAGTCGGCCCGGTTGGTCTCCCAGCCGACGCCGGTGCCGTGGTCGGCGCGCCAGACCCAGGTGTGGTCGATGATCGTGTGCCGGCTGTTCACGACCATGCTGGTCGTCGCCCTGCCCGCGCCGGCACCGCCGATGCGCACGAAGACGTCCTGCACGGTGGTCGGATCGGCCGAGTGGTCCGCCGAGGCCCCGGCCGGACCGATCTCCAGCAGGGTCGCGGAGTTGACGGGTCCGGCGTCGACCAGGAAGCCGGCCAGCCGGATGCCGCCGACGTCGGCCGTCCTGAGAACGGTGACGCCGTTGTCCGGGACCAGCGTGGCGTAGCCGAGACCGAGGACCACGGTTCCCGCCCGGTTCACCTGGATCGGCCGGTCCAGGTGGTAGATCCCCGGGGTCAGCAGCAGATGGAGCCCCTGCGCGAGCGCCGCGTTCAAGGTCGCGGCGGTGACTCCGGGCTTGGCCACGTAGAACTGGCCGAGGGGCAGCGAAGTGCCGCGCGGGGTGCCGTTCCCCCAGGTGGTGCCGCGGGCGTTGACGCGCTTCTCGGGCAGGAACACCCGGTACTCGCTGCCGCTGAGGTAGAGGAAGGGCTTCTCACGGGACACCGGTGTGGTGTCGAGCGTGGTGTACGGAGGGTTCGGGAAGGACTGCGCCGGAGCGCCCTGGACGCCCGAGAACACCATGTTCCAGACGGCGTTGACCCAGCCGCCCACGGAACTGTCGCGGGTGTACCACTGCTGCTGCGAGTACGGTCCGACGGAACCGTCGATCCGGCTGTCGGCGATGTAGCCGCCGCTGGCCCAGCCGTACCCGTCGGGCGCGAGGTTGAGACCGCCCTTGACGTGCATACGACGGAACGGGGCGGCCTGGGCGACCGCCCACCGGTTGGTGCCGCTGACCGGGCTGAGGGCGAGGTTCTCCGCCGAACGCCAGAAGTTCTGGGTGGCGTTGCCGTTGAACCAGCCCGCGTCGACCGTGACGTCACCGTTGATCGTCGTGTCGTCCGGCGACAGACCGAGACCGGCGATCGAGGTGTAGAAGCCGAGCTGGGCGTTGAGCCCGTTGTACGTGCCGGGCTTGAACAGGAACGCGTAGCGGCCCGTGCCGAACTGCGCCGACTCCTGCTGCCGGAAGACCTGGTCGAGCCTGGCCTGGATCCCGGGCGTCGAGGGGTCGAACACGATGACGTTCGGGCCGAGATCACCGCCGCCGGGAAGCGCCGTCGGCCGCTTGGCGGGAGACCTGCGTGAGGCGGGACGCACGCGGGAGGCGGGGGAAGCGGGCGAGGCGGACGCCGGTGAGGACAGCGCGAGCAGTCCGGGCGCGGCCGCGCCGGCCGCCATCGCTCCGAGAACGGTGCGCCGCGCGACGGGGGAACGGCCGGGCTCCGGGGCGTCTGTGGGGGTGGGAGGCATGGGGGCGACTCTCCTGGTTCAGGAAGTGAACGATGGGAGGTACGGGGGGAGCGCTCTCTCGCCGATGCATGCTTCAACCAGGTGAACGACACGTCAAGAGTTGTGACCGGAGTCCCGGATGTTGTTGCACGATGAAGGGCAACACGGAGCGTATTTAGGCTAGTTGGTGGCCTTATGGGTCCGTGTGGAGATCGATGGCGGGCACGGGATTGCGTTCAAGAGGTGCGCACATCGTCGTCGCGTGATTCTTCGTCCACTCCCTTGACACTCGCGCGCGGCCGCCACAACACTCCTCGACGGGAGAGCGCTCTCCCATTTCCTCGGCACATGTGATGGACCGTCACGCGGACGGCCCGGCGGCACCGTGCTCGGCGCCGCTCACGGCCGCCCGGCCCCCACCGTCCCCATCGACGTGGCAGGAGGTCTCCATGGCACGGAGATCGAAGATCGTCTCAGGAATGCTGATGTCCGGCGCGCTGGTGCTGACCACGCTCGGCCTGACCGGAGTGGCGATGAGCGCCGACCCGGCGTCCGCTCCGCCGCCGTCGGCGGCCGCTTCCGGCACCGTCCACACCGGTCACGCGATGGCCGCCTCGACCCTCTCCTCGCCCGAGGACCCGGACGGCGACGGCTACATCCTTGCGAATCCGCAGGTCACCGGGGTCATCCCGTCCAAGGCGGAGCCCGCGCACCGCTACTTCCACGAGTTCCAGGCGAACTGCTCGGTTTCCCGCACCAGGCCGGACGACCCGATCGTCTACCCCGGCCAGCCGGGCAAGTCCCACGACCACACCTTCCTGGGCAACACCACGACCGACGCGGCCAGCACCACGGCCTCGCTCGACGCCGGTTCGACCACCTGCAGGGCGCCGGGCGACAGGTCCGCGTACTGGATGCCGACGCTGCTCAAGGGCGGCACCCCCGTCCTGCCGGTGGGTCCGCAGGTCATCTACTACAAAGCCGGCGTCACCGACTACACCAGCGTGCGGCCCTTCCCGAAGGGGCTGCGCTTCGTGGTCGGCAGTCCGATGCAGTCCGCGGCCGACTTCCGCAACCACCGGGGGTTCGTCGAGGGATGGGAGTGCGGCAACAGCTACTTCAACACGGACTTCCCGCAGCAGTGCCCGAACACGGCCGACGTCCAGCTCAACATCCGTTTCCAGGCACCCAGTTGCTGGGACGGCAAGTACCTGGACACGCCCGACCACCAGAGCCACATGGCGTATCCGGTGGTCAACCCCGGCACCAACAACAACATCTGCCCCGACGACCACCCGGTCGCCCTGCCGATGATCGAGTTCAAGATGGCCTTCCCGGTCAACGGTGACATGTCCCAGGTCAGGCTCTCGAGCGGTGCCGGCTACTCGTTCCACTACGACTTCTTCGACGCGTGGGACCCGCCGACGCTCAAGGCGCTCGTCGATCACTGCGTCGTCGGCGGCCTCCAGTGCGACGCCCGCGGCTACGACCAGACGCATCCCGAGGCGGGCGCGGCCCTCGACGCGAACTACCGGCTCCCGTGATCAGGGCTGACCTGGCCTGACCTCACCTGAAGGCCCGACCCGCCCGACGCGGAGGGGTCCCGCCGGTCCGGCGCACACCCGGGCCGGCGGGACCGTCAACCCCTGCCACCGATCACACCCGCACTCCTCGCCCGCACCCCTCACCCGTACCCGGACGGACACTCATGACCCGATCCCGCACCACCCGGCGCCGTGTCGCGGCGCCCCTCGCCGCGGGCCTGCTCGCCGCGGGAGCACTCGCCCTGCCGTCCCAGCAGGCCCACGCGGCCGGCGGCGTCGTCAAGGTCACCGGCTCGCAGGGCAACTGGCAGCTGACCGTCGACGGAAATCCGTACCAGATCAAGGGCCTCACCTGGGGGCCGGCGGTCGCCGACGCCGGGCGGTACATGCCCGACCTGAAGTCGATGGGCGTCAACACCGTCCGCACCTGGGGCACCGACGGCTCCAGCAAGCCCCTCTTCGACGCGGCGGCGGCCCAGGGCATCCGGGTGATCGCCGGCTTCTGGCTGCAGCCCGGCGGCGGTCCCGGCGGCGGCGGCTGCGTGAACTACCTCACGGACACCGCCTACAGGAACCAGGTGCTCACCGAGTTCCCGCAGTGGGCCGCCGCCTACAAGGACAACCCCGGCGTCCTGATGTGGGACGTCGGGAACGAGTCGGTGCTCGGACTCCAGAACTGCTACAGCGGGGCCGAGTTGGAACGGCAGCGCGATGCCTACACCACGCTTGTGAACGACATCGCGAAGAAGATCCACGCCGTCGACCCCAACCACCCCGTCACCTCCACCGACGCGTGGACCGGCGCCTGGCCCTACTACAAGAAGAACGCGCCGGACCTGGACCTGTACGCGGTGAACGCCTACAACGCCGTCTGTGACATCAAGTCGGCCTGGCAGCAAGGGGGTTACACCAAGCCCTACATCGTCACCGAGACCGGTCCGGCGGGCGAATGGGAGGTCCCGGACGACGCGAACGGCGTTCCCGCCGAACCCGCCGACCGGGCCAAGGCCGACGGCTACACCCGGGCCTGGAACTGCGTCACCGGGCACAGGGGCGTCGCGCTCGGTGCCACGATGTTCCACTACGGGACCGAGTACGACTTCGGCGGCATCTGGTTCAACCTGCTGCCCGCGGGCGAGAAACGGCTGTCGTACTACGCCGTGAAGAAGGCCTACGGCGCGGACACCTCCCGGGACGACACCCCGCCGGTCATCACGGATCTCGCCGTCGAGGGGGACGCGGGCAGGGTGCCCGCCGGGCGCGATCTCACCCTCTCGGTGAAGGCCACCGACCCCGACGGCGATCCGGTCACCTACGAGGTGCTGGACAACAGCATGTACATCGACCAGGGCAAGCAGCTCGACCCGCTGCCCTTCACCGACCTCGGCGGCGGCCGGCTGCGGGTGACCGCGCCGGACCGGCCCGGGGTCTGGAAGTTCTACGTCAAGGCCAAGGACGGCCGGGGCAACGTCGGTGTCGAGACCCGCTCCGTGCGGGTGGTCCCGCCCACGCCGAGCGGAACGGACATCGCGCTCGGCAGACCGGCCACGGCCTCCTCCTACCAGACCGGCGGCGGCGACTGCCCCTGCACCGCTGCCGGTGCCGTCGACGGGAACCTCGGCACCCGTTGGGCCAGCGACTGGAGCGACCCCCAGTGGCTGCGGGTCGACCTCGGTACCCGGAGCTCGTTCCGGCACGTGCAACTGGTCTGGGAGACCTCGTACGCCAAGGCCTACACCCTGCAGACCTCGGACGACGGGCAGAACTGGACCACGGTCCGGGCGGTCACCGACGGCAACGGCGGCGTCGACGACCTCGACGTGTCCGGCACCGGCCGCTACGTCCGGGTCAACGGCACGGCCCGCGGCACCGGATGGGGTTACTCGCTGTACGAGTTCGGGGTCTACAACTGAAGCGCACCGTCGAGGGAGAGCGCTCTCCCGGGAATGAGGCAGCAAGCGTGAGCGGGACGGACGGCGCGGCGGAGCGCGAGGCGCTCCTCGGCGGACTCACCCTCCGCGAGAAGGTCCGGCTGCTGACCGGCGCGACCACCTGGCGCACCCGGGCCGAACCCGCCCTGGGGCTGCGCGAGATGGTCCTGTCGGACGGCCCTGCCGGAGTCCGCGGCCAGTCCTGGGACGAGCGCGACCGGGCCCTGCTGCTGCCCTCGGCGTCCGCGCTCGGGGCCCTGTGGGACGAGCGACTGGTGGAACGCCTCGGCGGGCTGATCGCCGCCGAGGCGCGCCGCAAGGGCGTCGACGTCGTCCTCGCGCCCACCCTCAACCTCCACCGGACACCGCTCGGCGGACGGCACTTCGAGTGCTACTCCGAGGACCCCGAACTGACCGGCCGCACCGGCGCCGCGCTCATCAGGGGGATCCAGGCCCGCCACGTGGCCGCCACCGCGAAGCACTACGTGGCCAACGACTGCGAGACGGACCGGCTGACCGTCGACGTCCGGGTGTCCGAGCGGGTCCTGCGGGAGGTGTACCTGGCCCCGTTCGAGGCGGCCGTCGAGGCCGGCGTCCGGGTCGTCATGGCCGGGTACAACGGCGTCAACGGCGCGACGGCGACCGCCAGTCCGCTCCTCGACGACCCCCTCAAGAGGGAGTGGGGTTTCGACGGCGTGGTGGTCTCCGACTGGGGTGCGGTGCGCGACTGCGACGAGACCGCCCGCGCCGCCCTCGACCTCGCGATGCCGGGACCGGACAGCCCCTGGGGCGAGGCGCTGGTACGGGCCGTGGAGGCGGGGCGGGTTCCGCGGCAGGCCGTCGACGACAAGGTGCGGCGGCTGCTCGGGCTCGCCGCGGCGTGCGGCGCGCTCGGGAAGCCGGGGTTCGCGCCGGGGGCGTCGTCATCCCCGGTGTCAGAGCCAGAGCCAGAGCCGGTGTCAGAGCCAGTGCCAGTGCGAGGGGCAGGGGCAGTGGGGGCGCCAGTGACGGTGCCGGTTTCCGTGTCGCAGTCGCAGTCGCAGTCGCAGTCACAGCCGGAGCCGGAGCAATTGTGCGCGCCCGAGCCGCCGGAGGCCGCTTCGCCCGGTACCGGCCGGACCGAGGCCCGCGCGCTGCTGCGCGAGGCCGTGGCCGCGAGCACCGTCCTGCTGCGCAATCGCGGCGTCCTCCCGCTCGATCCCGCCCGGCTGCGGACCGTCGCCGTGATCGGCGCGCACGCCGTCCTGCCGCGCACCCAGGGCGGCGGCAGCGCGGGCGTCTTCCCCGAGCGGGTCGTCACGCCCCTGGACGGCATCAGGGCCGCGCTCGGTGGCGGCGTACGCGTCGTCCACGTCCCGGGCCCCTCGACCGGCTCGCCTCCCGCGCCCCTGACCCCGGACCTGTGCACCGATCCCGTCACCGGCGACCCCGGCGTCCGGCTGCGTGTGCTGGACGCGGCGGGGTGTGCGCTGCTCTCGGAACACCGTGACGGAGGGCGGCAGTTGGAGCCACCGCTGCCACCCGGTGCGCACACCGTCGAGATCGAGACCCTCCTGCTCCCGGGAGTCTCGGGGCCGTGGACGCTCGGAGTCGGCGGATTCGGCCGCCTGAGCCTCACGGTCGACGAACACATCGCCCTGGAAGGGGAGTTCGACAAGGAGACCGACGACCCGGCGGTCGTCCACGTCAACCCGCCCGTCCACGGCGTGCTCGTCCCCCTCACCGCCGGACGCGCGGTGCGCGTGGCGGCGCGCCGCGAACTCGCCCCGGGGACCGGCCGGGCCACCGTCGTCACCGCGGCCCCGCCGCGCACCGACGACGATCAGGCCCTGGCCGAAGCGGCGCGGGCGGCCCGTGACGCGGACGCGGTGATCGTGGTCGTCGGCACCACCGAACACGGCGAGTCCGAAGGCCGCGACCGGACGGACCTCGGACTCGGCGGACGCCAGGACGAACTGGTCCGCGCGGTGACCACCGCCGATCCGCGCACGGTCGTCGTCGTCAACAGCGGCGGGCCGGTCGAACTGCCCTGGCGCGCCCGAGCCGGTGCGGTCCTGCTGACCTGGTTCCCCGGGCAGGAGGGCGGCACCGGCCTGGCCGACGTGCTGTTCGGCCGGGCCGAGCCCGGCGGCCGGCTGCCCACGACCTGGCCGGCCGCCCTCGCCGACGCGCCGGTCACCCGGACCCGGCCCGAGGGCGGGCACCTCGACTACACCGAGGGCCTGCACATCGGCTATCGCGCCTGGGCGCGCCACGACCGCGCACCGGCCTACTGGTTCGGGCACGGACTCGGCTACACGACCTGGACGTACGAGGGACTGGCCGTCCCCGGCGACATCGTGGCCGGTGAGCCGTTCGCCGTACAGGTGGAGGTGCGCAACACGGGCCCGCGCCGTGGCCGCGAGGTCGTCCAGGTCTATCTGGCCGGGCCCCCCGGTCCTCCGGACCGCCCGGAACGCTGGCTCGCCGGATACACCGCGGTATGGGCCGAACCGGGAGAGCGGGTCACCGTGTCGGTGCGGATACCGCCCCGCGCGCTGCGTCACTGGGACGAGGACGAGCACGCGTGGCGCACGCCGCCAGGTTCCTACCGCGTGCTCGCCGGCCGCTCCGCGGGCGCTCTGCCGCTGAGGGCCACCGCACGGGTCAGGGCCCCCGGTTGAGCCCCCGGGCGTCCGGGGAGAGCGCTCTATCCCGGGGCGGCGCACGACCGTTAGGGTGCCGCCATGAGCAGACAGGCTCCCACGCTGGAGGATGTCGCGCGGGTGGCCGGAGTCTCCCGCGCGACCGTGTCCCGGGTCATCAACGGGGTCCGCAACGTCGACCCCGGGATCCAGGAGGTGGTGCGCCGGGCCATCGAGCGGACCGGCTACGCGCCCAACCGGGCCGCCAGATCGCTGGTGACCCGGCGCAGCCAGACGGTGGCGCTGATCGTCTCCGGTGCGGGCGACACCCCGGGGGACGAGCGGAACGCCTTCGCCGCCCGGGTGTTCGCGGACCCCTTCTTCGGACGGGTCGTCAGCGGCGTGGTCGGTTACCTGCGTCCACGCTCGATGCATCCGCTGCTGATGTTCGCCGAGTCCGCGGAGACCAGGAGCCAGGTGCTGGCCGACCTGCGGCAGGGCAGCGCCGACGGCGCCCTCGTCGTCTCCACCCACGCCGACGACCCGCTGCCCGCCCTGCTCGCCGACGCGGGTCTGCCCGCCGTCCTGTTCGCCCGGCCCTCCCGCCCGGTGCGGCTCAGCTACGTCGATCTCGCCCACCGCGAGGGGGCGCGGCTGGCGGCCGAACACCTGCTGAACCGGGGGTGCCGGCGGATCGTCACCGTCACCGGGCCGCTCGGCGTGGCCGCGAGCCAGGACCGGCTCGCCGGGTTCCGCGACACGATGGCCCGCGGCGGACACCCGTACGTCCCCGTCGCCGAGGGCGGGTTCACGTTGGACAGCGGTATGGCGGCGATGTCCGGTCTGCTGGCCGAACACCCGGACGTGGACGGGGTGTTCGCCGCCAACGACCTGATGGCCCAAGGCGTGTGCCGGCTGCTGCGGGAGCGGGGCAGACAGGTGCCGGAGGATGTCGCGGTCGTCGGCTTCGACGACTCCAGCGTGGCGGTCACCTGCCGGCCGCCCCTGACCACGGTGCGCCAGCCCGTGGAGGAGATGGCCGCGGCGATGGCCGCCCTCCTGGACGAGCACATCCGGGGTGTCCGCACCGAACCGACGTCGCTGATCTTCGACCCGGAACTCGTGGTCCGCGCCTCGGCGTAGCCGGGGCGCGGCGCCCGGCACGTCCTGACGGGAGGCCGCCTCGGCCGCCGGTGGCGGACACTGGACCGGTCAGGACGCACGAGCACCCGGCCGTGCAGGCGGGCCGGCGACGGAAGGCAGGCGGATGACCCACCCGATCACCGTGGGCGTGGACGGATCACCCGAGAGCAGGGCCGCGCTGGCCTGGGCGGGCCGTGAGGCCGTCCGCCGGGACGTGCCCCTGCGGATGGTGTACGCCTGGCACTGGCCGCCGCACGACATGGTCGGTGGTGGTGACCGGGAGGACCAGGCGTGCTGGGTCCACGGCATGATCGAGGACGCGGCCCGCACGGTCACCGACCGGCACGCGGGTCTGTCGGTGACGGTCGACGTGATCGACTCCGCCAGGGGCGAGGTGGTGGAGGCGCTGCTGGGCGTCGCCGCCGACACCGGGATCCTGGTCCTCGGGTCGAGCGGATACGGCGCGTTCGTCGGCTTCCTGCTCGGTTCCGTCGGGCAGCGGGTGATCGCCGAGGCGCCCTGCCCGGTCGTGCTGGTGCGTTCGGAGGACCGGCCCGGGGACGAGGCGGGCGGCCGGGAGATCGTCGTGGGCCATCAGGGCGGTCCCGAGGACGGCGAGGCCGCTCTGCGCTTCGCGTTCGAGACCGCGGCGGCCCGTGGCGCGGCGGTGCGGGCCGTACGGGCGTGGAGTCTGCCGCCGGTGTTCGCCTACAGTCCCGGCTCGCTGAAGATGCTGGACGAGGCCGGCGGCCTGGAGCCGTACGAGCGGAAGGCGCTGGCCGAGGCGCTGGAGCCGTGGCGGGAACGCTTTCCCGGGGTGCCCGTCACCCAGCACATCGAGATGGGCAGCGCGGGGCAGGTGCTGCTGTCGCTCTCCGACCGGGCCCAGCTGATGGTCGTCGGCCGCAGGGCCGAACGCTCCGCGGTGGGCGCGCGGATCGGTTCGGTGGCCCACGCGGTGATGCATCACGCGCCCTGCCCGGTGGCGGTCGTCCCGCACGCCTGACCCGCGACCGCGCCGACCCGCGCCGCGGGCCTTCCCGTGACCGGGTCGGCGCGCCCCCCGGTCGTTCCCGTCCACAGGTCCCGTGACGTCGTCGTCAGGCCTGTCGTCGGCTCTGTCGTCAGACGGATTCCTCGACGGGATGTTCCTCGGTGGTACGGGAGTCGGTCAGGCTCAGCGCGCCGCCGGCCGTGACCAGTCCGACGACGACGGCCAGCAGGGCGTAGATGATCTGCTCTCCGTGGAAGAACGACGCGACGAGGTCGCCGCTCCAGGTGCCGACGGGGAGCCGAGTGGTGACCAACGCGGCGATCAGGGTGCCGACCACGGCGGTACCGACGCTGGAGCCGACCTCCTGGGCGGTGTCGTTGAGGGCGGCACCGATGGAGGTGCGGTTGTCCGGCACGGCGTCGACGAGTGCGACCGCGCAGATGGTCATCACGGTGCGCAGCCCCACGGTCATGAGCACCATGCAGACGGCGATGGCCGCGTACCCGTGGGCGACGCCCCAGGAGAGGCCCGCCAGTGAGCCGGCCAGGCAGGCCGCGCCCACCAGACAGGCGATGCGGTGGCCGAACCGGCGCGCGAGCCACTCGGACAGTGGGGTCGCGGCGAGCATCGTCACGATGATCGGCAGATTCGCCAGGCCGGCCCGTACCGGGCTCCATCCGTAGGCGTACTGGAAGTGCAGTATCAGCCCGAACATCACGGCGGCCATCGCGATGGACGTCCCGACCTGGGCGACGGCCGCGCCGCGGACGGTGCCCTGGGAGAAGAGCCGCAGATCCAGCATGGGTGCCGCGCTGCGGCGCTCGTGCCGTACGAAGGCGGTCGCGGCCGCGAGGGCGCCCACGATCGAGGCGACGGTGGCGGCGGAGAGCCAGCCGTGCTCCACACCGCTGGTCAGGGAGAAGCACGCGAGCCCGATGGCGCCGACGCTCAGTGCGGCTCCCGGGAGGTCGAGCGCGTCCTCGGTCAGGTCCTCGGGCCGGTCGGCCGGGACGCCGAGCCGGACGCCGACGCACGCGATCAGCGCGATCGGGGCGTTGACGACCAGCAGCCACTCCCAGCCCACATGGGCCAGCGCGGTGCCACCGAGCAGCGGTCCGAGGACGAAGCCGGACATGCCGACGACGATCATCACCGTCATGGCGCGCATCCGCAGGGCCGCGTCGTCGAACAGGCGGAAGACCAGTGAGTTCGTGATCGGGGCCATCGCCGCGGCGGCGATGCCGAGTACGGCCCGCAGGGCTATGAGCTCGCCCGCCGTGGTGACGAGGACGACGCACAGGCTCAGCGCGCCGAACGCGGCGAGTCCGATCAGCAGCACCCGGCGCCGGCCGAGCCGGTCGGCCATCGACCCGGCGGTGAGCAACAGGCCGCCGAAGGTCAGCGAGTACGCCCCGGTGACCCATTGCAGCGCGGTCGTCCCGCCCCCGAGGTCGCGGCCGATCGTGGGCAGCGCGATCGACAGCAGTGTGTTGTCGACCATCTCGACGAAGAAGGCCAGGCAGAGGGCTGCCAGGGGAATCCACGCCGCGCGCAGGGACGGGTAGGTGCGTGAGGGGGTCGGGGTGTCGAGCGTGGCGGTCGTCATGGCGGCCAGTCCTTCCTATCGAACGCCGTACCGTTATCGAACGTCGTACGGGTATCGAACAGCGTACGATGCGATACGATAGAACAACGTTCGATACGAAGCAAGAGTGGTGGGAAGGAAGCCATGACACGCCTGCAGAACCGCTCGGGCGGGGGACGTCGACGGGCTTCGCACTCGATGGAGTCCGTGCTCACCGAGGCGGTGGCCCTGCTCGACGAGGCCGGGGCACCGGCGCTGACGTTCCGGGCGCTCGCGCAGCGTCTGGGGGGTGGCGTCGCCAGCATCTACTGGTACGTGGCGAGCAAGGAGGAACTGCTGGACCGTGCCACCGACCACGTGATGGGTGCGGTACTGGCCGACGTCGAGAAGCTTCCCGTGAGCGACGACCCGATCGACGACCTGCGCGCGATGGCCGTGACGCTGTTCGACGCGATCGTGGAGCGGCCCTGGCTGGGCGCCTACTTCATGCGCAACACCGACGCACAGAGCAACTCCCTGCGCCTGTACGAGAAGCTCGGCCGGCAGACCCTTCGCCTGGATCTCACCGCGCACCAGCGCTTCCACGCCGTCTCCGCGATCGTGGGAGTCGTCGTCGGCTCCGCCGTCGACATGGGCCAGGAACCGCCCCAGGAGATCCTCGACGGCGCCACGAGCCGCGAGGAGTTCCTCGGCCGCTTCGCCCAGGCGTGGCGGGAGCTCGACCCCGAGGAGTTCCCCTTCGTGCACGAGATCGTCGACGAGTTCGACGGCCACGACGACGTCGACCAGTTCCGCTCCGCGCTGGAGCTGACACTGACGGGCCTGCGTCTGCAGGCCACCACCTGAACCCGACGTTCACCACCCGCCACGGCGGACGCGGCTACGGCACCCCGGGGAGCGCGACCGTTACGATCCCCGTGGTCCGACTCCGGGCATAACCGACCGGACAGGTCCTAGGACCTGCCCGGTCGATCACGGCGGAGACGCGGGGTGTGGCACGCACATCTGCGGCGTTGTCGTCAGTCCACGACGCTCCGCGTCGCCTCCCTCCTCCGCCTTGCAGCTGCACGCACCACACCCCGCTCACCGGCACCCACCAGGTGCCGCCGGCACCCTCCACCGTGATCGACCGGACAGGTCCTAGCCGTTGTCGGCCCGGGACATCCGCAGGGCGAGGTCCTGGAGCAGGTCGGCCGTCGTGACGTCGGTCCGCCCGGAGTCGTGGAGGTCGGCCAGTTCGGAGAAGAGGAACGCGAAGGCGCCCACCAGCGAGATGGCGGCGGGCAGATAGGCGTCCGCGACCGCCTGCCCCGCCTCGGCGGGACCGGCGTCACCGGGCACCTCGACGCGCGGGAACACCTCGGTGACGAGCGTGCCCAGGTTGTTCTCGGCCGACTCGACCTCGGCCTCCTCGTCCTGGGCGATCCTGCGCACCATGGCGTTGGTCTCGGTGAGCACGCCGATCGCGCGCAGGATGATCTCCGTCTGTTCCATGCCGTGAGCCTAAACGGGCGAAGGCCCGCTGTGACCAGGATCTTGGTCTCAGGATGGTAGACAGACCCCATGAACGACAACTCCCGCTCCCGCCGGGCCCGCGCGCGATGACCGCGGGCATCGACACCCCCGACCGCCGGGGCCGTACCGGACTCGACCGGACGGGCCGCGACCTGACAGGCAACCCGCGGGTCAGGGTCCGCGATGTCAAACTCCTGTCCTGCCACTGGTACGTGGAGCGCACCACCACCTTCGACCTCCGGCTCGCCGACGGGACCTGGAGCACCCAGGAGCGCGAGACCCACGACCGCGGCAACGGCGCCACCCTCCTGCTCTACGACACCGAGCGTGAAACCGTGCTGCTGACCAGGCAGTTCCGCTATCCCGTGTATGTCAACGGGCATCCGGACGGCATGCTGGTCGAGACACCCGGCGGCCTCCTCGACGAGGACGACGAGCACCCCGAGGTCGCCGTGCGGCGCGAGGTCATCGAGGAGACCGGGCACACGGTCGGCGAGGTCGAGCACGTCTTCGACGTCTACATGAGCCCGGGTTCGGTCACCGAGCGGGTGAGCTTCTACGCCGCCTCCTACGGTCCGTCCACCCGCACCCACGAGGGCGGCGGACTCGACGAGGAGGGAGAGGACATCGAGACGGTCGAACTGCCCTTCCGCGAGGCCCTGTCGATGATCCGCACCGGGGAGATCGCGGACGCCAAGACGATCATGCTGCTGCAGTGGGCCGCCCTGGAGGGGCCGTTCGCCAAGGCTTGACCTCAAGAGCACTCCAACGGCAAGACTCCCGTCCGGGCCCGGGGACCTCGGGCCCGAACGGGAGGGAACACCATGCGTTACCGCACGATCGGCACGGACCCGGCCACCCGCCGTGAGGTGAGCGTGCTCGCGCTCGGCGCGATGCTGTTCGGCTCGCTGACCGACGAGGAGACCTCGTTCGCCGTGCTCGACCGCTATGCCGAGGCCGGCGGCAACTTCATCGACACGTCCGACAACTACGCCTTCTGGACCGACGGCGGTCAGGGCGGCCAGAGCGAGGAACTGCTCGGGCGCTGGCGGCGCAGCCGGGGCGTCGGGGACGGGATCGTCCTCGCGACCAAGCTCGGCGCCCGCCCGCTGGCCCCCGGGACCGACTACGTCGACAACCCCGAGGGACTGTCCGCCAAGACGGTCCGCGAGGCCTCCGAGCGGAGCAGGGAACGCCTCGGAGTGGAGAAGATCGACCTCCTGTACGCGCACATAGAGGACCGCACCGTCGAACCGGGCGAGACCGTCAGGGCGTTCGCCGAACTCGTCGCGGAGGGCAGCGTCGGACTCCTCGGCGTGAGCAACCATGCCGTCTGGCGCGTGGAGCGGGCCCGGGCCCTGGCCGCCGGGGCGGAGCTGCCCGGCTACGAGGTCCTCCAGTACCACCACAGCCTGCTGCGCCCCCGCTCCGACGTACCGAGCGGGCTCTTCCCCGAGGGTGGTCTCGGCGCCGCGACCGGAGAGCTCCTCAGCTACCTGGCGGCGGAGCCCGGCCTGACCCTGGTGGCCTACTCGCCGCTGCTGGGCGGTGCCTACGGGCGACGGGACAAGCCGCTGCCGTCCGACTACGACCACCCGGGGAACACCGCCCGGCTCGCCGTGCTCCGGGACGTGGCCAAGGAGACGGGGGCGACCCTGAACCAGGTGGTGCTGGCCTGGCAGATCGGTGCCGAGCTGCCGGTGATCCCGCTGGCCGGCGCCTCCTCGGTGGCCCAGCTGGAGGAGAACCTGGCCGCGGTGGACCTGGAGCTCACCGCGGACCAGCGGGCCCGCCTGGACGCGGCCCACTGACACCGGTCGGCTCCCGGTCGCCGAGGGCGGGCCCGGACGGCGTCCGTTACGTGTGTTCACTCCCGCGGGGCGGCCGGCGGGTGGTGAGCAGCAGGGCGATGTCGTCGGGGCGCTCGCCCGCCTGCCGGGCCTCCGCGGTGAGCAGATCGGCGGTGCGGGACAGGGACGGACCGCCCGCCGTGAGGTGCCGCGGGGGGCCGGCCCCGGCCAGGGTCGAGCGCAGGGCCTCGACCCCCTCGTCGATGTCCGTGCCGGGCCGCTCGACCAGCCCGTCCGTGTACAGGGCGAGCACGGCCCCGGGCTCCAGCACCAGGTCCGTCACGGGGTAGTCGGCGTCCGGGTCCACGCCGAGCACCACTCCGCCCGCCAGGTCCAGCACCTCGGTGCGGCCGTCGGGATGGCGCAGCAGTGGCTGCGGATGCCCGGCCCGCGCGGCCTGCGCCTCACCGGTCAGGGGGTTCACCCGGACGTAGCAGCAACTGGCGAACTGGCCCGGGTCGAGGTCGATGAGCAGCCGGTTGGTGCCGCTCATCACCTCGTCGGGCGGATGGTCCCCGAGGGCGAACGCCCGGACCGCGCTGCGCAGTTGACCCATGGTGGCGGCGGCCTGGACGCCGTGTCCCTGGACGTCGCCGATGACGAGGGCGAGGCCGTCACCGGCCTCGACGACGTCGTACCAGTCGCCGCCCACGTCCATGCCGACGGTGCCGGGCAGATAGCGGCCCGCCGTCTGTACGAGGGGGTGTGCCGACAGCCGGTGCGGCAGCAGGGCCTCCTGGAGTCCGCGGGCGAGCGCGGCCTCGTTGTCGTAGCGCCGGGCCCGTTCCAGGGACTGCGCGATCAGTCCGGCGAGCGCGGTGAGGACCGTACGCTCCTCGGTGCTGAAGTCGCGGGGCCGGTCGAACCCGAGGATGCACGAGCCGACCGGGCGCCCGGAGGCGATCAGCGGCAGGAAGGCGCGGGCCCCGAGGGCGGAGTCCAGGGCGATGCCCGGATAGGCGGCCTCCAGCTGCTGCATCGACTCGAAGAAGAGCGCCCGGCCGCTGGTGAGCGCCTCGACCCCGGGAAGTTTGGCGTCCAGGCCCACGCCGTCGAAGGGGGCGAGGAACCCCTGCGGGAAGCCGGTCTCCCAGGCCAGGTAGAGCCGGCGGTCCTGCAGCAGGTAGATGGCCAGGCGGCGGCTGCCGAACGCGGGCAGCAGCTCGCGCATCACCACCTCGGACACCTGCCGTGCGGTCACCGCCTCGGTCAGCGCGATCGCGAGGACGATGGGCCGGTACTGCGGTGCCGTGCCCGGCACACCGGTGTAGGTCTCCTCGAGCCCGGTCCCTGCGGCCTGGGTCGCCTCCGCCTCGAACGGAGTGTTCCCGGCGGCCTCCGAGGCCCGGCCCAGGGGTGTGATCTTGCAGGTCACGCCGCGGGGGCCGGGATAGACGGAGAAGCTCAGCCAGGTGCCCGTCGGATGTCCCGGGGTCGTCTCGGTGCCGTCTCCCAGCGGGCTGCGGGCCCGGAAGTGCACCGGGTCCGGTGAGAGCAGCGCGCTGCGCAGATGGTCCTCGTAGGCGGGGTGGTCCATCCAGGGCACCACGTCCCACAGCAGCCGCCCCAGCAGTTCGGCGCGCGGGCGGCCGAGGAGGTCGGCGGCGCGCGGATTGACGTACGTGATCAGCCCGATCCGGTCGATCGCGAAGACGCCCTCCGGGAGCTGGTCGGCCGCCCCGTCCGCCGCCGGTCCCGGCCCCGGGTCGACGAGGGCGCCGCTGACCCGGAACGGCGGGACGTCCTCTCCTCCCGCGGTCCACAGTTCGAGGAGCCGCAGTCCGCCGCCGCCGGTGCGGACCGGCAGGGGGTGGGGCGGCGGCCGGCCGGCGGCGGTCTCGCGCAGGGCCGCCAGCAGCAGCCGGGGTTCGTCGTGGGCCAGCGCGTCCGCGAAGGCTTCGGGCGTCCCCGCGAAATCCTCCTGGGGGATCCCGAGCAGTGCCCACAGGGCGTCGTCCGCGATCAGCGTGCCGTCGCCCGGATCCCAGGTGAACCCCCCGACGCACCGGGTGGACGGGCTGTCGACCGGCGGCCGGGTCCCGATGGGGTCCGCGTCCCACAGGACCGGGAGGCCGTCCTTGTCCAGCCGCGCCAGGGCTGCTCCGAGCTCCGCCGCCACTGCCGTCATCCGGTCGCGGTCCGGCAGGACCTCGGTGGCGTCCGAGGCCGGCGGGCGCAGCACCGTCAGGACGCCGTACGGGGTGGAGTCGCCCACCACCGGCACGTAGAGCGAACCGAACTGGAACGGCAGCCCCGCCGCGAGCTGCGGATAGCGGCGCATCGTCTCCGTCGGATCGGCGAGCAGCACCTCCACACCGAGCCGATGGGCGTCCGCGACCGGGAACGGCCGGTCCACGTGCATGCGCGACCAGGGCCGGAAGAGGGGGCCGGGCAGCCCCGCGAGCACGGCGAGGCGCAGCAGGCCGGGTGTGACGGAGCGCAGGTAGACGCCCCCCGCGAAGCCGCGGGCAGCCCGGATCGCGTCCGTCACCGCGTCACTGAGCAGGGAGACCAGGCTGTCCAGCGCCTGGCCCTCACGCTCGGCGCTCCCTGTCATCGATCTGCCCTCGTCCGCCCGCCGCCAGGGGGGTCAACACAGCAAGAATGCGCCTCCCAGGTCGCTCACCGCACCTCGACATCCTTCGCGCCTCCACGCGGGGAGACCGTTCCTTCCGGTCGCGCCCGCGTGGGCCCGGAGCCGACGGACCGGCTCGGACCTGGCCGGGAGCCGATGGTTCAGGCGGCCGTGCCGGGTCGCAGCCGCTTGGCGGCGACGGCCGCCACAGCCTCGGCCACCGCGCCGAGAGCGGGGAAATCGAGCTTCCACTGCTGCCAGAACAGCGGGACGTCGACACCGCGGCCCGGTGCGAGACGGACCAGCCTCCCGGTGCGCAGCAGCGGTTCCGCCTGGGCCTCGGGCACCATGCCCCAGCCCAGTCCGGCCGTGACGGCGTCGACGAACCCCTCCGAGGTGGGGACGAAATGGCGCAGCGTGCCCGCCCGGGGACCGCCCGCGAGGGCGCGGACGAAGTCGTCCTGGATGTCGTCGTCGCGGTCGAAGGCCACCACCGGGGCGGAGCCGATCAGCTCGCGCAGGGGTGTGCCGGTCGTGGTGCCGAGCCACCGCTCGGCGCAGCCGGGGCTCGCCACCGGCAGATAGCGCATCCGCCCGAGGGCGCGGACGGAGCAGCCGGCCACCGGGTCGGGCGACGAGGTGACCGCCGCCATGACCGATCCCTCGCGCAGCAGGGCGGCGGTGTGGTCCTCGTCCTCGCGGCGCAGTTCGAAGCACAGCCGCAGATCGTCCGGTACGCGGGTGAGTGCCGCGAGGAACCAGGTCGCCAGCGAGTCGGCGTTCACCGCGATGGACAGCCGGGTGGGCTCACCGGATCCGGACATCCCGAGCTCGGCGTGCGCGTCGCGCTCCAGCCGGGCGAGCCGGCGGGCGAAACGCACCACGATCTCGCCGGACTCGGTCGGGCGCACCGGCTTGGTGCGGGTGAGCAGGACTCTGCCGGTGCGCTGTTCGAGCGACTTGACCCGCTGGCTCACCGCCGAGGGCGTGACATGGAGGGCCGAGGCCGCCGCGTCGAAGGTGCCCTCGTCGACCACCGCGAGCAGCGTGCGCACCTGGTCGAGGGGGAGTTCCGCCATCACGAACGCTAATGATACTGAAGAATCTTTAGCTGTACTCCTGGAGATCCGCTTCCTAACGTCGACGGCATGACAGACGCCCTCGCCGCAGCGGTCGCCGGATTCGGCACCGGTCTCTCCCTCATCGTCGCCATCGGCGCGCAGAACGCCTTCGTCCTGCGCCAGGGCGTCCGCCGGGACGCGGTCCTCGCCGTGGTGGGCATCTGCGCCCTGTCCGACGCGCTGCTCATCGCGCTCGGGGTCGGCGGGATCGGCGCGGTGGTGGTGGCCTGGCCCGCCGCGCTCACCGCGGTCGGACTGACCGGCGGCGGTTTCCTCGTCGTCCACGGAGTCCTCGCCGCCCGGCGGGTGCTGAAGCCCTCGGCCCTGCGGGCGGCGACCGGGTCCTCGGGCTCCTGGCGCCGTGCCGTCCTCACCTGCCTCGCCCTGACCTGGCTCAACCCGCACGTCTACCTCGACACCGTGTTCCTGCTCGGCTCCCTGGCGGCCGGCCGGGGATCGCTGCGCTGGACGTTCGGGCTGGGCGCGGCCCTCGCCAGCCTGTGCTGGTTCGCGGCCCTCGGATTCGGCGCCCGGCTGCTCGGCCGCTTCCTCGCCCGGCCCGCGTCCTGGCGCGTCCTGGACGGCCTGGTCGCGACGACCATGATCGCGACGGGCGTCTCGCTGATCGCCGGCGCCTGAGCCGCCGTACGCCGTCCCGCACCGCCGCAGATCGCCCATCGGCCCTGCGCCCGCCTCGCGAGGCCTCGGCGCAGGGCGTGTCCACGCCATTTCCGTCCCCCGGGGGACACAGGCCGCCCACGCTCGGACATAGTGATCCCCGGACCGAAAGATGTATCGAGCAACCAGGATGAGCGTGGACACGAGCCAGAGCAGTACGGACAGCGGCGCCGCGGTGCCCGACGGGAGTGGCGGCCCCACGACGCCCGACGGGAGCGCGGAGACCGAGCGGCCCGCCCGCACCGGATGGCGCCGATGGGCCATGGACACCCGGCCGCTGCGCCGCCCCGCCTACCGCCGGCTGTGGACGTCGACCGCCGTCACGTCCGTGGGCAGTCAGCTCACCGCGGTCGCCGTGCCCAAGCAGATCTACGACATCACCGGCTCCTCGGCCTGGGTCGGCTACGCGAGCCTCGCCGGCCTGCTGCCCCTGGTCGTCTTCGCCCTGTGGGGAGGCGCGATCGCCGACAGCGTGGACCGCCGCAAGCTGCTCCTCGTCACCAACACCGGTATAGCCGTCACCTCGCTGCTGTTCTGGGCCCAGGCCTTCACCGGACTGGACTCGGTGCTCGTCCTGATGGTCCTGCTCGCCGTCCAGCAGGCGTTCTTCGGCCTCAACTCACCGGCCCGCAGCGCGTCCATCGCCCGGCTCGTCCCCGCGGACGAACTGCCCGCCGCCAACGCGCTCGGCGCGACCGTCATGCAGACCGGCTCGGTGGCCGGACCGATGCTCGCCGGCGCGCTCATCCCCCTCATCGGGCTCCCCGAGCTCTATCTGATCGACGCCCTCGCCCTGTGCGCCACCGTGTGGGCCGTCCTGCGGCTCCCCGCGCTCCCGCCCCTGACCGGCACGGCCTCCCAGCGCGCGGGTCTGCGCGAAGTGGTGGCCGGTTTCCGCTACATCGCCCTGCACAAGGTGCTGCTCCTGTCCTTCCTGGCCGACATCATCGCCATGGTCCTCGGCATGCCGCGCGCCCTGTTCCCGCAACTCGCCGCCGAGACCTACGCCTCCTACGGCGAAGGGCTCGCGCTCGGACTGCTGTTCGCGGCGATCCCCATCGGCGCGGTCCTCGGCGGACTGATGTCGGGTACCTTCTCCCGCGCCCGCCGGCACGGCCTGATGGTCATCGTCTCCGTCGCGGCCTGGGGCGCGGCCGTCGCCGGGTTCGGGCTCAGCCACAGCCTGTGGCTCGCCGTGGCCTTCCTGGCCGTTGCCGGGGTCGCCGACATGGTCTCCATGGTCTTCCGCGGCGCGATCCTGCTGTCGGCCGCCACCGACGAGATGCGCGGACGGCTCCAGGGTGTCTTCACCGTCGTCGTCGTGGGCGGCCCGCGCGTCGCCGACGTCCTTCACGGAACGGCCGGTTCGGCCTTCGGGGCACCCGCCGCGGTCGCCGGGGGAGGCCTGCTGGTGATCATGACGGTGTTTGTGCTCGCTTTTGTCACACCGGCCTTGAGGCGTTACACAATCTGAATCTGAAAAACGACCATGGTGGTTCTAGAGTGACCGCCATGGTGGACACGCGGCCTACGTCGGCCTTCCACGCGCAGAACATCAGCGCGGACAGCACGGCCCGTCTGGTCGGCGCCCTCGATGCCCAGGACGTCAACGACGGTGTACAGCGCCTGCGTTCATGGGCGCACGCGGCACTGGCCGTACGGCCCGGAGAGCGGGCCCTCGACATCGGCGCGGGCACCGGATCGCAGACCCGGCGCCTCGCGGCGGCCGTGGGTCCTCGCGGCAGGGTGCTCGGCATCGAACCGAACCCCGGACTGCGCGCGGTGGCCGAGCAGCGGGGCACCGAGGAGCGCAGCGCCGCGCGCTTCGCCGACGGCGACGCCCTCTCCCTGCCGCTGCCCGACGCCACGGTGGACGTCGTGTGGTGCGAGCGGGTGCTCCAGCACCTCGTCGAGCCGGAGAAGGCCGTCTTCGAGATAGCGCGCGTGCTGCGCCCCGGCGGGCGGGTCGCCCTGCTGGACACCGACTGGGCGACCACCATCCTGCACCCCGGAGACCCCGAGACGATCGCCGCGCTCACCACCGGCGCGCTGTCCGCGGCAGCCGACCCGTACTCCGGACGCAAGCTGGTGGGACGGCTGACGGCCGCCGGGCTGGTGATCGACGACCGTGGCTCGCAGGCCCTGCTCCAGGATCACAGGTCGGTCGCCTGGCCGCTCATCCGCATGCTGGGCGACTCGGCGCTGAACCGCGGACTCATCGGCGAGTCGCAGCGTGACCGCCTCTACGAGGACCTCACGGAAGCCGCGCGCCAGGGTGGCCTGCACATGTCCGTGACGATGTTCGGGGCCGTGGCGCACCGCCCGGAATGAGGGGTCGAGGCTGAGGGCGACCCGCTCGGAACGAGCGGGTCCGGGCTCGCGGCGTACCGTCCGGATTGATCCGGAATACAATGGAATGGCCGTCGCTGACGGGCCAGTACGCAAATTTCCCCTGACATTGGGGGTACGCGAACACCATGTACACCGCGAGCCAAGATCTGATCGCAGCGAGTTCATCGCTGAACGCGGGCGCCGCCTTCATCGGCGGCCTCGTCATCGCCGGTGCCCTCGTCTGGGCCGTCCGGATGGGCATCCGGGTGAGGAACCTGGAATCGCGCCCGCCCACAGCCGAGGAGCAGCCCAGACTGCCCGCGACCGGGGCGGTGCACGAGGAACGCGAGATGCGCGAGCCGGACGAGGTGCCGCACGCCGCGGACGAGAGCGAACGGCTGATGCCGTACAACATCCACTCCGCGGGCACCAAACACGCCGATGACCAGCACCGCAAGCGCTGGCAACCGGGATCCAGCGGGTCCTTCGGCAGCGGCGGACCCGGCAGGACCTGACCGGGACGCGAAGGGGCCGACCGCCACGCGCGGCCGGCTCCTTCACATGCGCCCACGCTCTTCGCCGGGAGACCCGGCCGCCGAGTCCTCGGGAACGGGGCCGGGACGCAGTCGCGGCCACGACGGCCGGCGCGACAGCCCGGCCCCGGTACGGGCGCTGCAGCCGACCTCGCCCACCGGCCGGGGCGGCACCCGGCGTGCCCCGGCCGCCCGCGGAGGCTGCCGAAGGGGCGGCGGCCCTCCCGGCCGGTTCCACACCTCCTGTGCCGACCCGCCGCCGGCCGCACACGCTCCACCGGCACCCGTTGCGCCCGATCGGCAGCGCCGCGGGGCTCCGGACCGGTGATCGAGGGCGCAGCGGATCAGCCGTCCAGGGCCTGGGCGATCAGCGTCTGCAGGTACAGCCCGCGGTGGGCGTCGAGCTCTCCCGGCCGGCCCGAGCGGACGGCGGCGGCGAACTCCCGGCGCAGTACGGGCCAGGACTCCTCGTGGTCGAGGGCCCCGGCATCGAGGACCAGCCCGGGATGCCGGCCGAACAGCTCGACCCGGGTGATCCCGCGCTCCACCTCGACCGAGCCCGACAAGGAGGCCTGGCTCACGGCGCCGCTCTCGTGCTCACAGGTGAGTTCGAGCCAGCGGCGCGGGTCCCCGGCACCGCGTACCCGCACGACCGGCCCCAGCGCCGCGTCCAGCAGGTCGAGAAGGTGCGGTCCGAGGTCCAGCAGCGCCCCGTGCTCCAGACGCCACGGGGTCGCGAAGTCGCCGCCCAGGAACGCGCCGCTGAGGCCGCAGGAGCGCGCGCCCGAGACGTCCAGGGCCCGCGCCCTCGCGAGGAACCGCCGGACGGCCGGGTGATAGCGGTTCGTCAGGACGAGCTGGGAGACCACGCCCGAGGCGTCGACCGCGTCCACGAGCCGCCGCGCCGCGGCCGGGTCGAGCGCGAGCGGCTTCTCCAGGAGCAGGGCCTTGCCCGCCTCGGCGGCCCGCACGGCGAGTTCGGCCTGCACCGCGGGCGGAACCGAGAAGGCCACCGCCTCGCAGCCGTCGAGCAGTTCCTCGAACGTCGCGGCGACACCCGCGCCGTACGGGGCCGCCGTCTCGCGGGCGGCCTCCGGCCTGCGTGCCCACACCGACGTCAGCAGCGTCTCGGGCCCGGCGGCCAGCACCCGGGCGTGCACGGCCCGCGCCCAGGGCCCCGCGCCGACGAGCCCCACCCTGACGGGGGCGTGCTTCCAGGTGGGTGAGGTGGTCACGGCATCTCCTCTGCGACGTACGGGGCCTGACACGCCGTCGCCCGGGGCCGGAGAGGGGAACGGAACGACGACGGCGGCCGGACACCGGATCTTCGGACGTGTGGACAGACTTCACCACGGACCGCATCACGGCGTCCCGCTGTTCGGCAGGCAAAGGGACAGCGCGCCCGTGCCACGTGGTCCCCGGGGCACACGGGGGCGCGGGCACCCGGCGCTCGAACACCGAAAGCGCGCCTCTGTCGGTCCGGGCCCACCGCACGCCATCATGCCGGACATGGATCCCACACAGGACAAAGCAGGCTTCGGGGGCGGTCCGGGCCTGTCCGCGCTGCCGGAGGACTGGGAGCGGTGTCTCGCCGTGGCCGCGCATCCGGACGACATCGAGTACGGCACGGCCTGCGCCGTCGCGCGCTGGACCGCACAGGGCAAGCAGGTGAGCTATCTGCTGGCGACCCGGGGAGAGGCCGGCATCGACGGACTGCACCCGGACCGGGCCGCACCGCTGCGCGAGGCCGAGGAACGGGCCGGCGCACGGCAGGTCGGCGTCGAGACCGTCGAGTTCCTCGATCACCGCGACGGCACCGTCGAGTACGGGATCGGGCTGCGCCGGGAGATCGTGCGGGCGATGCGCCGGCACCGCCCCGAGGTCGTGGTGTCCGGCGCCTTCACGGTACGGATGATCGGCGGCGTGACCAACCAGGCGGACCACCGGGCGGTGGGCCTGGCCGCCCTCGACGCGGCACGCGACGCGGGAAACCGCTGGATCTTCCCCGAGCTAGCCGACGAGGGTCTGGAGCCCTGGAACGGCATCCGGATGGTGTGCTTCGCCGGAGCGGAACAGCCCACCCACGGCGTCGACGTCACCGGCGACCCCCTCGAACGCGGCATCACCTCCCTCGAGGCACACGCCGAGTACACCAAGGGGCTGGGCGAGGGCGCCTTCGAACCGCGGCCGTTCCTGACCTGGGTGTGCGGCATGGGCGGAGCGGCGCTCGGTGTCGAGTCCGCCGTCCTCTTCGACGTTCACCAGCTCGTCCCGGACGGTCCGCCGCCCTGGGTGTGAGCGCTCCGGGCCCGAGTGCGGGACGGACCAGGGCCCAACTGCCGGGACGGAACCCGGGCCCGTCCCGGACGTGGCTCCCTTCCGGCGCACCCCGCGGAACCGCCCGCCACGGGAGGCGACTTGACCTGATCGTGGGCGTCCGGGCGGGGCGGGACTCATAGGCTGTGCGGGAGTGATCACCGTCGAACCGGAGGAGCGAACGTGACACCACGCCCGCACGAGGCCGCACGACGCACAACCGTCCTTCGCCGCGAGGCCGTCGTCGCGGCCGTCCCCGTGGCCCTCGCCGCCCTGCTCACCGCGGCGGGCCCTGCCACGGCGGCCGGGGCCGTGGGCTCCGCCGGCGCGGGAGACCCGTACTTCCCTCTCTCGGGCAACGGCGGCTACGACGTCCACCACTACGATCTGACGCTCGGTTACGATCCGCACAGCCGCCACCTCGACGGCACGGCGGTCATCACCGCCAGAGCCACGCAGCGGCTGAGCCGGTTCGACCTCGACCTCAGCGGGCTGAAGGTCACCGGCGTCACCGTCGACCACGCCAAGGCCGCGTTCCGGCGCGACGGCCGAGAACTCGTCGTGACGCCGAAGGACACCCTGCGCAAGGGCCAGGAGTTCCGCGTCACCGTCACCTACTCCGGCACCCCGAAGCCGGTCACCGACCCCGACGGCTCCCTCGACGGCTGGATCCCCACGGACGACGGAGCGTTCGTGGCCGGCGAGCCCCAGGGCGCGATGACGTGGTTCCCGGCCGACAGCCACCCCACGGACAAGGCGTCGTACGACTTCACCCTGACCGTCCCGAAGGGGAGCACCGCCGTCGCCAACGGCGTCCTGCTCGGACAGCGGACCGCGAACGGCCGGACCACCTTCCGCTGGCGCCAGTCCGAGCCGATGGCGGCCTACCTCGCCACGGCGACCGTCGGCACGTTCAAGGTCGAGCAGTACACCACCCGCGACGGCCTCAAGGTCTACAACGCGATCGACCCCCGCGAGGCGAGCGCCGTCGCACCGGTCGTCAAGAAGCTGCCGTCCGTCCTGGCCTGGGAGAGCAAGCTCTTCGGTCCCTACCCCTTCCGGGCGGCCGGAGCCATTGTCGACCGGGCCCCGCAGGTCGGCTACGCCCTGGAGACCCAGACCCGGCCCGTCTACGACTCCGCGCCCGACCTCGACACCCTCGTCCACGAGAGCGCCCACCAGTGGTTCGGCGACTCCGTCACCCTGACCCGGTGGAAGGACATCTGGCTCAACGAGGGCTTCGCCACCTACGCCGAGTGGCTGTACGCCGAGCAGCACGGCGGCAAGAGCGCGCAGAAGGCCTTCGACGCCCTGTACGCCACCCCCGCGGGCAAGGACCTGTGGGCGTTCCCGCCCGGCGATCCCGGCAGCGGCGAGCACATCTTCGAGACGCCGGTCTACGCCCGCGGCGCCATGGTCCTGCACAAGCTGCGCACGGCCGTCGGCGACCCCGTCTTCTTCCGCATCCTGCGGTCCTGGGCCGCCGGCCACCGTGCCGGGCACGGCACGACGGCCCAGTTCGTCAAGCTCTCCGAGCAGGCGTCCGGAAAGGACCTCACCGGGCTCTTCCACACCTGGCTCTTCACGGCGGGGAAGCCCGCCTCGTCCTGAGACGGGCTTCCCCGGCGACGGCTGCGGTCCGGCTCAGGCGGGCCGCAGCCACACCGTCGCCAGCGGCGGCAGCGTCAGCTCGATGCTGGTCGGGCGGCCGTGCATCCCGATCGCCTCGGCCTTGACGGGCTCGGGGTGGACGATGTCGCTGCCGCCGTAGCGCAGGTCGTCGGTGTTGAGGACCTCGCGCCAGGCGGGGATGTCCTCGGGGACGCCGAGGCGGTAGCCGTGGCGGACGGCGGGGGAGAAGTGGGAGACGGCGAGCAGGGGGGTGCCGTCGGCGGCGTGGCGCAGGAACGCGAAGACGTTGTCGTCGGCGGCGTCGCCCACGACCCAGCTGAAGCCGGACGGGTCGGTGTCGCGTTCCCACAGCGCGGGTTCGCCGCGGTAGAGGGTGTTGAGGTCGCGGACGAGATCCTGGACCCCGCGGTGGTCGGCCTCGGCGCAGTAGGCGGGGTCGAGGAGCCACCACTCGGGGCCCTCGGCCTCCTTCCATTCCCCGCCCTGGGCGAACTCCTGCCCCATGAAGAGGAGTTGCTTGCCGGGGTGGGCCCACATGAAGCCGAGGTAGGCGCGGGCGTTGGCGCGCCGCTGCCACCAGTCGCCGGGCATCTTGGAGACGAGTGCCTGCTTGCCGTGCACGACCTCGTCGTGGGAGATCGGCAGGACGTAGTTCTCGCTGTAGGCGTACACCATCGAGAAGGTCATCTCGTCGTGGTGGTACTTGCGGTGGATCGGCTCGTGCTGCATGTACTCCAGCGAGTCGTGCATCCAGCCCATGTTCCACTTGAGCCCGAAGCCGAGCCCCCCGTCGGAGGTCGGACGGGTGACGCCGTCCCAGGCGGTGGACTCCTCGGCGATCGTGACGACACCGGGGTTGCGGCGGTAGACGGTGGCGTTCATCTCCTGGAGGAACGCCACCGCGTCGGGATTGTCCCGCCCGCCGAATTCGTTGGGGGCCCACTGGCCCTCTTCGCGGGAGTAGTCGAGGTAGAGCATGGAGGCGACGGCGTCGACGCGCAGGCCGTCGATGTGGAACTCCTCGCACCAGTAGGTGGCGTTGGCGACGAGGAAGTTGCGGACCTCGCGGCGGCCGTAGTCGAACTCCAGGGTGCCCCAGTCGGGGTGGTCGGCGCGCCGGGGGTCGGCGTGTTCGTACAGCGGGCGGCCGTCGAACTGGGCGAGGGCCCAGTCGTCGCGGGGGAAGTGGGCGGGGACCCAGTCCATGAGGACGCCGATGCCGGCGCGGTGGAGGGCGTCGACGAGGTGCTTGAAGTCGTCGGGGGTGCCCAGGCGTGCGGTGGGCGCGTAGAACCCGGTGATCTGGTAGCCCCAGGAGCCGCCGAAGGGGTGTTCGGCGACGGGCATGAGCTGGACGTGGGTGAAGCCGAGGTCGGTGACGTAGGCGGGGAGCTGGTCGGAGAGCTGACGGTAGGTCAGGCCCGGTCGCCAGGACGGCAGATGCACCTCGTACACCGAGAACGGCGCCTCGTGCAGCGGGCGGCGCTTCGCCCGCTCCTTCATCCACTTGGAGTCCTGCCACGTGTACGACGACCGTGTCACGACCGACGAGGTCGCCGGGGGCACCTCGGTGCGGCGGGCCATCGGGTCGGCGCGCAGGGTGCGGGAGCCGTCGGGGCGTGTGATGTCGAACTTGTAGAGCGTTCCCTCACCCATGCCGGGCAGGAACACCTCCCACACGCCGGACGAGCCGAGCGAACGCATCGGGAACCCGGAGGCGCCGTCCCAGTGGCAGAAGTCCCCGCAGACCCGGACGCCTTGGGCGTTCGGGGCCCACACGGTGAAGCGGGTGCCCTCGACCCCCTCGTGGGTCATCGGCTCGGCGCCGAGCGCCCGCCACAGCTCTTCGTGCCGGCCCTCACCGATCAGGTGCAGGTCCAGCTCGCCGAGCGCGGGCAGGAAGCGGTAGGGGTCCGGTGCCTCGAACTCGGTGCCGTCGTACGTCACCACCAGCGAGTACGCGGGAATCGCGGTGAGCGGCAGAACGGTCCCGAAGAACCCGTCGCCCAGGTCGTCCAGCGCGGTCCGGTGCCCGTCCACGACCACCGCCACCCCTTGGGCGTACGGCCGCAGCGCCCGGAACACCACTCCGTCCGGCACGGGATGGGCACCGAGCACCGCGTGCGGATCGTGATGGGCGCCGGACAGCAGACGCCCCCGATCCGTGGGGTCCAGCGCGGCGAACTGCGCGGACGGGGCGGCGGGCTTGGCCCGTCGTGCGCGGGTGGAAGCGGTGCGGGTCACGGCTTGGCCTCTCGGGGGTGGGGGTGTTGAGGGGGACGACAGGACTGCTCAGGCTGATCGGTGATCGGTGATCGGTGATCGGTGATCGGTGATCGGTGATCGGTGATCGGTGATCGGTGGCGGGTGGCGGGTGGCGGGTGGCGGGTGGCGGGTGGTCAGGGGTGGTCGGCGAGTCGTCCGACCGCCGCCATGGGTACGGGCAGCCAGTCGGGCCGGTGCCGTGCCTCGTAGAGCACTTCGTACACGGCACGGTCCGTCTCGTAGGCGCGCAGCAGTTCGGGTTCCTCGCGCGGGTCCCAGGCCGCGGCGGCGGCGTAGCCCGAGCAGAAGGCCTCGCGGCAGCGCTCCGCCCACTCCGGACGCCAGGGCTGCCGGGAGCGGGCCGCGTAGTCGAAGGACCGCAGCATGCCCGCGACATCGCGTACGGGCGACTGGACACGCCGACGTTCGCTGATCGGGCGGGCCGGTTCACCCTCGAAGTCGATCACCGACCACTGTCGCCCGGCCCGCAGGACCTGGCCGAGGTGGAGGTCGCCGTGGATGCGCTGGGCCGGGCGGACCGCCGAGTCCAGGGCGGCCAGCGCGGTGAACGCCGACCGCAACCCGGCCGCGTGCGGGCGCAGTTCGGGGACGGAACGCACCGCGGCGTCCAGACGCTCGTGCATCGCCTCCGCGAGCCGCTGGTTCCGGTACGGGCTCGGCGCGTCCACGGGGAAGGCCGTGGCCAGGGCCAGATGCACCTCGGCGGTGGCACGGCCCAGTTCGAACGCCTCGCCCGTGAAGTCCTGCCGCGAGCCGAGGGACTCGAGCGCCAGCGCCCAGCCGTCGGCGGCGTCGCGCAGATACGGCTGGAGGACGCCGAGGGTCGCCTCCTGCGGCTCCGACGTCCGGAACCACGCGGCCGGCGCGGGGACGCGGTCGCAGCCCTGGCGGGCCAGTGCGCGCGGCACCTCCAGGTCCGGGTTGATGCCGGGCTGGACGCGCCGGAAGACCTTCAGTATGAACGCGTCCCCGTAGACCAGTGAGGTGTTGGACTGCTCGGCGTCGAGGAGACGCGGTGGGAGACCGGACGGCACCGTCACCCGGGGGTCGGCCTCGAACCGCAGTGGACCCGCCGTGCCCGAACGGCGCAGCCGCTCCAGCAGCAGTCCCGCCGCCTTCGGGTCGTGGAAGGCGTCGTACACGGTCAGGCCTGCCAGCGGACCGGCGCTCACCCGGCCGATGACGGCGTGGGCGAGCCGTGGCGGCAGGACCTCCCGCACCCCGAGGAGCAGTTGGTAGCAGTCCTCGGCCGCGGGAGTGCCCGCGGTGCCGTGGGAGGGCGGGCCGAGGTGCTCGGTGCGGACCAGCAGGTGCAGACACCCGGGGTACAGCTCGGTCGTCGACAGCAGTGTCACATCCGTCACGGGCCTGCCCTTGCCCGCGAACCAGCGCTGCCGGGGCAGCCAGGCCCGCAGCAGTTCGGCCAACGGGGTGAGCAGCGGAGCGGTGTCGGGGCCGCTCGGACGCTGCAGAGCGGTGTTCGGCATGACGGCACGTCCTTTCAGGGGCGGGCGGGCTGTCGAGGGGGACGCGTTCACGATCGCTTCGGTGCGGCGGGCCCGGCCGCGGGGCGCAGGCGGAACCAGTAGAAGCCGTGGCCGGCCAGGGTCAGCAGGTACGGCAGTTCGCCGATGGCCGGGAACCGGACGCCGCCGATGAGTTCGA
>NZ_JBIRQM010000015.1:0-274774 GCF_044333225.1 Streptomyces sp. NPDC021080 | reverse complement strand
CCTCTCGGGCTTTCCTCCGGGCGCTTCCCTTCGGTCTTGCGTTTCCGACTCTATCAGACCGTTTCCGTATCCGATTTCCTCGGTGCTTTCCAGGTTCCCGCTTCCGCGTTTCCCTTTCCGGCGAGTCCGACTCTATCAGATCCTTTCGGGCCTGACTCCCAGTCAGCGGGATTTGCCTTCCCGGCCGTTGGGCCGTTCCGACGAGTGAGACATTAGCGGATCCCTGGCTCCCGAGCTAATCGGGGGCGTCCTTTCGAACGCGGAATCCTCATTTCGCAAACACGCATGAAAACGAGCCGACGACGAGTCGTCGATCGTTGAATGATGGTGCGGAATGGCTGTCCGGGGACCGACCGGAGTCGACGCTCACGTCGGACAACTCGGAGAACACTACGGACGGGCAGGAGTCGTGTCAACTGCGGTCCGGACAGGCCACCCGAGGCGTACGCTGACGTCCATGACTACGCGTACGTGTCCCCAGCAGTGGTGGGCCGCCTGACGGCGGCCGTACACACGTATGTACCCAACGGCCGCCGCCTCGGCGGCCGTTTTTGTGTTCCTCCTGGGGAGCGGGCCGGCGAACGCGGCGGCCTCGACCAGGAGGTTGAGAGATGACGCGGATCTTCAGCGGGGTCAAGCCGACCGGGCATCTGACGCTGGGGAACTATCTGGGCGCCGTACGCCGCTGGGCCGGGGTCGACCAGCACCGGGCCGAGGCCCTGTTCTGCATCGTCGATCTGCACGCGCTGACCGTGGACCACGATCCGGGGCGGGTCCGCAGGCTCAGCAGGCAGGCCGCGACCTTGCTGCTGGCCTCGGGGCTCGATCCCGAGCTGTGCACCGTGTTCGTACAGAGTCATGTGGACGAGCACGCGCGGCTGTCGTACCTGCTGGAGTGCGTCGCGACCGACGGCGAGATGCGGCGGATGGTCCAGTACAAGGAGAAGGCCGCGCTGGAGCGGAGGCGCGGTGGGAGTGTGCGGCTGTCGTTGCTGACGTATCCCGTGCTGATGGCGGCCGACATCCTGGCGTACGGCACCGACGAGGTACCGGTCGGGGACGACCAGACGCAGCATGTCGAGCTGACCCGGGATCTGGCCGTGCGGTTCAACCAGCGGTACGGGCATACGTTCACGGTGCCCCGGGCGACCCGGCCGGAGGTCGCGGCGCGGGTCATGAACCTCCAGGAGCCGACGTCCAAGATGGGGAAGAGCGACGACGTCGGACCCGGTGTCGTCTATCTGCTCGACGAGCCGGACACCGTACGGAAGAAGATCATGCGCGCGGTGACGGACAGCGGGCAGGACGTCGCTTACGACCCGGAGGAGCGGCCCGGAGTCTCGAATCTTCTGGAGATCCTCGCGGCCTGCGAGGGCGGGGACCCCACGGCCCTGAGCGGTGCGTACGCGTCGTACGGCGCTTTGAAGAAGGACACCGCCGACGCCGTGGTCGAGCTCCTCAGGCCTGTCCAGGAGAGGCACAAGCAGTTGTGCGCGGATCCCTCGTATGTGGAGGGGGTGTTGCGGGGCGGCGCGCGGCGGGCCAGGGAGATGGCGCGGCCGACGGTGGATTCGGCGTACGAGGCCATCGGCCTGCTGGCGCCTTCGGACGGATAGCCGGACCCGCGGTCGCCCTCGGCACCGGACCGGTCCTCGGTACCGACGACGGCTCGGCACCGACGACGGCTCGGCACCGAGGACGGCTCGGTGCCGAGGGCCGGTCGGAGCGGGGTGAGCGCGTCAGCTGTTGCCGGAGGCGAGTTCGCGGCTGCGGTCGCGGGCCGCTTCCAGTGCCGCGATGAGTGCCGCGCGTACGCCGTGGTTCTCGAGTTCGCGGATCGCGTTGATCGTGGTGCCCGCGGGAGAGGTGACGTTCTCGCGGAGCTTGACCGGGTGTTCGCCGCTGTCGCGGAGCATCACGGCGGCACCGATCGCGGACTGGACGATCAGGTCGTGGGCCTTGTCGCGGGGCAGGCCGAGCAGGATGCCCGCGTCCGTCATGGCCTCGACCAGGTAGAAGAAGTACGCCGGTCCCGAACCGGAGAGGGCGGTGCAGGCGTCCTGCTGCGACTCGGGGACGAGAAGGGTCTTGCCGACGGCGCCGAAGACCTCCTCGGCGTAGGCCACGTGCTCCGCGGTGGCGTGGCTCCCGGCGGAGATGACGGACATGGCCTCGTCGACGAGGGCGGGGGTGTTCGTCATGACCCGCACGACGGGGGTGCCCGGGGCCAGACGCTCCTCGAAGAAGGAGGTCGGGATGCCCGCCGCGCCGCTGATGATCAGGCGGTCGGCGGGGATGTGCGGGGCGAGTTCGTCCAGGAGGGCGCCCATGTCCTGGGGCTTGACCGTGAGGATCAGGGTGTCGGCGGTCTTCGCCGCTTCCGCGTTGGAGACCGGGGTGACTCCGTGGCGTTCCTGGAGTTCTCTGGCCCGCTCCGGGCGGCGGGCGGTGACCAGGAGGTCGGTGGGGGCCCAGCCGGCCCGGATCATTCCGCTGAGCAGGGCTTCACCGATCTTGCCGGTGCCGAGGACTGCGACTTTCTGAGGCATGGTTGCGGGTGCCCTCCGAGGGTTGAGTCGTCCGCGTTCATCCTCCCACCGGGATCATGGGGGCGGGTGGGATGTCCGGTGGGCGGACGGGAAACCGGCCCGTCCGCCCACCGCCGCGGAATCCTGCGGGTCCTCGCGCCGTACTACCTCGTACTACGGCTCACTACGGCGTCCTGCGGCGCAGGGTCGCCGCGCCGAGCCCCAGGACCAGCAGCGCGCTCCCGGCGACGATCAGGACATCGCGCACGAAGGCCGTGGTCATGTCGGTGTGCTTGAGGACCTCGTTCATGGCGTCGACCGCGTACGACATGGGGAGGACGTCGGAGATGGCCTCCAGGACGGGGTGCATGTCGGAGCGCGGGGTGAACAGGCCGCAGAGGAGGAGCTGCGGGAAGATCACCGCCGGCATGAACTGGACGGCCTGGAACTCGGAGGCGGCGAAAGCCGACACGAACAGGCCGAGCGCCGTTCCGAGCAGGGCGTCAAGGAGGGCGACCAGCAGGAGGAGCCAGGGGGAGCCGGTGACGTCCAGGCCGAGGGCCCAGACCGCGAGTCCGGTGGCCAGGGCCGACTGGACGATGGCGATGGCACCGAAGGCGAGGGCGTAGCCGGCGATCAGGTCGCCTTTGCCGAGCGGCATGGCGAGGAGGCGTTCGAGGGTGCCGGAGGTGCGCTCGCGCAGGGTCGCGATCGAGGTCACCAGGAACATCGTGATCAGCGGGAAGATCCCGAGGAGGGACGCGCCGATGGAGTCGAAGGTGCCCGGGCTGCCGTCGAAGACGTAGCGGAGCAGGACCAGCATCACGCAGGGGACGAGGATCATCAGCGCGATGGTGCGCGGGTCGTGCCGGAGCTGACGCAGGGCGCGGGCCGCGGTGGCCGTCGTCCGGGAGATGTTCAGCGCGCTCGGGCGGGACGCCGGTGCCGGCTGTCCCGGGGTGCCGGAGGTCTCGGGTGCGGCGGGCGGGGTGGGGCTGGTGGCCGCGGTGGAACTCATCGTGCGGTCTCCTCGCGGGAGTCGGAGCCGGTGGCGGGGGACTTCGCGGCCGTGGCCGGCGCGGGCTGCCGCGCGGCCGCGACCGCTTCGTCCACGAGGTGGAGGAAGGCGGCTTCGACGGTGTCCGAAGCGGTCCGTTCGCGGAGTGCCTCGGGGGTGTCGTCGGCGAGGATCCCGCCTTCGCGCATCAGGAGGAGCCGGTGGCAGCGCTCGGCTTCGTCCATGACGTGGGAGGAGATCAGGAGGGTCGTGCCGCGCTCCTCGGCGATGGCGTGGAAGAGATTCCACAGGTCGCGGCGCAGGACGGGGTCGAGGCCGACGGTCGGTTCGTCGAGGACGAGGAGTTCCGGGGCTCCGAGGAGGGCGACGGCGAGGGAGACGCGGCTGCGCTGGCCGCCCGAGAGGTTGCCGGCGAGGGCGTCGGTGTGGGAGGCGAGGTCGACGTCGCCGATGACCCGGGTGACATCCGCGTGGCGACGTTCGGCGGCGGCCCGTCCGGGGTCGAGGATCGCGGCGAAGTAGTCGAGGTTCTGGCGGACGGTCAGGTCGTCGTAGACGGAGGGCGCCTGGGTGACGTATCCGATGCGGGAGCGCAGTGCGGCGTCGCCGGCGGGGAGGCCGAGGACTTCGAGGGTGCCGCCGACCTTGGCCTGGGTGCCGACGGTCGCGCGCATCAGGGTGGACTTTCCGCAGCCTGAAGGGCCGAGCAGACCGGTGATCTGGCCGCGCGGGACGGTGAAGTCGAGTCCGTGCAGGACGGTGCGGGTGCCGCGGACGACCGTGAGGCCTTCGGCGCGGACGGCGGGCGGGGAAAGGGGCACGGGTGTTCCTGTGGGGTCGGGCGGACGTGGACGAATAATCATCACTCGATGAATATTCCTCCCGTGGAGGTACGCCGGTCAAGGGCCACGCGGTACCGGCCTCGAGGCCGGACGGCCGGGGCGCCGGGTCCCGGAGCATCAGGCGGCGCAGGCGCGCGGCGGCGTGAACGGAACGGGATCGTCCGCGGCGTCGCCGATGCACGCGCTCCCGCGTTCGCGTGACACCGGCCCGGAGGGGCTGCGCGATCAACCGGCTTACCTGACAATGGATTTCAATGTGCGAAACGGTTCCGTGCCGTGGCGCCAGGTCCGTCGTGCCCTCCCCCGGCACGGCACCCACGCATCTCCCGCTGTCGACCGGAGGTGCTGTCGTGATGCGCAAGGCAGATCTGTTCGCGTCCCTCGTCGTCTTTCTGGTGGCGCTGCCCCTGTGTGTCGGGGTCGCCATAGCGTCCGGTGTGCCCGCCGAGCTGGGGCTGGTGACCGGAATCGTCGGTGGGCTGGTCGCCGGGACTCTGCCCGGAAGCAGCCTGCAGGTGAGCGGGCCCGCGGCCGGGCTGACCGTGCTGGTGTACGAGGCGGTGCGGTCGTACGGCGTCCACGCGCTGGGCGTGCTGGTGCTCGGGGCCGGGCTCGTGCAGCTCGGGCTCGGACTCCTCCGGCTCGGGCGGTGGTTCCGGGCCGTGTCCGTGGCCGTCGTGCAGGGCATGCTCGCCGGGATCGGGCTCGTGCTGATCGCGGGTCAGGTGTACGCCATGGGCGACACGGCCGCGCCTTCCGGCGGGCCCGGGAAGATCGCCGGGCTCGTGTCGCTGGCCGGTGCCGCCGATCCCGTGGCGCTGGCGATCGGCGGGGCCACCGTGGCCGTACTGCTGCTGTGGCCGCGCTGGCGTCGGGGCGCGCGGGTGGTGCCGGCGCCGCTGCTGGCGGTGGCGCTCGCCTCGGCCGTGACCGGGGCCTTCGATCTCGCGGTGCGACGGGTCGAGGTCCAGGGGCTGTTCGACGCCGTGCGGCCGCCGGCCGCCGCGGATCTGGGCCGGCTCACGGAAGTGGGCGTGATCGGGACCGTCCTGGCGTTCGCGCTGATCGCGTCGGCGGAGTCGTTGTTCAGCGCGGCGGCGGTGGACCGGCTGCACCGGGGGCCGCGCACCGACTACGACCGGGAGCTCATCGCGCAGGGCGCCGGGAACACGGTGTGCGGGATGCTCGGGGCGCTGCCGATGACCGCCGTGATCGTGCGGAGCGCGGCCAACGTGCACGCCGGGGCGCAGACCAAGGCGTCGCGGGTGCTGCACGGGGTGTGGCTGCTGCTCTTCACGGCCGTGGTGCCCGCGGTGCTCGGGCTGATTCCGGTGGCGGCGCTGGCGGGGCTGCTGGTGCACGCAGGGTGCAAGCTCGTGCCGGTGCGGGAGGTGCGGACGCTGTGGCGCGGGCATCGCGGTGAGGTGGCCGTGCTCGCGGTGACCGCGGTGGCGATCGTGGTGGGGAACCTGTTCGAGGGGGTGCTGGTCGGGCTCGCCCTCGCCGTGGCCAAGACCGCCTGGGACATCAGTCATGTGCACGTGGAAACCGAGGACCGGGGCGCCGCGGGCATGGTCGTACGGGTGGTCGGCAACGCCACGTTCCTGCGACTGCCGAAGCTGCTGGACGCCTTGGAGGCGCTGCCCCACGACCGTGTCGTACGGCTGGAGCTGGGCGGGCTGCGGCACGTGGATCACGCGTGTGCGGCGGCCCTCGACGCGTGGGCCGCCGGGCGGGGTCACGAACGGATCGCCACCAGCAGCTCCACGACGTAGGTCTCCTCCACGAACCCTTCCGGGAAGGCCTGGAGGAGGTGGTCCCGTTCCTCGGCGAAGAACGCCCCGGTGGCCTCCTCGCCGAGGACCAGGAACTGCGAGTGGCTGCCGACGTTGGCGAGCCGGGTGTCCACCGGGACGTGCCGGCTCCAGCGGACCTGGCGGTGGGCGAAGGAGAGGGTGCCGGTGGGGTCGGCTGCCAGGAAGTGTTCGGGGCGGGCGGAACCGGGGCTCTTCTCCGCCTTCCGGTCCTTCTCGTCCAGGCCGAGGAAGCGTTCGGCGCGCCGGGCCGCCGCCTCGATCCACGGGACGTCCAGTGCCTCGGTGTTCCACCACAGGGCCAGCGCCCCGCCGGGACGCAGCACGCGCACCGCCTCCGGCACCGAGCGGCGCGGCTCGGTCCAGTGCCAGGACTGGGCGTAGGTGAGGAAGTCCATGGAGGCGTCGGCGAGGGGCAGGGCGTCGCCGCTGCCCCGCACGATCGGGATGCCCGGGTGGACGCGGCGGAACTCGGCGGCCATGCCGGGGCCGGGTTCCACGGCGAGGACGTCCGCGCCGCGGTCGTGCAGCAGTCCGGTCGAGATGCCGGTGCCCGCCCCCACGTCGGCGACCCCGGCACCGCTCAGGGACCGGCCCGCGAGGTCTTCGACCGCGTCGAGGAGCGCGGGTGGGTACGAGGGGCGGTTGGCGGCGTACTGCGCCGCGGCGGCATTGAAGGAGTGGGCGCGCGCGGCGTGCAGGGTGGTTTCCGGAGGGGTGGAGGGTGAGGACGAGGTCGAGGGCGAGGGCGACGAGGAAGGCGTCATGGGGGTCATGGGGGTCATGATCGCGGGCGGTGCGGGGCGGGGGTAGGGGGTTTTCTGCCGCGCCTCGGGTTCGCGGTGTCGGCCGGTGGGGGGTCGGGGCCGCGCCGGTACATCCGCCCGCATCCGAACGGATCCCACCGGCGTCGAGACATGGACGCGGGTGACGATCCGTCCGGCCTGCGGGCATCTGATGTACCGGCACGGCCCCTCCCGCGCGCGGCCGACAGCGGGTGCGTCGTGGTGGCGCCAGGCGGCCCCTCCGCCGGATCCCGACTACGGGTGCGTCGTGGTGGCGCCAGGCGGTCCCTCCCGCGCGTACTCGACTGCGGGTGCGTCGCGGTGGCGCCAGGCGGCCCCTCCGCCGGATCCCGGCTGCGGGTGCGTCGTGGCTTGGGTGTGGCCAGAGGCCGGTCAGGCGCGGCGGCGCTTCTTCGCGGGGTTGCCGGCTCGGCGAGTGGTGCGGCGGGTGTACTGCTCCCTCGCCGCCTCGTACTCCTCGCGGTGGAGCTTCTCGCCCGGGGCCTCGGTGAGCGAGCGGATGCAGTAGGCGAGGAGGGAGCCGACGAAACCGATGGCGAGGAGGCCGCGCAGGGATGCCTGGCGGTCGGGGTCGGGGCGCTTGGAGAAGGACTCCCAGGTGTGGCCGAACGCGAGGGCGGTGCACACCGCGAACATCACCACGACCATCACGGTCACGGGTGTTCCCACGTCCGCGATGGCCAGGCCCTGATAGGCGAAGCGGAGCACGAAGCAGGCGGCCACCGCGGCGGCCGGCGAGCCGACGGCCACGCCGATCCGGCGGCCGGTGTAGCCGCCGTCGTGCTCCACCCAGGTCGTCCCGAAGAAACGCAGGGGCTCGGGCTGGGGCCCCGCGGGGGTGCCGGTTCCGGTGCTGGTCTCGTCGCTCACCCGACGATTATCGCCCTGGCGACGGTTCCGGCATCGCCCCGGGTGCTCGGGGGCGGGGCACCGGTCAGCTGCACTCCGCGGCTATGTAACCGTCACTGCCCGTGTGCACGTACGCGTCCGAGACGAATTGCCCGTTGGCGATGTTGTCCCAGATGGTCGAGGTCCCGTAGTAGCCGTTGACCGACTCGCCCTGGCACTGGCAGCGGATCGGGACGCTGGAACCCGCCGGGATCGTGCGGATGATGGGGTAGTGCGCGCCAGGCCCGCTGCGGACGTTGACGCTGACGCCAGGTGCGAGCGGATACGTACGGACGTCCGCCGATGCCTGGGGCGCAGCCCCCACCACCGTCAGGAGCGCGGCGGCGAACCCTCCGACCAGCGTTGCCCGTCCACCGGACGTGATCTTCATTGCGGTTCCCTTCGTTTCTTTCGACGTCAGGAACACTTCGGCGCGACGTAGCCGTCGCTGCCTGTCTGCACGTACGCGTCCGCCACGAACTGGCCGTTGGCGATGTTGTCCCAGATGCTGCTCGTCCCGTACGGGCCGGCGACGGACTCGCCCGGGCACTGGCAGTAGATCGGGACGCGCGAGCCCGCCGGCAGGGTCCGGACGACGCTGAAGTGGGTTCCCGGGCCGCTGCGGACATTGACGTTGTGGCCCGGCGCGAGCGGATAGGTGCGCAGCGCCTGCGCGGTGGGCGACATCTCGTCCGCGGCCTCCGCCGCGCCTGTGATCACGATGTCTTCCGTGGCCATATCGAATTCCCCCCGTTGATTGGTTCACGCCAAATTCAAACTGCGTGAGGAGGCTAGCAAGCCGTCGAGGTTTCGTACGAAGGATCGACTAGGCTCTGCGCGTCGCGCATGCGGTCGATCCCACGGGGGTGAGTGATGCCGCCACAGCGCAGCACCGGTACGGACTCGGAAGCGGAACATCCGCGCTATGCCGGGCAGTACCTGCTGGAGGCGAGACTGGGCTCCGGTGGCATGGGAATCGTGCGTCTGGCGCGGTCCGCCTCCGGGTTGCGGCTGGCCGTCAAGGTCGTGCACGCCGAGTTCTCCCAAGATCCCGAGTTCCGGGGGCGGTTCCGCCAGGAGGTGGCGGCCGCGCGCCGGGTCAGCGGTGCCTTCACCGCGCCCGTGGTGGACGCCGATCCCGAGGCCGAACACCCTTGGATGGCAACGCTGTTCATCCCGGGGCCGACGCTCGCCGAGCATGTGAAGCGGAACGGCGCACTGTCCACCGAACGGCTGCGCCATCTGATGGCCGGACTCGCCGAAGCCCTGCGGGACATCCACCGGGCCGGTGTCGTCCACCGCGACCTCAAACCCAGCAACGTCCTGCTGGCGGAGGACGGGCCGAAAGTCATCGACTTCGGCATCTCACGCCCCGCCGACAGTGAACTGCGCACAGAAACGGGCAAGTTGATCGGCACTCCGCCGTTCATGGCGCCGGAGCAGTTCAGCAGACCACGGCATGTCGGCCCGGCCGCGGACGTGTTCGCGCTCGGGTCGGTGATCGTGCACGCGGCCACCGGGAGCGGGCCCTTCGACTCGGACAGTCCCTATCTGGTCGCCTACCAAGTCGTGCACGACGAGCCGGACTTGACGGGCGTGCCGGAGGAACTGCTCGACCTGGTCGCGCGCTGCCTCGCCAAGGAGCCCGAGGACCGGCCCACTCCGGACGAGCTGATGACCGCGCTGCGCTCGGTCTCGGCCTCGTACGACACGCGGGCTTTCATTCCCGAACAGCGCACCGACAGCGGGAAGTCCGTACCGCCAGAGCGAAAGCAGCGTCCGCGGCACGAGCGGCCGGAGGGCGCCGAAGACCGTACCCATGTGGCTGCCCGAAAGAGGGACGGGCTGCAGAGGGACGGACGACGCCGGCGCCTGCCCGCGCTCGTCGTGGCTGCCGGGCTCGCCGTCGCCGCCGGCGTCGTCGGCGCCTTCGGTCTCCCCGGCGGGTCGCAGAGCCCGGCGGCGGAACACCACACCGCTCCCCCGTCCGGCAACGCCTTTCGGCCCTGGAATCTCGACCTGAAGGCTCCCGGCTCCAGAGCCGGAGGCCAGCCACGGTGCACGGACACGCCCCGAGCCTTGCTGTGCGTCCGGCCCGGCGTGCTCGCCGCGGCGATCGATCCGGACGACGGCAAGGTGCTGTGGTCCCGGAGCGACGCGGGGAACACCAGCACCTACTCCATCCCGGCCCCGGTCCTCTCCGGCGGCCTCCTGCTGGTCGAGCGCGGGGACGGGCACCGGCTGAGCGCGCTCGACCCCACCACGGGCGCGACGCGCTGGAGCAAGGACGTCGAGCGCTACGACGGCCGTGTCGCCCACGTCGCCGGCATGGTCCTGCTCACCGGACCCGACTCCGAGGTCGTCGCGCTGGACGCCGCCACCGGCAAGGAGGCGTGGCGTCACTCCGTCCCGGGGATGAGGCTCCCCCAGTTCCAGTCGTTCGGGGACGGGGTCTCCTACGCGACCTCGACACCCACGCTGTCCACGACCCGGGTGGCCGCCGTGGACCCGAAGACCGGTGCCACGAGCTGGCAACGGACCATGAACGGACAGCTGGGCATCGTGGCCGCCCACGACCGAACGGTCTGGTTCACCTCGTCGACCATCGACCAGTACACGGATGCCGTACTGCGCTACGACGTGGCGAACCGCAGGATCCACCGCACCGCGCTGCGCATCCCGCAGGCCCAGGCGCAGGTGGCCGTACAGGGAGACGCGGCTTATCTGCTGGGGAGCGACGGTTCGCTGGTCGCCGTGAACACGAGGACGTCGAAGCAGCTGTGGCGGGTGGAGACGTCCGTCAGCAAGGCGTCGGCCCCCACCGCGGTCGGGCGTCGGCTCTACCTCACCGCCGTGGACGGGCGCCTGATCGCGGTCGACACCGACCGGGGTGCACTGCTCGGCCAGACGAAGGCACGACCGGGGAGCGACAGGGGTTCACTCGTCAGCACACTCCCGGCCCCCCTCACCGCCGGCACCCACGTCTACGCCACCGCCCCCGACGGCTCCCTCTTCGCGGTCGACGGGCGGGATCCCTCGAGTTGGTGAGACGTGAAGGGGCCGCCCCGGCCGGGGCGGCCCCTTCACGTGGATTCGGCGGAACGGCGCCGGGACGGTCAGCCCAGCTTCGAGACGTCGCGCACCGCGCCCTTGTCCGCGCTCGTCGCCATCGCCGCGTAGGCGCGCAGGGCGGCCGTCACCTTGCGCTCGCGGTTCACGGGGGCGTAGACGCCGTTCAGGGCGTCGCGGCGGGTCGCCAACTCCTCGTCGGACACGAGCAGTTCGATCGAGCGGTTCGGGATGTCGATGCGGATGCGGTCGCCGTCCCGGACGAGGGCGATGGTGCCGCCGGACGCGGCCTCCGGGGACGCGTGGCCGATCGACAGGCCCGACGTCCCGCCGGAGAAGCGGCCGTCGGTGATCAGGGCGCAGGTCTTGCCGAGGCCGCGGCCCTTGAGGAACGAGGTCGGGTAGAGCATCTCCTGCATGCCGGGGCCGCCCTTGGGGCCCTCGTAGCGGATGACGACGACGTCGCCGTGCGTGATCTGCTTCTTGAGGATCTTGTCGACGGCCTCGTCCTGGGACTCGCAGACGACCGCCGGGCCCTCGAAGGTCCAGATGGACTCGTCGACGCCGGCCGTCTTCACGACGCAGCCGTCGACGGCGAGGTTGCCCTTGAGGACCGCGAGGCCGCCGTCCTTGGAGTAGGCGTGCTCGGCGGAGCGGATGCAGCCGCCCTCGGCGTCCTCGTCGAGCGCCTCCCAGCGCTCGGACTGGGAGAACGCCTCGGAGGAGCGGACGCAGCCGGGGGCCGCGTGCCACAGCTCGACCGCCTCGGGCGAGGGGGAGCCGGCGCGCACGTCCCAGGTCTTCAGCCAGTCGGAGAGGGACGGGCTGTGGACGGAGTGGACGTCCTCGTTGAGCAGGCCCGCGCGGTGCAGTTCGCCGAGGAGGGCCGGGATGCCGCCGGCGCGGTGCACGTCCTCCATGTAGTACGTGCGGTCCTTGGCCACGTTCGGGGCGACCTTGGCCAGGCACGGCACCCGGCGCGAGACGTCGTTGATCTCGTCCAGGCCGAAGGGGACGCCCGCCTCCTGGGCGGCGGCCAGCAGGTGCAGGATCGTGTTGGTGGAGCCGCCCATGGCGATGTCGAGGGCCATGGCGTTCTCGAAGGCCGCGTGGGTGGCGATGTTGCGCGGCAGGACCGACTCGTCGTCCTGGTCGTAGTAGCGGCGCGTGATGTCGACGACCGTGCGGGCCGCGTCCTCGTACAGGCCCCTGCGGGCGGTGTGGGTGGCGAGGATCGAGCCGTTGCCGGGCAGGCTCAGGCCGATGGCCTCGGTCAGGCAGTTCATCGAGTTGGCGGTGAACATGCCGGAACAGGAGCCGCAGGTCGGACAGGCGTTCTCCTCGATACGGAGGATGTCCTCGTCCGAGATCTTGTCGTTCACGGCGTCGGAGATCGCGTCGACCAGGTCGAGGGTGCGGACCGTGCCGTCGACCAGGGTGGCGCGGCCGGACTCCATCGGGCCGCCGGAGACGAAGACCGTCGGGATGTTCAGGCGCAGGGCGGCCATGAGCATGCCGGGCGTGATCTTGTCGCAGTTCGAGATGCAGATCAGGGCGTCGGCGCAGTGCGCCTCGACCATGTACTCCACCGAGTCCGCGATCAGGTCGCGGGAGGGCAGGGAGTACAGCATGCCGCCGTGGCCCATCGCGATGCCGTCGTCGACCGCGATCGTGTTGAACTCGCGGGCGATGCCGCCGGCGGCCGTGATGGCCTCACTGACGATCCGGCCGACGGGCTGGAGGTGCGTGTGACCGGGCACGAACTCCGTGAAGGAGTTGGCGACCGCGATGATCGGCTTCCGTCCGATGTCCGCACCGGGTACACCGGAGGCGCGCATCAGGGCGCGTGCGCCCGCCATGTTGCGGCCGTGGGTGACTGTGCGGGACCTCAGCTCGGGCATCGTCGCTCGCTCCTTCGGAGAGTTAAGACTGAAGTCGAGCGTACGCCGGTGCTCCAGGATCCGGACAGGCTGTCCGCATCCCGGGACATTCGTCTCGCCCAGCGGGTGTCCTCGTACGGCGTCCGCGCACGTCGGCGGCGTCCGCCGGGGGAAGGCCGGCCCGGCGGCGGCCCCGTTCGCTCATGGGTTCGCCAGGTGCCCCTGCACCACGGGCGCGACTCTGGCCACGATGCGCTCCAGCTCCACCGAGGCCAGCGGCTCGACCTTGATCACGTACCGCAGCATCGCGACCCCGACGAGCTGGGCCGCCGCGAGCTCGGCGCGCAGTTCCGCGTCCGGTACGTCCAGCCGGCCCGCGATGCGGCGCAGCAGCTGGGCGGCGACGAGACGGCGGAAGACGGCGGCCGCGGTGTCGTTGTTCACCGCCGAGCGGACGATCGCGAGCAGCGGGGTACGGCTCGTGGGGTTCTCCCAGATGCCGAGGACGAAGCGGGTCAGGCGTTCCCCGACGTCGTCGAGGGGGCCCTCGACGATCTTCTCGGGTGCGCCGAGCGCCGGGGCGAAGGCGACCTCGATGGCCGCCTCGAAGACCTGCTCCTTGGTGCCGAAGTAGTGGTGCACGAGGGCCGAGTCCACGCCGGCGGACTTGGCGATGCCGCGGACCGACGTCTTCTCGTAGCCGCGCTCGGAGAACTCCTCGCGGGCCGCCTCCAGGATGCGGTCACGGGTGGCGGGGCCCGCCTCCGTCTGGGTACGGGTGGGACGTCCCCGGCCGCGGCGCGGGGCGGGGTCCGTCATCCGCGGGGCACCTTCACGGCGGAGGCGAGGTGGAGCCGGGTGAAGGCGAGGGCCTCGGCGAGGTCGGCCTCGCGCTCCGCGCTGGACATCGCCCGGCGGGTGTTGACCTCGATGACGACATGGCCGTCGAAGCCGGACAGCGCGAGGCGGTCCAGGAGTTCGGCGCAGGGCTGGGTGCCGCGGCCCGGGACCAGGTGCTCGTCCTTGTTGGAGCCGTTGCCGTCGGCGAGGTGGACGTGTCCGAGGCGGTCGCCCATGCGGTCGATCATCTGCAGGGCGTCGGTGCGGGCGGTCGCGGCGTGGCTGAGGTCGATCGTGAAGTGCCGGTAGTCGTCCTTCGTCACGTCCCAGTCGGGCGCGTACGCGAGCATCTCGCGGTCGCGGTAACGCCACGGGTACATGTTCTCGACGGCGAATCGCACGTCCGTCTCGTCGGCCATGCGCCAGATCCCGCTGACGAAGTCACGGGCGTACTGGCGTTGCCAGCGGAACGGGGGGTGGACCACGACGGTGCTCGCGCCGAGCTTCTCGGCGGCGGCCTTCGCGCGCTGGAGCTTGGTCCACGGGTCGGTGGACCAGACCCGCTGGGTGATCAGCAGACAGGGTGCGTGAACGGCGAGGATCGGCATCCGGTGGTAGTCGCTGAGGCGACGGAGCGCGTCGATGTCCTGACTGACGGGGTCGGTCCACACCATGACCTCGACGCCGTCGTACCCGAGGCGCGCGGCGATCTCGAAGGCCGTCGCGGTCGACTCCGGGTACACGGAGGCCGTGGACAGCGCGACCTTCGCATCCGGGATGCGCACCACTGGTTCTGCCACGAGGGACAGGGTACGGGGTGCTCACGGCGGTCGGGCGGGGGGCGGTGAGCTTGGCCGGGAGCCTGCCGTGGGCCCCCGGCGGGGGTGGACCGGCCTCCGGCCGGGGGGTGCTCGTGCCCTCCTGCCTGGGGTGCTCGTGCCTCCGGCCGGGGACGGGGTGGGGCTCCGGCCGGAACCGGCCGGGGCGGCCGGGCGGGATCCGCTTGTGATCGATGCCACGCCCTGCCAGGAGGCCGTGGGCGCCCACTCGCCGCGGGGGCCGGGGCCGTCGGCGGCTTCCCCCGCAGGGGGCCGAGCGCGCCGTTCCCCGCGCCCCTTCAGGGCGCCTGGCCCCTCGGGGTTTCCCTGCGCCCGGAGCGGGGGCGCCCCGTCGCCGCCGGGGCCGGGGCCGGGGCCGGGGCCGGTCAGCGGCCTCCCTCCCAGGGGGCTGAACGCGCCGTTCCCCGCGCCCCCCTTCGGGGCGCCGGGTCAGCCCCCGCTCCCTTCTCTCTTACTCGGACGCCATCTGGTCCAGGCGGCGCAGGATGACGCCCTCGCGCAGGGCCCAGGGGCAGATCTCCAGGGTTTCCACGCCGAACAGGTCCATGGCGGCCTCGGCGACCAGGGCGCCGGCGAGGAGCTGGCCGGAGCGGCCCGGGGAGACTCCCGGCAGCGCGGCGCGTTCCTCGGCCGTCATGGACGCGAGGCGGGGGACCCAGTCCTCCAGGGAGCGGCGCTTGAGCTCGCGCTGCACGTACAGGCCGTCGGTGGAACGCGCGGCACCGGCTATCCGGGCGAGCTGCTTGAACGTCTTGGAGGTGGCGACCACATGGTCCGGCGCGCCGAACCGGCTGAACTCCCCGACCGTCCGGGCGATCTGGGCCCGCACGTGCCGGCGCAGCGCCCGCACGGCCGCCGGGTCCGCCGGGTCGGTGGGCAGCCAGCCCGCGGTCAGCCGGCCGGCGCCGAGCGGCAGCGACACCGCCGCGTCCGGCTCCTCGTCCATGCCGTACGCGATCTCCAGGGAGCCGCCGCCGATGTCGAGGCCGAGCAGCTTGCCCGCCGACCAGCCGAACCAGCGGCGGGCCGCCAGGAAGGTGAGCCGCGCCTCCTCGGCGCCGGTGAGGACCTGCAGCTCGACATCGGTCTCGGCCTGCACCCGGGCGAGAACGTCGTCGGCGTTGCTGGCCTCGCGCACGGCCGAGGTCGCGAACGGCAGCAGGGCCTCGACGCCCTTGTCCTCGGCGGCCTCCAGGGCGTCGTGAATCGTCTCGATGAGCTTGTCGACGCCCTCGGGGCCGATCGCTCCGCTCTCGTCGAGCAGTTGGGCGAGCCGCAGATCGGCCTTGTGCGAGTGCGCGGGCAGCGGGCGGGCACCAGGGTGGGCGTCCACCACCAGCAGATGCACCGTGTTCGAACCAACGTCGAGGACACCGAGTCTCATGTACGGAACGCTACTGCCCGGACGGCGGTTCACGTGGGGCGGGGCGAAAGCCCACGTCGAACGGTGACCTCCGGGCAGTCGCCGAGGCGTCCCCGGAGCGGGCCGAAGCGACTTACCCTGGACGCGTGCCAAAGACGAAAAAGGCGAAGTCCGACAAATCGGCCGCGAGCTCTGTGCGGGCGAAGGCCACCAAGTCCGGGAAGCCCGTGAAGAAGAGCGACGAGAAGGGGCTGGACTTCGCTCGCGCGTGGGTGGAGTTCCCTGACCCGGCCGATGACGAGCAGGTCTTCCGGTGTGATCTGACCTGGCTGACCTCGCGCTGGAACTGCATCTTCGGGAGCGGCTGCCAGGGCATCCAGGCGGGCCGCGCCGACGACGGCTGCTGCACGCTGGGCGCCCACTTCTCCGACGAGGACGACGAGAAGCGGGTGGCCGGGCACGTGGCCCGGCTCACGCCGGAGCTCTGGCAGCACCACGACGTGGGCGTGCAGACGGGCTGGGTGTCCGAGGACGAGGACGGCGACCGCCAGACCCGCCCGTACGAGGGCTCCTGCATCTTCCAGAACCGTCCCGGCTTCGCCGGCGGCGCGGGCTGCTCGCTGCACATCCTGGCCGTCAAGGAGGGGCGCGAGCCGCTGGAGACCAAGCCGGACGTCTGCTGGCAGCTTCCCGTGCGCCGCACGTACGAATGGATCGACCGGCCCGACGACACCCGGGTGCTGCAGGTCTCCATCGGCGAGTACGACCGCCGCGGCTGGGGACCGGGCGGCCACGACCTGCACTGGTGGTGCACGTCGGCGACCTCGGCACACGGCGCCGGTGACCCGGTGTACGTCTCGTACCGTCCGGAGCTGACCGAGCTGATGGGCAAGGCGGGGTACGACCGTCTGGTGCAGCTGTGCGAGGAGCGGCTGGCCTCGCAGCTGCCGCTGCTGGCACCGCACCCCGCGGATCCGGTGGCCTGAGCACCGGTCCGCGCCCGGGGCGTGTACGTCCGAGGGCGTACGTCCGGTGGAGGCGTACGTCCGGTCGGCCCGGGGCCCTACGGCGTGGCCGGGTCGCCGGTGTCGTCCGGCGGCGCGGAGGAGGAGCCCGGGTCCGGGGAGGACGAGTCCGTCCCGGTGGGGGTCGGCGTCGGGTCGGCCGGCGTCGGGGACGGATCCTGGCTGGGGGTCGCGGCCGGGGTGGAACCCGGTTCCGAGGGAGTCGGGACGCTCGCGGTGGGGTCCGGTTTCCCGCCGGTACCGGACGGGCCGGCCTTTCCGTACCCGGTGATCGTGACCACCGCGCCCGCCGGGGCGACCGCCACCCGCGCGGTCCAGTGGCCGGCCGGTTCGCGCAGGTGATCGACGTACACCTTGACCGTCAGCGACTCGCCGGGGTCGAGCGTTCCCGAGGACCGGCTGAGGTAGAGCCAGGCCGCGCCGGTGCGCGCGGACCAGCGGACCGGGGAGCTGCCGGACGCGGTCAGCTTGACCAGGGTCGTGTCGCCGCTGGTTCCGGCCTCCACCGCCAGATGTCCCGGTGTCGTCCCGCGGGCGCTGACGACCTCCACGGACACGTCCGAGGAGCCGCCCCCGGCGAAGCGGGAGCCGGGTCCCGCGCTGGCGTTCCCGGCGTTCTCGTAGCCGCCCGCCTGCCCGCCGTCCAGGCCCTCGGGGTCCTGGGCCCCGCTCGTGCTGGCCGGGCGGCCGTCCACGCCCTCGCCGGTCAGCGGCGCTCCCCGGTAGGCGGCCCACAGGGCGAGCACGGGGGCGGCGACGACGGTGGCGACGATGGTCGTCGTGACGGCACGCGCGCGCAGCCGGTCCCTCCGGGCGGCATGGTCCTTGGGGTCCATCGGAAAGCCGCGCCGGTCGAAGCGCGGGGCACTGGCCCGCGCGCGGGGGGCGTGCGCCATCGCGGTGCACAGGTCCGCGTGCGGGGCCCGGAGCACGGGAAGCGCCGCGGGCGTGACGCTGGTGCCGGGCCAGGCGCCGGGGACCGCGCGCTCGGCGGTACGGCGGCAGCGCGGGCAGTCGTCGACGTGCCGGACCAGCTCACCGCGCAGGGTGGAGCTCAGCACGAGCCGGCTGTCGCCGGTGAGCCGGGCGACGCTGGGGCAGGCGCCCGTCTCCACGACCGCGAGGGCCGCCCGGGTGCGCTCGACCTCGCAGGCGGCGGAGGCGAGCAGCTCGCGCGCCACGGCGAGGTCCATGCCGAGGACGGCGGCGACCTCGTGGGCGGCGAGCTGGTGGCGCACCGCGAGTTCGAGCGCCTCGCGCTGCTCCGGGGTGGTGCCGGCGGCCTCCGGCCAGGCCAGCCGGGCGAGTTCGCGGCGCCGGTGGTGCTCGACCTCCTCGGACACGGGAGCGGCGGCCAGCGCCTCGGCCGCGCGCCGGTCGACGGCGGCCTTGTGCGCGCTGTCGGGCGCGGCCCCTTCGCGGGGTCCCCCCGATGCTCCCTGGGGGCCGCCGCGGTGGGGGGTGCGCCGCCCGGAGGCGTGGGCCGCCTGCCGCTTGCGCCGGGCTTCCGTGAGCTTGCGCAGACAGGACCAGCGGGCGAGCGCGTACAGCCAGGCCCTGCGGTCGCCGGCGGCCTCCGGGCCGCGCGGGCCGCGCCGCTCGGCGAACGCGAGGGCGTCCCCAAGGGCGGCGGTGGCCGCGTCGTGGTCGCACAGTACGGACAGGCAGTAGGTGAACAGGCCGTCCAGGTAGGGCTCGTAACGCGCGGGAGGACGCTGGACCAGCGCGCGGGGGGCGGCGCCACGGGGCACGGCCGCCCGTTTGCGCGCGGCTCCGTGCGCCCGGTGTGCGCCGGTGGTGTGCGTGGAGGTCTCCGGACTGCTGCTCATCACCCGTGCGACCGTAGGTGCCCGGGGCCAGCGGCTTCCTCCCCCTTGAGCACATTTAATCCGTACGGGTGAAACGATCCCTCATAAGGGGACAGGAACCCCTGAGCCCTGGCCTGGGCCGTCACCGGCGGCGATGGCAGTCCATGGCAGATGGGACGGGTCCGGGCCGCGCGGGGCCCGGTCGCGCGGGGGTGGGAAGGGGGCACGGGGGCTCGTGGCGGAGGTTCTCGGCGCGGGGCCCCGGGGCCCGGGGCGCCGCGGTTGCGGACACGCGCCCGGGGCGGCCCCGGAGCCGGGCGCAGGCCTGGTCGTACCGGCGCGTGCCGGGTTGTCAGTGGGTCCGGCTACGGTTCGGTCATGGCTGCCCGTACGAAATCCGCGAAGGACCGGCCGTCCTACCGCTGCACCGAGTGCGGCTGGCAGACGGCCAAATGGCTCGGCCGCTGCGCCGAGTGCCAGGCATGGGGGACGGTCGAGGAGTACGGCGCACCCGCCGTGCGCACGACGGCGCCGGGCCGGGTCACCACGTCCGCGGTGCCCATCGGACAGGTCGACGGCCGTCAGGCCGCCGCCCGCAGCACCGGCGTGCCCGAGCTGGACCGCGTCCTCGGCGGCGGTCTCGTGCCCGGGGCCGTCGTCCTCCTCGCGGGCGAGCCCGGCGTCGGCAAGTCCACCCTCCTGCTGGACGTGGCCGCCAAGTCGGCGAGTGACGAACACCGCACGCTCTATGTGACGGGTGAGGAGTCGGCCAGCCAGGTGCGGCTGCGCGCGGACCGCATCAAGGCGATCGACGACCACCTCTATCTCGCCGCGGAGACCGATCTGTCGGCCGTCCTCGGCCATTTGGACGCGGTGAAGCCGTCGCTGCTCATCCTGGACTCCGTCCAGACCGTCGCCTCCCCGGAGATCGACGGTGCGCCCGGCGGCATGGCCCAGGTCCGGGAGGTGGCGGGCGCGCTCATCCGCGCCTCCAAGGAGCGCGGCATGTCCACCCTGCTGGTGGGCCACGTCACCAAGGACGGCGCGATCGCCGGCCCCCGGCTGCTCGAACACCTCGTGGACGTCGTCCTGTCCTTCGAGGGCGACCGGCACGCGCGCCTGAGGCTCGTCCGAGGGGTCAAGAACCGCTACGGAACCACGGACGAGGTCGGCTGCTTCGAACTGCACGACGAGGGCATCACCGGGCTCGCCGACCCGTCGGGGCTCTTCCTGACGCGCCGCGCCGAGCCCGTCCCCGGCACCTGCCTGACCGTCACGCTCGAAGGCCGCCGTCCCCTGGTCGCCGAGGTCCAGGCGCTCACCGTGGACTCCCAGATCCCCTCCCCGCGCCGGACGACCTCCGGTCTGGAGACCTCCCGCGTCTCGATGATGCTCGCCGTCCTGGAGCAGCGGGGCCGGATCAGCGCTCTCGGAAAGCGGGACATCTACTCCGCGACCGTCGGCGGGGTGAAGCTCTCCGAGCCCGCCGCGGACCTCGCCGTCGCGCTCGCGCTGGCGTCCGCCGCCAGTGACATCCCGCTGCCCAAGAACCTGGTGGCGATCGGCGAGGTGGGGCTCGCGGGCGAGGTCAGACGGGTCACGGGTGTCCAGCGCCGGCTGGCCGAGGCCCATCGTCTCGGCTTCACCCACGCCCTCGTACCGACCGATCCGGGCAAGGTCCCCGCCGGTATGAAGGTCCTGGAAGTGGCCGACATCGGCGCGGCTCTGAGTGTCCTTCCGCGCTCGCGTCGCAGAGAGGCCCCACGGGACGAGGAGTAGCGCCGGTAGACTTTGCCCTGGTCTCGCCCGTCCGTACGAACCGAGGGCGACCGGAAACCCGCGACCGGAGGAGTGCAGTGGCAGCCAACGACCGGGCAGCAGCTCCCGGAAAGTCCGGCGGGAGCTCCGGTGCCGATGGCCTGATGCGCGCCGCACTCAGCGCCGTGGCACCCGGTACGGCACTGCGCGACGGGCTGGAGCGGATCCTTCGGGGCAACACCGGCGGACTCATCGTGCTGGGCTCCGACAAGACCGTCGAAGCGATGTGCACGGGTGGATTCGTCCTGGATGTCGAGTTCACCGCGACCCGGCTGCGCGAGCTGTGCAAGCTCGACGGCGGCATCGTGCTCGACAAGGACATCACCAAGATCCTGCGGGCGGGTGTGCAGCTGGTGCCCGACCCGACGATCCCCACGGAGGAGACGGGCACCCGGCACCGCACCGCGGACCGGGTGAGCAAGCAGGTCGGCTACCCCATCGTCTCGGTCTCCCAGTCGATGCGCCTGATCGCCCTGTACGTCGACGGCCAGCGCCGCGTCCTGGAGGACTCCGCCGCGATCCTCTCCCGCGCCAACCAGGCCCTCGCGACCCTGGAGCGCTACAAGCTCCGGCTGGACGAGGTCGCGGGCACGCTGTCGGCGCTGGAGATCGAGGACCTCGTCACCGTCCGGGACGTCTCGGCGGTCGCCCAGCGACTGGAGATGGTGCGCCGCATCGCCACCGAGATCGCCGAGTACGTCGTGGAACTGGGCACGGACGGGCGACTGCTGACCCTCCAGCTCGACGAGCTGATCGCCGGTGTCGAGCCCGACCGCGAGCTGGTCGTCCGGGACTACGTGCCCGAGCCGACCGCCAAGCGTTCCCGCACGGTCGACGAGGCGCTGTTCGAGCTGGACGCGCTCTCTCACGCCGAGCTCCTCGAACTGTCCACGGTGGCCAAGGCGTTGGGGTACACCGGCTCCCCCGAGGCGCTCGACTCCGCGGTCTCTCCGCGCGGCTTCCGGCTCCTGGCGAAGGTGCCGCGACTGCCCGGCGCGATCATCGACCGGCTCGTGGAGCACTTCGGCGGGCTCCAGAAGCTGCTCGCCGCGAGCGTGGACGACCTCCAGACGGTCGACGGCGTGGGCGAGGCACGGGCGCGCAGCGTCCGCGAGGGGCTGTCGCGTCTCGCCGAGTCGTCGATCCTGGAGCGCTACGTCTAGGAGTCCTCTCCGCCGGCCGGGGCGGCCCGGGGTTCTCCGGGCCGCGATCGGCCGGACCCGGATTCTCCGGACCCCGGTCACGGCCATCAGCCGGACCCCGGTCGTGGCCATCGGCCGGACCGGGGTCACGGTCATCGGCCGCGCTCCCGTCGCACCCGTCGCACCCGTCCGCCGAGCTCCGGGTTCACGCCCTCCGGTCGGGGGTGCTCAGTCCTTGGACAGGACGAACGACGTCTGCGCCTTCGCCAGTCCCGGCGCCTTCGCCTCGACCAGGTAGGTGCCGGCGGAGGCCGAGCCCGAAGGGGGCGTGGCGCACGAGGGGGCGCCGGGCTTGCGGTCCCACTTCACCGTGTGGACGGTCCGACCGCCGGCCGGCACGCGCAGGAGGATGCCCGCGGCGTCCTTCGGGCAGTCGTCCGAGGCCCAGATGTCCTTGTCGCTGCCCGACTGAGTGATCGTCAGAACCGTGCTCTTCGGGCCGAGATCGACCTTGCAGTCGCTGCCCGAGGTGTTCTTGGCGACGATCTCGATCTCGGGCTGCTCTCCGGGCGCGTAGGTGTTGCGCACGCTCTTGAGCGTCAACTTCACGTGATTCGGGGTGCAGTTGGGGACGGTGGAGCCGGCCGGGAGCCGATCGGCCGCCCCGCCGCCGCTCTTGGCCCCGTCGTCGGATCCGCCGCCGGTGCTCGCGCCGGAACCCGTGGAGCCGTCGCCCGAACCGTCACCGGAGCCGTCACCGGAACCGTCGCCGGAACCCCCGCCCGTGCCGCCGCCGCTGTCGGCGTCGCCGCTCGACTCGTCGCGCCCGCCCGGGTGTTGACTGATCGCGGGACCCGAACCGGACGGCCCGGGCGTGATCGTGGAGGCGGGGTTCTTGCCGTTCGACCCGCCCGCGGTGTTGTGGCCGCCGCCCGAACCGGTGCCGACCACCCAGACGGTGAGAAGCGCCAACAGCCCTAGTACGGACAGCAGAACGGCCCTCCGACGCCAGTAGATGGTGGAGGGTAGCGGCCCGACCGGATTGCGCAGAGATCCCACGGCGCAAACTGTACGAGAGATCGGCCGTGCCGCAGGCCCCACCCGCCGCCCCGGTACCAACTTTTCCGGATCATCATCCCGGTGGGCATCCGTTCCGGAGCCGCGACAGCCCCGGGTGCGGTCTTTCACCACCGCCCGCCCCCGGCGTCGTCCCCGCATCGTCACCGGCGCATGGCAGGATCGGTCATGCCATGACTGCACCCACCGAGCCCACCGGGCCCCTCCGCAACGCCCCCGGCGAGGACCTCCACACCCCCGTCATCGCCTGGTTCGACGAGCATGCCCGCGATCTGCCCTGGCGGCATCCCGATGCCGGCGCCTGGGGGGTGATGGTCAGCGAGTTCATGCTCCAGCAGACCCCGGTCAACCGCGTCCTGCCCGTGTACGAGCAGTGGCTGGCCCGCTGGCCGCGCCCCGCCGACCTGGCGCAGGACGCGCCCGGGGAGGCCGTCCGGGCCTGGGGGCGGCTCGGCTACCCGCGCCGCGCCCTGCGACTGCACGGCGCCGCGGTGGCCATAACGGAACGGCACGGCGGCGACGTACCGACCGATCACGCTCAGTTGCTGGCGCTGCCCGGCATCGGCGAGTACACGGCGGCGGCGGTCGCGTCGTTCGCGTACGGCCAGCGCCATCCCGTGCTGGACACGAACGTCCGCCGGGTCTTCGCCCGGGCCGTCACCGGCGTTCAGTACCCGCCGAACGCCACCACCGCAGCCGAACGCAGGCTCGCCCGCGCCCTGCTGCCCGAGAGCGAGAGCACGGCGGCACGCTGGGCCGCCGCCTCCATGGAGCTCGGCGCGCTGGTCTGCACGGCGAAGAACGAGACGTGCCACCGCTGCCCGATCGCCGCGCAGTGCGCCTGGCGGCTGGCCGGCAAGCCGGAGCACGACGGGCCGCCGCGCAAGGGCCAGACGTACGCGGGCACGGACCGCCAGGTGCGCGGCAAGCTGCTGGCCGTCCTGCGGGAGGCGCATGTACCGGTCCCGCAGAGCGCGCTGGACCGGGTGTGGGACGAGCCGGTGCAGCGGGGCCGGGCGCTCGACGGACTCGTCGCCGACGGTCTGGTGGAGCCGCTCCCCGGCGGTCTGTATCGACTGCCTCTCACCTAGTGCCGCGACAGGCGACATTTACCTGTCACGACACCGGACAGGCCCCATAACCGGATCGACCGGGACATAGGTCCAACTCCTCCTACCCCGAACCCACAGCCGTTACACAACCGACGGACAGCCGAGTGCTGGCCGCAGGCTGTCTCGGACAACCCCGTGACAACGCCTCCGTAGCTTCAGTGCCGTACCGCAGGAAGCGCCGCCCGACCGGCGGCGGACGAGCCGGCGGTACGCAGGCGACGGACAACCGGCAGCGGGCGGGTCGGAAACGGGGATGGAGGCGGTTGATCATGGCGCACGGCGAGGTGCTCGAATTCGAGGAGTACGTCCGCACTCGGCAGGACGCGCTGCTGCGCAGTGCCCGTCGCCTGGTCCCCGACCCGGTCGACGCCCAGGACCTGCTCCAGACCGCGCTCGTGCGGACGTACGGCCGCTGGGAGGGCATCGCGGACAAACGTCTCGCCGACGCCTACCTGCGCCGCGTGATGATCAATACGCGGACCGAGTGGTGGCGGGCCCGCAAGCTCGAAGAGGTGCCCACCGAACAACTCCCGGACGCCTGCGTGGAGGACGCCACCGAGCAGCACGCGGACCGCGCGCTGCTGATGGACATCATGAAGGTGCTGGCACCCAAGCAGCGCAGTGTGGTGGTGCTGCGACACTGGGAGCAGATGTCCACGGAGGAGACGGCCGCCGCGCTCGGCATGTCGGCCGGAACGGTCAAGAGCACGCTGCACCGGGCGCTGGCCCGGCTCCGCGAGGAGCTGGAGAGCCGCGACCTGGACGCGCGCGCGCTCGAACGTGAGGAGCGGGAGCGTTGCGCGGCCTAGGAGTCCGGGCCAGAACGGCCCTGAAGGCGGGGAGTTCGGCGGCGGCCGGGTTCGCCGCCCTCGGCCTTTTCGTGACCTCGTGCGCCACCGGGGGCACCGGTGCCCGCGACGAGGGTCCGGCGGGCGGTGACGCGGTCGCCAAGGGCGGTATCAAGCCCGTCGTCTCCAGTGCGCCCACCAGGGCGCCCCGGCGCGTGGACGCGGTCAAGATCGTCAAGGACGACCCGGGGGTCAGCGCCGCGGTCAAGCGTGACCTCAAGCCGTGCGTCGCCGACGAGTACCCGGTCGACGTGTCGTACGGGGACCTGACCGGCGGGTCCGTGAACGACGTCGTGATCAACGTGATGACCTGTGCCGACGCCGTGGGTGTCGGCAGTTACGTCTATCGCGAGAAGAACGGCCGGTACCAGAATGTCTTCAAGACCGAGGAACCGCCGGTCTACGCCGAGATCGACCGGGGCGATCTGGTGGTCACCCAGCAGCTGTACAAGAAGGGCGACCCGGTGTCGTACCCGTCCAGCGAGGAAGTGATCACCTACAGCTGGTCCTCGACGCACTTCGTCGAGCAGTCCCGGATCCACAACGACTACAGCAACGCGGTGGGCGGCTCCGGTTCGCCCGCCCCGGACGCGAACTGAACGGGCGGAGCAGCCGGATGGCAGACCAGACCCACGTCCTGTTCGTCGAGGACGACGACGTCATCCGCGAGGCCACGCAACTCGCCCTGGAGCGCGACGGCTTCGCGGTGACGGCCATGCCCGACGGACTCTCGGGCCTGGAGGCGTTCCGCGCCGACCGCCCCGACATCGCCCTGCTGGACGTGATGGTCCCCGGGCTCGACGGTGTGTCGCTGTGCCGCCGCATCCGCGACGAGTCGACCGTGCCGGTCATCATGCTGTCCGCGCGCGCCGACTCGATCGACGTCGTGCTCGGCCTGGAGGCCGGCGCCGACGACTATGTGACCAAGCCCTTCGACGGCGCCGTGCTGGTCGCCCGTATCCGCGCGGTGCTGCGCCGCTTCGGGCACGCGAGCGGCGGCGCGGGCGCGGCGTCCGAGGGGGACGCCCCGGTGGAGGGCGGGGTGCTCGTCTTCGGTGACCTGGAGATCGACACCGAGGGCATGGAGGTGACCCGCGGCGGTACGCCGGTGGCGCTGACGCCCACCGAGATGCGGCTGCTCCTGGAGTTCTCGGCCGCGCCCGGGACGGTGCTGAGCCGCGACAAGCTGCTGGAGCGGGTGTGGGACTACGGCTGGGGCGGGGACACGCGGGTGGTCGACGTCCATGTGCAGCGACTGCGTACGAAGATCGGCCAGGACCGTATCGAGACGGTCCGCGGTTTCGGCTACAAGTTGAAAGCCTGAGCACGCCATGCGGGGGATATTTCGGCGCTCTGCCGTGGACAGGGCCCCGGCCGCCGGACGGGGACGGTTTCCGGGCGGCCGCGCGGAGGCGGGGGTCGGTGTGAGCGACGTTCGGCGCGGGGGGTTCGGTGCCGGCGGCGACGCCGGCAGGAGCGAGGTGCTCGGCCGGGACACCGGCAGGGACCGCAGCGCCGCCGGGGGCCGGGGTCCCGGCGCGGTCAGGGGCCGGCGCATCGGCATCGGCATCGACCGGGGCACGGATTCGGGTACGAGCATCCGCACGGGCATCCGCTGGAAGCTCAGCACCGCGATCGCGCTGGTCGGCGCGCTGGTCGCCGTCGCGCTGAGCCTGGTCGTGCACAACGCGGCCCGCGTGTCGATGCTGGACAACTCGCGCGACCTGGCCGACGAGCGCATCCAGCTCGCCGAGCGCATGTACGGACCGGGCCGGCCGCCGCCGTTCGGGGCGAAGATAGACGATCCCTCCATTCCGTCGGACCTGCTGGTGAAGGTCTCTCAGGGCCGGCGGGCGACCTACGTGTCGGACAGTTCGAACGGTGTGCCGGACATCTGGGCCGCCGTACCGCTCAGGAACGGCCAGGTGCTGTCCTGGCACGAGCGCTTCACGGACCGCAACGCGGACGTGATGAAGGATCTCGACCAGGCGCTGATCATCGGTTCCATCGCGGTCGTCCTCGGCGGCAGCGCGCTCGGTGTGCTGATCGGCGGCCAGCTGTCGCGCCGGCTGCGCAAGGCGGCGGCCGCGGCGAACCGGGTCGCCAAGGGCGAGCCGGACGTCCGGGTGCGGGACGCGATCGGCGGTGTCGTGCTCGACGAGACCGACGATCTGGCGCGGGCCGTGGACGCCATGGCCGACGCGCTCCAGCAGCGCATCGAGGCCGAGCGCCGGGTCACCGCCGACATCGCCCATGAGCTGCGCACCCCGGTGACCGGACTGCTCACGGCGGCCGAACTCCTGCCGCCCGGCCGCCCCACCGAGCTGGTGCGGGACCGCGCGCAGGCCATGCGCACGCTCGTCGAGGACGTCCTGGAGGTCGCCCGGCTCGACGGGGCCTCGGAGCGGGCCGAGCTGCAGGACATCATGCTCGGCGAGTTCGTGGCCCGGCGGATCGCCGCCAAGGGAGCGGACGTCGAGGTGCGGGTGGTGCACGAGTCGGAGGTCACGACGGACCCGCGCCGGCTGGAACGCGTCCTGCTCAACCTCCTCGCCAACGCGGCCCGGCACGGCAGGCCGCCGATCCAGGTCACCGTCGAGGGCCGGGTCATCCGCGTCCGCGACCACGGCCCGGGTTTCCCGGAGAAGCTCCTCGCCGAGGGGCCGAGCCGCTTCCGCACCGGGAGCACCGACCGTTCGGGCGACGGCCACGGACTCGGCCTCACCATCGCCGCCGGCCAGGCCAGGGTGCTCGGCGCGCGGCTGACCTTCCGCAACGTACGGCCCGCCGGGGCTCCCGACGGCGTACCGGCCGAGGGTGCGGTCGCGGTGCTGTGGCTGCCGGAGCACGCGCCGACCAGCACCGGGAGCTACCCGATGCTGCCGGTGTCCGGGAAGTAGACGCCGCACACGGGCGCCGCGCGCAGGAGAAGGCCCCCGGGGCGGACAACGCCGGGGGCCTTCGTCGTGAGGAGCCGGGGAATCGGGGGGAATCGGGGGCCGGGGTGGGCCGACCCCCGACCGGGTCCGGCCCGGTCCGGCCTTGTCCGGTCCGGTCAGACCGCCTCGGCGAGCGGGACCTGGGGTGCCTCGTCCGACGCTCCGGACTCGGTCGCTCCCGCTCCTGCTCCCTTGAGCGGGACCTCCTTCACGAACACCGCGGCGATCAGCGCGAGCACCGCGACGGCGGAACCGAGCAGGAACGCGGAGTGCGTGCCGGCGGACACCGCGTGCTGGTAGGCGTCCCGGGCCGCGGCCGGCAGCTTGGCCAGGCTGGCCGCGTCGAGCTGCGCCGACTTCTCGGTCATCTTGGAGCCGAGCGCCCCGGCCCGCTCGGCCATGACGTCCTGCACCCGGTGGTTGAACAGCGCGCCCATGATGGCGACGCCGAACGACGAGCCGAGCGTACGGAAGAGGGTGGTGGACGAGGACGCGACGCCCATGTCCTTCATCTCGACGCTGTTCTGCGCGACGAGCATCGTGATCTGCATCAGGCAGCCCATGCCCGCGCCGAGCACCGCCATGTACAGCCCGGAGGTGAACCGCGTGGTCTCGGTGTCCATCTGCGAGAGCAGGAACAGACCGATGATCATCAGCACGCTGCCGACGAGCGGGAAGATCTTGTAGCGGCCGCTGTTGGTGGTGACGCGTCCGGCGACCATCGACACGGCGAGCATGGCGCCGAGCATGGGCAGGAGCAGCAGACCGGAGTTGGTGGCGGACGCGCCCTGGACGGACTGCTGGTACAGCGGGAGGAAGAGGACCGCGCCGAACATCACGAAGCCGGTGATGAAGCCGATCGTCGACATCAGGGTGAAGTTGCGGCTGCGGAAGATGTGCAGCGGCATGACCGGCGCGGCGGCCTTGGTCTGCCAGTACACGAAGCCGACGAGGGCGGCGACGCCGATCCCGATCAGCTCCATGATCCGCGCGGAGCCCCAGGCGTACTCGCTGCCGCCCCAGGTGGTGACCAGCACGATGGAGGAGATGCCGAGGGCGAGCAGACCGGCACCCAGGTAGTCGATCTTCGCCTGGACGCGCTTCTTCGGCAGGTGCAGCACGGCACTGACCGCGATGAGCGCGACGACGCCGAGCGGCAGGTTGATGTAGAAGGACCAGCGCCAGCCCCAGTGGTCGGTGATGCTGCCGCCGACCAGCGGGCCGAGGATCATGGCGAAGGCCATCACGCCGGCCATCATGCCCTGGTACTTGCCGCGCTCGCGGGGCGGAATGAGGTCGCCGATGATCGCCATGACGCCGACCATCAGACCGCCGGCGCCCAGACCCTGGATGGCGCGGAAGCCGATGAGCTGGCCCATGTCCTGGGCCATGCCGCTGAGCGCGGAACCGATCAGGAAGATCACGATCGAGGTCATGAAGGCGCCCTTGCGCCCGTACATGTCGCCGACCTTGCCCCAGATCGGGGTGGAGGCCGCGGTGGCGAGGGTGTAAGCGGTGACCACCCAGGAGAGGTGCTCCAGGCCGCCCAGCTCGCCGACGATCGTCGGCATCGCGGTGCCCACGATCATGTTGTCCAGCATCGCGAGCAGCATGGCGATCATGAGCGCCATCAGGACGACGCGTACGCTCCGCTGCTGCTTCTCACCCCCGGCCGGTTCCCCGGCCTGCTCCGCGGCCGGTTCGGCCGCTTTCGTCTCGTCCGCCATCGTTCCCACTCCCCTGAGTCGTTCCGCTGCCGTCCGGCTACTTACTTGTCGACCGGCAAGCTAAGTACACTCAGGAAAGTAGCGCCGCAACTAGCCGGGCGTCAAGTAAGTAGGGCTAGTTTTGCCTGCCGGTCGACAGGTAAGTTTCAAGGGAGCGCGAGGCATACGAAGATGGGCGGCACCATGGACGGCATCAAGCGGCAGCAGCGCCGGGGCGACACTCGGCAGCGCATCCAGGACGTAGCCCTCGAACTCTTCTCCGAGCAGGGCTACGAGAAGACCTCGCTGCGCGAGATCGCCGAGCACCTCGATGTCACCAAAGCGGCGCTCTACTACCACTTCAAGACCAAGGAAGAGATCCTCATCAGTCTCTTCGAGGATCTGACGCGCCCGCTCGACGAACTGATCGAGTGGGGCAGGCAGCAGCCGCACACGCTGGAGACCAAGCAGGAGGTCCTGCGCCGCTACAGCGACGCCCTCGGCGGCGCGTCCCCGCTCTTCCGCTTCATGCAGGAGAACCAGGCGACGGTACGCGAGTTGAGCATCGGCGAGACCTTCAAGGACCGCATGATCAGCATGCTGGAGATCATCAAGGAGCCCGAGGCGGAGCTGACCGACCAGGTCCGCTGCATCAGTGCGCTCTTCACGATGCACGCCGGCATGTTCGTCCTCAAGGACGTCGAAGGCGACCCCGAGGACAAGCGCAAGGCCGTCCTGGAGGTCGCCATCGATCTGGTGACACAGGCCCACACGGGCGGAGGGGCCCACGGGGGCGAAGCGGCCCACGGGGGCGACGGCTCCTAGCGGCGGGCTCCCGGATCGCCGGGCGGAGTCACCCGGCGCCGACTTCGGACCACGAAGGCACAGTCACCCGGCACCCGTTCCGGACCACGCAGGCGGAATCGCCCGGCGCCGGTTTCGGACCACGAAGACGGAATCGCCCGGCGCCCGTTCCGGGACGCACAGGTACGAGCCCTGGCGCCTGTTCGGCGCCAGGGCTCGCGTCCCTGTTCTCCTCCGGCACTTCATGCCGGGGCTTCGCACCGGATCACCGGCGCGCAGGTGGGTCAGACGGTGACACCCATGCTGTGCAGGAACACCACGGGGTTGATGGCCGAGCCGTAGTTCGGGGTCGTACGGATCTCGAAGTGCAGGTGCGGGCCACTGGAGTTGCCGGTGTTGCCGGACAGGGCTATGTGCTGACCGGTGGAGACGGTCTGGCCGACGCGCACGTCGATGCGCGACAGGTGGGCGTACTGCGAGTACCTGCCGTCGGCGTGCTTGATCACGACGGCGTTGCCGTACGCCGGACCGTCACCGGCGCCGTTGGGGCCCGCCTTGACAACGGTGCCGCCGTGCGCGGCCATGACGTTGGTGCCCTGCGGGACGGCGAAGTCCTGGCCGGAGTGCTTGTGGGCCCACATGCCGCCGGCCTGGTCGAAGGTGGCGGACAGCGTGTACTTCGCGACCGGGTCGATCCAGGAGGCGGCCTTCTTCGCGGCGGCCTTCTTCGCGAGGGCGGCCTTGTTGGCGGCCGCGGCCTTCTTCACGGCGGCCGCCTTGGCCTGCGCGGCGGCCTGGGTCTGCACGCCGTTGGCGGCGGTGACGGTGGCACTGGCGCTGACGCCGGATTCGGCGGCGGTCGCGACCCCTGCGCCCAGTACGGCCGTGGCGCCCAGGCTGACGGCCACAACGGCCGCCCGAGTGCGGACCATGGACGTGAGGGACTTGCGGGACGTGACGCGCTTCGACATGAATACCTCGTGGAGACGGGGACAAGGGACTGAACAACAACTCCGGCGAACCGCTTGCTGCCGTGTTGGCCATTCATTGGTAACCCGCGCCCCCAGCCGCACTCAAACCCCCCATCTACGGTGCAAAGTAGTACTTCACCGCGAAACTTCCCGAACCTTGACACTTCAGACATCCGGCGAGGGATCTTGTCGCTTTCACCCCGAAAACAGGGTTTAACCCCACTTCGGACCACCACACCCCTTGCTAAACCTGCTCCTGGCCACCCCTTCCGGGTGCCCTGCCGAAGGTCCCTCCCCCTCCGGGCCGAAAGTCCTTTTTGTCCGTTTTGCTAGATCCACTATTCGCCCTAGTACCGGACGGAACGCCTGTGCGTCATGTCACCGGGGCGCCCGATCCAGGACCCCCCGAATGTGACGCGGGCTACGCTCCGGCCCCTGTTTTCAAGGGTCTTGGGGAACCGGAGGACCGTTCACCGGCGTCCCACGACGCGGCCGCGCCCGTCGGCTGCCGGAACACACGGTTTTCCTTCTGGCCCAACGCTCTCCCGGGGGATCGGCATGGACCCAGCAACCATCGGCACGCGCCTGGCCTCCAGCGTGGCCGCGCCTCTGGTCAGAAGGCTCTTCGTGACCGAGGGACCGGGAGCCGGGCTCGTGGACAGGCCCGTACGGATATCGGCCTTCGTCTCCTTCCAGGGCGAGAAACGGGCCGCCGGCGAGAAGGACCTGGCCCGCCTCGCGGCCGAGCTGGTCGGACGGGCGCTGCGCGGCCCCGAGCGGCCGTTCCCCGCCGACGAGGAGCCGGCCGTCGTCCACGCCCTCGCCGCGACCCTGCATTCCCTGGGCGACCTCACCATGACCGACGTCCAGGCGGTGGAACTCGGCCACCGGGCGCTCGCCCAGCGGCTGCGCGGGGCCGCCGACAGCCCCGACCGGGACCTGTCCTTCGACGCGGCCGTGTTCTACGAGGGGCTGCTCGACACCGCCTGCCTCCACATCCTGCACTTCTTCACCCAGCGCTCGGCGTTCGTCCCCCGCACCCTCGTGGAGCAGAGCCGCCGGCAGCGCGAGCTGATCGCCAAGGTGGACGAACTCATCGCCCGCACCCCCATGACGGGCGGCACCGACCAGGCGTTCGAGCAGCGCTACCTCGCCCATGCCGCCACCCGGCACGCCCACCTCACCATCTACGGCATCGACCTCGTCAACTCCCCGGAACGCTGGCCCCTCGACGCCGCCTATCTCAGCCTCCAGGCCCTGCGCCCCGGGGACGACGAGCAGACCGCCGCCCCGGAGGGTGCCCCCCTCGCCGCGGCCGGTGCGCTGACCGCCGAACAGGCCCTCGCGGAAGCGGACCTCGTCCTGCTGCGCGGTGTGGCCGGGTCCGGCAAGACCACGCTCGTGCAATGGCTGGCGGTGACCGCGGCGCGCGGGGAACGGGGAGACCGCGTCCCCTTCGTCCTCCCGCTGCGCACCCTCGTCCGCCGTCCCGACGGCCTTCCGGCCCCCGACGCGTTCCTGTCCGCCGTCCGGATCCCCTTCCACGCCACCCAGCCGGACGGCTGGGCCGACAGGGTGCTCCGCCACGGCCGCGGCCTGCTGCTGGTCGACGGACTCGACGAGATCCCCGAACGTGACCGCGAACACACCCGCCGCTGGCTGCGCGAGCTCCTCGACGTCTATCCCGGCAACCAGTGGCTGGTCACGTCCCGCCCCTCGGCCGTACGGGAGGACTGGCTCGCACCGGACGGGTTCACCGAACTCGTCCTCACGCCGATGACCGGCGACGACGTGGCCGCGTTCATCCGCCGCTGGCACGCCGCGGCCCGACTCGACGCCTCCGACACCGACCGCCTCGACGGCTACGAGCGCTCCCTCCTCGACGCCGTCCGCACCAAGCCGGACCTCGGCCGACTCGCCACCAACCCCCTGATGTGCGGCCTGATCTGCGCGCTGCACCGCGACCGCCGGGGCTATCTGCCGCACGGCAGACAGGAGTTGTACGACGCCGCGCTCTCCATGCTGCTGTCGCGCCGCGACGAGGAACGCGACATGTTCGTCACCGGAAGCGGACACGACGGCATCCATCTCACCGAACTCCCGCAGATCCAGCTCCTGCAGCGGATCGCCTACTGGCTCATCCGCAACAACCGGGTGGAGGTGGACCGGGACCGCGCCGAACGCATCGTCGCCGACGTCCTGCCCTCCCTTCCGGCCGCCGCCGGGCAGGGCGACGCCGCACGGATCCTGCGTCACCTCGTCGTGCGCAGCGGCCTGCTGCGTGAACCCGCCCCGGGCACGGTGGAGTTCGTCCACCGCACCTTCCAGGACTACCTGGGCGCCAAGGCCGCCGTGGAGGACGGGGACTTCGGGCTGCTGGTGCGCAACGCCGGGGACTCCCAGTGGGCGGACGTGATCCGGATGGCCGTCGCCCACGCCCGGCCCCGCGAACGGGCCGAACTGCTGGGCTCCATGACCGGAGCGGCGGCACGGCTCGACGGGGCGGCAGCGACCCGCGTACGGCTTCTCGCCCTCGCCTCGCTGGAACACGCCACCCAGCTCGCGCCCGAGGTGCGGTCCGCCGTCGAGGGCGACGCGGCGCCCCTCGTCCCGCCGAGGACGTCGGCGGAGGCCCGCGCCCTGGCCGAGGCCGGCCCCCTCGTCCTGGAACTGCTCCCCGGACCGGAGGGGCTGACCGAGGCCGAGGCCCGAGGGGTCGTGGTCACCGCCTCCCTGATCGGCACCGACGCGGCCATCCCCGTACTGGCACGCTTCCGCTCCCACCCGGCCCTGTCGGTGCGGGCCCAGCTCACCTGGGGATGGCACCGGTTCGACACCGAGCGCTACGCGTCCGAGGTCATCGCCGGGCTCGACCCGACGGATCTGTACTTCACCGCGCACTCGGCCGCCCAGCTGCGGGTCCTGCGCGAACTGGGCGGCCGGCCCAGGCTGCAGATCGTCGGGGACATCGGCTCCGCGGAACTGCGCTCCTGTCTGCCGCCCGGCGAGGTGACGCATCTGGCGCTGCGGTACAACAACCGTCTGCGGGACCTGGACTTCCTGGCCGGGCAGCAGCGGCTGGAGCGGCTCGGCCTCGACCAGTGCACGGAGGTCGACGACCTCGCGCCGCTCGGGGAACTGCCGCTGCGGGCGTTGTCCCTGCTGTCCCACCAGGGGCGGACCCCGTCGCCCGCCGGTCTGGCCGCGCTCAGGTCCCTGCGCGAGCTGAGCGTCGGGCACCGGCTCGCAGGCCCGTCGCTGAGCGAGGCGCTCCCCCCGGACTCGCCGCTGGAAGTCCTCTCCTTCGGACTGGACGTCCTGCGGGAAACCGGGCTGCGGGGACTGGGCCACTGGCGGTCGCTGCGCACCCTGTGGCTGAGCCGGGTACCCGGAGAGCTCGGCCCCGACGACTGGTCCGAGGCCGCCGCGCTTCCGGGGCTCAGGGAACTGCGGATCCACCGGGCCGCCCTGGGGTCCCTCGCATCGGCGCCGCCGCTGCCGTCCGTCGAGCACCTGGAACTGAGAAAACTCGTGGGGAACGAGGATCTTTCCGCGCTGAGGGCCCTGCTGCCGAATCTGCGGACGGTCGATTTCGTCCTCAATTCGGACACCGTCACCGCATCGGAACATCTCACGGGGCAATTGCCGGGCGAACACACGACGACCACGACCCACAACGTTCTGTGACCCGACTCGGCGGAACGCCCGGCAGAACACCCGGCGAAACGCTCCGCAGAACACCCGGCGAATGCCCGGCGGAATCCTCGGCGGAGAAAAGGGGCTGCCCCGGGACCGAAGTCCCGGGGCAGCCCCTTTCAGGCGGACCCTGAGGTCACGCCTCCTTGCTCAGGTTGGGACCGGCACCGCCGGCGGCCTGCTCGATCGGCGGGACGTCGGGGAGCGCCGACTTCTCCTCACCCCGGAAGGTGAAGGTCTTGGCGTCGCCCTCGCCCTCCGTGTCGACGACCACGATGTGGCCGGGACGGAGCTCGCCGAAGAGGATCTTCTCCGAGAGGATGTCCTCGATCTCGCGCTGGATGGTCCGGCGCAGCGGCCGGGCGCCCAGGACGGGGTCGTAGCCCTTCTTCGCGAGGAGCGACTTGGCGGTCGGGCTGAGCTCGATGCCCATGTCCCGGTCCTTCAGACGCTCGTCGACCTTGGCGATCATGAGGTCGACGATCTGGATGATGTCTTCCTCGGTCAGCTGGTGGAAGACCACCGTGTCGTCGACACGGTTCAGGAACTCGGGGCGGAAGTGCTGCTTCAGCTCCTCGTTGACCTTGGCCTTCATCCGGTCGTAGTTCGTCTTGACGTCGCCCACGGCCGCGAAGCCGAGGTTGAAGCCCTTGGAGATGTCCCGGGTGCCGAGGTTGGTCGTCATGATGATGACCGTGTTCTTGAAGTCCACGACCCGGCCCTGGGAGTCGGTCAGACGACCGTCCTCCAGGATCTGCAGCAGCGAGTTGAAGATGTCCGGGTGGGCCTTCTCGACCTCGTCGAAGAGGACGACGGAGAACGGCTTGCGGCGGACCTTCTCGGTCAGCTGGCCGCCCTCTTCGTAGCCCACGTATCCGGGGGGCGAACCGAAGAGGCGCGAGACCGTGTGCTTCTCGCTGAACTCCGACATGTCGAGGGAGATCAGCGCGTCCTCGTCACCGAAGAGGAACTCCGCGAGGGTCTTCGACAGCTCCGTCTTACCGACACCCGAGGGGCCGGCGAAGATGAAGGAACCACCGGGACGCTTCGGGTCCTTCAGACCCGCTCGCGTACGGCGGATCGCCTGCGAGAGCGCCTTGATGGCGTCCTTCTGGCCGATGACCCGCTTGTGGAGCTCGTCCTCCATGCGCAGCAGACGCGAGGACTCCTCCTCGGTCAGCTTGAAGACCGGGATGCCGGTGGCGGTGGCCAGGACCTCGGCGATCAGCTCGCCGTCGACCTCGGCCACGACGTCCATGTCGCCGGCCTTCCACTCCTTCTCGCGCTTGGCCTTCGCCGCCAGCAGCTGCTTCTCCTTGTCGCGGAGAGAGGCCGCCTTCTCGAAGTCCTGGGAGTCGATGGCCGACTCCTTGTCGCGGCGCACGCCCGCGATCTTCTCGTCGAACTCGCGGAGGTCCGGCGGTGCGGTCATCCGGCGGATGCGCATCCGGGAGCCCGCCTCGTCGATCAGGTCGATCGCCTTGTCGGGCAGGAAGCGGTCCGAGATGTACCGGTCGGCGAGCGTCGCCGCCTGCACCAGGGCCTCGTCCGTGATGGACACGCGGTGGTGGGCCTCGTACCGGTCGCGCAGGCCCTTGAGGATCTCGATCGTGTGGGGGAGGGAAGGCTCCGCCACCTGGATCGGCTGGAAGCGGCGCTCGAGGGCCGCGTCCTTCTCGAGGTGCTTGCGGTACTCGTCCAGGGTGGTGGCACCGATGGTCTGGAGCTCACCGCGGGCCAGCATCGGCTTCAGGATCGAAGCGGCGTCGATGGCGCCCTCGGCGGCACCCGCACCGACCAGCGTGTGCAGCTCGTCGATGAACAGGATGATGTCGCCGCGGGTGCGGATCTCCTTGAGGACCTTCTTCAGGCGCTCCTCGAAGTCACCGCGGTAGCGGGAGCCTGCGACCAGCGCGCCGAGGTCCAGGGTGTAGAGGTGCTTGTCCTTGAGGGTCTCGGGCACCTCGCCCTTGACGATGGCCTGGGCGAGGCCCTCGACGACGGCGGTCTTGCCGACGCCGGGCTCGCCGATGAGCACCGGGTTGTTCTTCGTACGGCGGGACAGCACCTGCATGACCCGCTCGATCTCCTTCTCGCGCCCGATGACCGGGTCGAGCTTGGACTCACGAGCGGCCTGGGTGAGGTTCCGGCCGAACTGGTCGAGGACCAGGGACGTGGAGGGGGTGCCCTCGGCAGGACCGCCGGCGGTGGCGGTCTCCTTGCCCTGGTAGCCGGAGAGCAGCTGGATCACCTGCTGCCGCACCCGGTTGAGGTCTGCGCCCAGCTTGACCAGGACCTGGGCGGCGACGCCCTCGCCCTCACGGATCAGGCCGAGCAGGATGTGCTCCGTGCCGATGTAGTTGTGGCCCAGCTGAAGGGCCTCGCGGAGCGAGAGCTCCAGGACCTTCTTGGCACGGGGGGTGAAGGGGATGTGCCCGGACGGGGCCTGCTGCCCCTGCCCGATGATCTCCTCCACCTGCTGGCGGACCGCCTCGAGCGAAATCCCGAGGCTCTCCAGGGCCTTAGCGGCGACACCCTCACCCTCGTGGATCAGGCCCAGGAGGATGTGCTCGGTGCCGATGTAGTTGTGGTTGAGCATCCGGGCTTCTTCCTGAGCCAGGACGACAACCCGCCGCGCGCGGTCGGTGAACCTCTCGAACATCGTTAATCGCTCCTCAGAGCGGTCAGGCAGTAAGGGGACGCTCCCCTCCCTGTCCTTCCGCAGCTTAGTCCCGCAAGCGGGGACCGCTCATTCCAACTGCCGACACCGTCCTTGGCCTCCTGACCCCGAACGCCGACATCTGCTCCAACCTGATGGTGCGAGACGATGTTCCCGCAGGCCAGGCAGATACCCTCTCCCGCTGTACGCCGATGGCGAACGTGAGATGCCCGAGCCCTGCGTGTCGCCTCTCCCACTAGGCATGTCTTACCCGTGCTCACTGACAGTCCATGCCGCGCGCACCGGTTCCCTCCGCTACGGGCGAACACCAATGCCCGGCCGAACGCTCCCGCACGCCCTTTTTCCGGGAACTCTGTGCGGTCACGGAAACGCCCAGCGTAACTCCGGGGCCCTTTCGGCGGTTGCTCCTTGCATGGTTCCCACCGTCCCTGTTCCACGTCGTCCGTTCGAGCCGGGTGATCCGGCCGATCCGGTGTGCCGGTGGTACGAGAACGAACTGGACTGGACGACGGTGCCCGGCTCGCCGGTACGGCTGGTCACGGGGCTGCGCTTCGACGTCCTGGAGGTGCCGGCGGAGGCGGGCTTCCCCGCGCTGAGGCATCTGGGGCCGGCTTCCCCGGTGGCACTGCACGGGGAGCGGATGCGGCTGCTGGTGACCGCGGGGAGCGCGGAGGAGCTGCCGGGGCTGCTCGACTGGCTGGAGTGGGGCGCTCTCGCGCTGGATCTCACGGCGATCGGCGCGGGCGGGAGCATCGAGGCTCCCCCGCCGACGGCCGGTCCGAAAACGCGGAGGGGCCCACGAGGGGCCTCCCGCTGGCTGCGCCGCCCGGAGCCCGGCCGCATGGTGGAGCCGGCGTTGCCGACACTGTCGGCGCTGGGCGGCGGAGCCGTCGGCGGGGGCGTTGGGGGCGCCCCCGATCTCGTACGACTGGTGCAGACGATGGCGACACAATGTCACCGCTTGAGGCTGCGGCGAGCGTGTGCTCAGCCGTTGGCCTTCTCGTAGGCCTCGCGAATGGACGCGGGAACGCGGCCGCGGTCGTTGACCTCGTAGCCGTTCTCCTTCGCCCAGGCGCGGATCTGCGCGGTGTCCTGGCTGCCGCCGGAAGCGACGCGGGCCTTTCCGCGTCCGCCCGAAGCACGGCCTCCGGTACGACGGCCACCCTTGACGTAGGCGTCGAGAAGGCCACGGAGCTTGTCCGCATTGGCGGTCGTGAGATCGATTTCGTACGTCTTGCCGTCCAGCGCGAACGTCACGGTCTCGTCCGCCTCGCCACCGTCGAGGTCGTCGACAAGAAGGACCTGAACCTTCTGTGCCACCGGATTTCCTTTCATCGATAACTTCAGGGCAAGGAGGGCCCGCGGCGTCTGCCGTTTCGCCGTCCCTTGTTATATGCAGTACTGCAGTACGTCGGAAAGCAAACCGCTTTTGCCGGAAAAACACAAACCCCTGGCGGAGACCGGTGGGACTCCGCCCGCCCGGAAACGTGCGCGTTTCGGACATAGGGAACGTGGGCAACGCACTCCGGCGGAATAGCCGGCCGCGATCACAGATGCAGAAGCATCCGGCTGTTGCCCAAGGTGTTCGGTTTCACCCGTTCGAGACCGAGGAACTCCGCGACGCCCTCGTCATAGGAACGCAGGAGCTCGGCGTAGACATCGGTGTCGACGGGTGTCTCACCGATCTCCACGAAGCCGTGCTTCGCGAAGAAGCCGACTTCGAAGGTCAGACAGAAAACGCGTCGAACACCGAGCCAGCGGGCGGTCTGGAGCAACTTCTCCAGCAACTGATGACCGACGCCCAGGCCCTTGACCGCGGGGTTCACCGCGAGAGTGCGGACTTCCGCGAGGTCTTCCCACATCACGTGCAGGGCGCCGCAGCCGACCACCTCGGCGTTGTCGTCGCGTTCCGCGACCCAGAACTCCTGGATGTCCTCGTAAAGGGTGACGGTGGCTTTGTCGAGCAGGATACGGCGGCGCACGTTCGCGTCGAGGAGTCGTCGAACGGCCGCGACATCGCTGGTCCTGGCCCGCCGGACAGTGACGGCTTTTGCGGTGACTTCGGGATGCTCCGCCGGAAGTCCTGCCGGAACCTCCGCGGGATGCTCTGCTGACATGAGCGGACGCTATCGCCCGGAGGCGTCCCCGTCGGCGGCGGGGTTCTCCTCGGAGGGCCCGGACACCGGCGGCCTTTCGGCGGCCTCGGGGGCTTGCGGTTCCGGCCCCTGCACCATGCGTACGGCATCGCTGAGGGCCACCCGCTGTTCCTCGCTCATCATCCCGAAGAAGGCGACGAGAGCGGCCGCCGGGTTGTCGCTCTGCGACCAGGCGTCGTTCATCAGGGCCGCGGAGTAGGCGGCCCGTGTGGAGACCGCCTCATATCGATAGGCCCGGCCTTCCGCCTCGCGGCGCACCCAGCCCTTCTGATGGAGATTGTCCAAAACGGTCATCACCGTGGTGTAGGCGATGGACCGTTCCTGTTGAAGGTCTTCCAGGACTTCCCGAACGGTCACCGGGCGGTTCCACTTCCACACCCGCGTCATGACCGCGTCTTCGAGTTCTCCCAATGGGCGAGGCACAGTTCAGAACAATAGTGGGAGATGGCCAACAAAAAGGGCGTACGACTCGAAGGACGCAGGAAACGTCCGAGTCGTACGCCGCCGACGACGCCGTCCGGTACGGGCGGGCGCGCGCCGAGGGGAGCCCAGGGCGCGCCGGGGGCCGTCCGAGGGGGCTCAGGCCCCGGCGTCCTTGGGGGCCGAGGCCTGCTGGGCGGCCTCCACGCGCGCGAGGGCGGCGTCGACGACCCCGTCCTCCTTGGCCTTGTTGGCCCCGCCCTGACTCCTCACGATCGTCACGATGAGCCCGACGAAGAACACGGCCATCACTACCGGGGGCACGAGCGCGGAGACGTAGTCCATGTCTCCAGAGTAGCCAGGGGGTGCAGCCCGGATCGGTCCGGGTCCGGGCTGCATCTCCCTAGCCCGCCGCGAGCTGCTGCGGCGGGTCGGCCGGCGGCGGGGCGTTCTTGCGCCGCGGCGGGAAGACCTCGCCCGGGGTGGGGACCGGCCGGTCCGGGCGCGGCGTCCGGACCGGCGGCTGGGGCTGCGGCCGCGGCTCGGGCTTGCGGTCGGGTTCCTCGGCGGCCCGGCCCCCGGGCAGGGCCAGCAGACGGGTGCGGGACGGAGGGATCACGGCGACCGCGCGGCCCGCGAGGCGGGCGCGCACGTCCTGCTCGGCGAGGACCCGGCAGCGCTCCAGGAGGGCCGCCGCCGAGGGGTTGCCGCGCAGCGCGCGGAGTGCGGCGAGGTCGTCGGGGTTCGGCCGGTAGCCGACCGCGAGGACGTCCTCCAGGAGGGCGAGGTAGCCGGCCGCGGTACCCGGCAGCGCGGCCCGGTAGCGGGTGAGGTCGGCCAGCAGGAAGGCCCGGAGCCTGGCCCCCTCGCGGACCGCCTCGTCGACGGACTCGGCGAGGCGGAGGCAGTCCTGGACGTCCTCGGCCGAGACGGGGCTGGGGTGCAGGGCGAGGGCGAGGGCACGGCGGAGCACACGCAGCTCCTCCGCACCGAACGCCATGCCGCCGTGGGATCCGTAGGGCGTGGGCATGGGTCGACGATACGTGCTAATCAGACAAAATCCGCATAGCGGAAGAAATGTGGCGCGTCCCGACGCCGGAGGGGCCCCGCGAACGCGGAGCCCCTCCGATCTCTGCCGCCCGCCTCACGCGGGCCGGGTCTCACATGCGCGAGACGTTCCGCTCGTACACGAGGCGCAGCCCGATCAGCGTCAGCCACGGCTCGTGCTCGTCGATCACCGAGGACTCGCCGAGGACCATCGGGGCCAGCCCGCCGGTGGCGATGACGGTGACGTCCTCGGGGTCGTCGGCGAGCTCGCGCGCCATCCGGGTCACGACCCCGTCGACCTGGCCCGCGAAGCCGTAGATGATGCCGGACTGCATGGCCTCGACGGTGTTCTTGCCGATCACCGCGCGCGGCCGGGCCACCTCGATCTTCCGCAGCTGCGCGCCCTTGACGCCGAGCGCCTCGACGGAGATCTCGATGCCGGGGGCGATGACACCGCCGACGTACTCGCCGCGCGCGCTGACCGCGTCGAAGGTGGTCGCGGTGCCGAAGTCGACGACGATCGCCGGTCCGCCGTACAGCTCGACGGCCGCGACCGCGTTGATGATCCGGTCGGCGCCGACCTCCTTCGGGTTGTCCGTGAGGATCGGCACGCCCGTCTTGACGCCGGGCTCGACGAGGACGGCGGGGACATCGCCGTAGTAGCGCCGCGTCACCTCGCGCAGCTCGTGCAGCACGGACGGCACGGTCGCGCAGATCGCGATGCCGTCGATGCCGTCGCCGAGCTCCTCGCCGAGCAGCGGGTGCATGCCCATGAGGCCCTGGAGCAGTACGGCGAGTTCGTCGGCGGTGCGGCGCGAGTCGGTGGAGATGCGCCAGTGCTCGACGATCTCCTCACCGTCGAAGAGACCGAGGACCGTGTGGGTGTTGCCTACGTCGATGGTCAGCAGCATGGCCGGGGTTACTCCGCCGCTCGCAGGTCGAGACCGATGTCGAGGATCGGGGAGGAGTGCGTGAGCGCGCCCACCGCGAGGAAGTCGACACCCGTCTTCGCGTAGGCCCCGGCGTTCTCCAGGGTGAGCCGGCCGGACGCCTCCAGCAGGGCGCGGCCGGCGACGAGCGCGACCGCCTCCTCGCACTCGACGGGCGTGAAGTTGTCCAGAAGGATCAGGTCGGCGCCCGCGTCCACGACGTCGCGCAGCTGGTGCAGGGTGTCGACCTCGACCTCGACCGGGACGTCCGGGAACATCTCCCGTACGGCCTCGAAGGCCTCGGCCACGCCGCCGGCGGCGACCACGTGGTTGTCCTTGACCAGCGCCGCGTCCGAGAGCGACATGCGGTGGTTGACGCCGCCGCCGCAGCGCACCGCGAACTTCTCCAGCGAGCGCAGGCCCGGAGTGGTCTTGCGGGTGTCCCGCACGCGCGCCCCGGTGCCCTCCAGGGCGTCCGCCCACGCGCGCGTGGCGGTCGCGATGCCGGACAGGCGGCACAGGAGGTTGAGGGCGCTGCGCTCGGCCGTCAGCAGGTCGCGGGTGCGCGTGGTGACGCTCAGCAGCTTCTGGCCGGCCTCGACGCGGTCGCCGTCCTCGACGTGTCGCTCGACCTCGAACTCGTCGGTGCAGACCACGGACAGGACGGCCTCGGCGACGCGCAGGCCCGCGACGACACCCGCGTCCCGGGCGGTGAAGTCTCCGGTGGAGACGGCGTCCTCGGGGATGGTCGCGACCGTCGTCACGTCCACGCCGTGGTCGAGGTCCTCCTGGATCGCCACGTTCGCGATGTCCTCGACCTCCAGGGGGTCGAGGCCGGCGTCGGCGAGGAGCTCGGCCAGAGCGGGATCGAGGCCGCACTCCATGTACGCCTCGTCCATGTCTGCGCCGCAGCCGCAGCCGTCGCCGCAGCCGCCGCTCTCGGCGAGGGGAAGGTCGTGGGTGCTCACTTCGGTCACTGCTCCTGGGGACGGGACTGGGGCGCCGCGTGGGGCTGCCGGGACGTCGGGGGGAAGTCTGCGGTATCGGTGGTGCGGACGGCGAGGGTCCGGTCGGGATTCAGCCGTACGACGATGTGGCGGCGCCACTGCTCGTCGTCGCGGTCGGCGCGGTCCTCGCGCCAGTGGCAGCCCCGGGTCTCCTCGCGCAGCAGGGCGGCGGCGACCAGGACGCGGGCCACGCACAGCAGGTTCGTGGCCTCCCAGGTGTCGACGCCGGGCTCGGAGGTCTTGCCGTTCTCGTCGAGGGCGTCCCGGGCGTCGGTGTGCAGCCGCTGGAGCTGCTCGGCCGCGGCCTGGAGGGAGGCGGCGGAGCGCAGCACGCCGGCGCCGCCCGTCATGATCCGCTGGACCGCGAAGCGGGTCTCGGGGGCGAGCAGCGGGTGCGCGGGCGTCTCGGGGTGCGGGACCGGCGCGGGCACGCGCGCGTGCAGGCCGTCCTCGGCGTGGCGCTCCGCGATGTCGGCGGCGATGCGCTCGGCGTAGACGAGGCCTTCCAGCAGCGAGTTGGAGGCGAGCCGGTTGGCGCCGTGGACGCCCGTGCAGGCCACCTCGCCGCACGCGTACAGGCCGGGGACCGTGGTGCGGCCCCGGGAGTCGGTACGGACGCCGCCGGAGGCGTAGTGGGCGGCCGGGGCGACCGGGACGGGCTCGGTCACCGGGTCGATGCCGTGGGCACGGCAGGCGGCGAGGATCGTGGGGAAGCGGTGCTCCCACATGGCGGCGCCGAAGTGCCGGGCGTCGAGGAACATGTGCTCGGCGTCCTGCTCCAGCATGCGGCGTGTGATGCCCTTGGCGACGATGTCCCGGGGCGCCAGTTCGGCCAGCTCGTGCTGTCCCACCATGAAGCGCACGCCGTCGGCGTCGACCAGGTGGGCGCCCTCGCCGCGTACCGCCTCGGAGACCAGCGGCTGCTGGCCCTCCGCGTCCGCGCCGAGGAAGAGCACGGTCGGGTGGAACTGGACGAATTCGAGGTCGGAGACCTCGGCGCCCGCGCGCAGGGCGAGGGCCACGCCGTCGCCCGTGGAGACGGACGGGTTGGTGGTCGCGGAGTAGACCTGGCCCATGCCGCCGGTCGCGAGGACCACGGCGGGGGCGTGGACGGCGCCCACGCCGTCGTGCTGGCCCTCTCCCATGACGTGCAGGGTCACGCCCGCGGTGCGGCCCTCGGCGTCCGTCAGGAGGTCGAGGACGAGCGCGTTCTCGACCGTGCGCAGACCGCGCGCGCGGACCGCCTCGACGAGGGCCCGGGAGATCTCGGCGCCGGTCGCGTCGCCGCCCGCGTGCGCGATGCGCCTGCGGTGGTGGCCGCCCTCGCGGGTGAGTTCGAGGTCGCCCTCGGAGGACTCGTCGAAGTGGGCGCCGGTCTCGATGAGCCGGCGCACCGCGCCGGGGCCCTCGGTGACGAGGGTGCGTACGGCCTCCTCGTCGCACAGGCCCACGCCCGCGACGAGGGTGTCGTCGAGGTGCTGCTCGGGGGTGTCGCCCTCGCCGAGGGCCGCGGCGACGCCGCCTTGGGCCCAGCGGGTGGAACCGTCGTCCAGGCGTGCCTTGGTGACGACGACGGTCCTCAGCCCGGCGGCCTCGCAGCGCAAGGCCGCGGTGAGACCGGCGACGCCGGATCCGACGATCACGACGTCCGCGGTGAGGGCCCAGCCCGGGGCGGGCGCGTGCAGGCGTATGCCGGTGCCGTTGGCGGTGTCTGAACCTGTGCCTTTGCCGGTCACGAGGCGGCTCCGAAGGTGAGGGGAATGTTGTCGATCAGCCGGGTCGTCCCGACCCGGGCGGCGACGGCGAGGACCGCCTCGCCGGTGAAGTCGTCCGGGACCTCCGTGAAGTCGTCGGGGTCGACGAGCGCGAGATAGTCCAGGACCAGCGGCGGCCGCAGGCGGGCCGCCTCGTCGAGCACCAGCCGGGCCGCCGAGCGGACGCCGCCGGGCCAGCCGGGGACGGCCTTGGCGACGGCGTGCGCGTCGGCCGCGGCCCGGGACTCGCCTATGGCGCTGAGGGCCTCGGCGCGCTCGCGCGTGGCGGGCACCTCCAGGGCCCGGGCGCGCAGCGCCTCCTGGGCGGCGTGCCGGTCGCGGCCGGCGAACAGGGCCTGGGAGAGGGCGAGCGCGGTGCGCCGCTCCTCGGCCGAGAGGTAGCGGTTGCGGCTGGAGAGGGCGAGCCCGTCCTCCTCGCGCACGGTGGGAACACCGGTGATCTCGACGCCGAAGTTCAGGTCGCGGGCCATGCGCCGGATCAGGGCGAGCTGCTGGGCGTCCTTCTGGCCGAACAGGGCCACGTCGGGCCGGGTGAGGTGCAGCAGCTTGGCAACGACGGTGAGCATGCCGTCGAAGTGGCCGGGCCGCACGGAGCCTTCCAGGCGTTCGCCCATGGGTCCCGCGGAGATCCGGACCTGGGGCTCGCCGCCGGGGTAGACCTCCTCGACGGAGGGGGCGAACACGACGTCCGCGCCCGCCTGTTCGGCGATCTTCAGATCGGCGTCGAGGGTGCGCGGGTAGCGGTCGAGGTCCTCGCCCTGCCCGAACTGGAGGGGGTTCACGAAGACGGTGACGACCACCTCGCCCGCCTCTCCCGCGATCTCGCGGGCGGTGCGGATCAAGGTGGCGTGACCCTCGTGGAGGGCACCCATGGTCATCACGACGGCTCTGCGGCCGGTGCGGGCGCGCGCGGACAGTTCGCCGGCGGTGCGCAGCAGGGCGGTGGTCATCGGGTGTCTCCCTCGGTCCCCTGGGTCGCGTCCGTCCCGGCGGCGAGTACCCCCAGGAGGTCCTCGGCGAGTTCCGGCTTGAGCAGTCCGTGGGCGAGCGCGCGGTCGGCGGTGGCGCGGGCCATCGCCAGATAGCCGGCGACGGTCTCCGGGGCGTGCCGGCGCAGTTCGGCGACGTGCGCGGCGACCGTGCCTGCGTCCCCGCGCGCGACCGGTCCGGTCAGGGCCGCGTCGCCCGACCTGAGGGCGTTGTCCAGGGCGGCGCCGAGGAGCGGGCCGAGCATGCGGTCGGGGGCCTCGACACCGGCGGTGCGCAGCAGCTCCATGGACTCGGCGACCAGGGTCACCAGGTGGTTGGCGCCGAGCGCGAGGGCCGCGTGGTAGAGCGGCCGGGACTCCTCGGCGATCCACTCGGGCTCGCCGCCCATCTCGATCACCAGGGCCTCGGCGGCCAGCCGCAGCTGTTCGGGGGCGGTGACGCCGAAGGAGCATCCGGCGAGCCGCTGGACGTCCACGGCGGTGCCGGTGAACGTCATCGCGGGGTGCAGGGCGAGCGGCAGCGCGCCCGCCCTGAGGGCCGGGTCGAGCACGCGCGCGCCGTACCGTCCGGAGGTGTGCACCAGGAGCTGTCCCGGACGGACGGCGCCCGTGTCGGCGAGTCCTTCGACGAGCCCGGGGAGCGCGTCGTCGGGAACGGTCAGCAGCACGAGGTCGGCGCGCCCCAGGACCTCCGCCGGGGACATCAGCGGCACGTCGGGCAGGAGTTGCGCGGCACGCCGCCTGGAGGCGTCGGAGACGCCGGAGACGGCCACCGGGCGGTGTCCGGCGAGCTGGAGCGCGGCGGCGAGCGCGGGTCCGACACGGCCGGCGCCGACGACGCCGACGGTCAGCCGCGCGGGGCGGTCCTTGGGCTCTGGCTGGGGATGTGTACTCACTCGACGGCGGCCTTCCGTTCCAGTCCGCTCGGGGTACCGGACGATTTCTCGTCATGTTAACGCGATCGGCCGGAGAGCCGTTCGGCCATCCACAGGCTGTGGGTTTCCCCGAGCCGCCGAAACGGCACGCGCGTCGGCCGCGCGAACGGGATCCGCGCAGGTCACCGCGGGCACGGATTTCGGGATGACCGGGAGGGGCGGCTCGGGCCATCATCCTGGGATGAGCGATACGGCGGCACGGAGCGGTACGGAACCTGCGGAGCAGGACGGACAGGAGACGGCGGAGCCGTCTCCCAAGGAACGGTTCGAGCGGCGCGTGGTGGCCTGGAAGGCGGCCGGGCGGGTCCTGTGGCGGCCCGGCTACCAGCAGACGCTCCGCGAGCGCCTGGACTGGCTGAGCGAGGCGGCCGGCGACGTATGCGATCTCGACGGGCGGATCGACATGTACGGCGACGGCGTCGTGGAGACCCTGGAGGAGCGGGTCGCCGGACTGCTGGGCGCGGAGGCGGCGGCCTTCTTCCCGACCGGGACCATGGCCCAGCAGGTCGCCCTGCGCTGCTGGGCGGGCCGCACCGGGAACCCGACCGTGGCCCTGCACGCCCTCAATCACCCCGAAGTCCATGAGCGGCAGGCGTTCAGCCAGGTCAGCGGGCTGCGCCCGGTCCGTCTGACCGATGAGCCCCGGATGCCGACCGCCGAGGAGGTACGGGACTTCCCCGAGCCGTTCGGCGCGCTGCTGCTGGAACTGCCGCTGCGGGACGCCGGTTTCGTCCTGCCCACCTGGGAGGAGCTCACCGAGGTCGTGGAGGCGGCCCGGGAACGCGACGCGGTGGTCCACATCGACGGGGCCCGGCTGTGGGAGTGCACCCCGCACTTCGGCCGCCCCCTGGCGGAGATCGCCGGCCTCGCGGACAGCGTGTACGTCTCGTTCTACAAGTCGCTCGGCGGCTTCGGCGGTGCCGCCGTCGCGGGGCCGAAGACGCTCGTGGACGAGGCGAAGACCTGGCGGCACCGCTACGGCGGCATGATCATCCAGCAGTTCCCGACCGTCCTGTCGGCGCTGATCGGCCTGGAGCGGGAGCTGCCCCGGCTGCCGGACTACGTCGCCCACGCGCGCGTGGTGGCCGGCGCCCTGCGCGAGGGCCTCACGGAGGCCGGGGTTCCCTTGGTCCGCGTGTTCCCGGAGGAGCCGCACACCCACCAGTTCCAGGTCTGGCTGCCGTACGAGCCGGACGTCGTCGCGAACGCGGCGCTGCGGCAGGTCGAGGAGACGAAGACCGGCCTGTTCGCCCAGGGGTGGAACCGGGGCGGCCCCGGACTGGCGTACACCGAGGTCACGGTGGCCGGGCCGGGTCTGGAGTGGACCGCGGACGACGTGAAGGCGGCGGCCCGCGCGTTCGCGGGGATGCTGCCGGACCGGACGGGCGCGTAGCACGGAGGCACCGGAGTGGCCCGGACCCCGGCCCCGTGCGGCCCGGGGTCCGGGCCGCTCCCGGAGTCTCAGCGGGCGGGCCGCCGGTGCCGGCCGTGCAGCCACCGGCTCAGCGCTCCGCGGAGGCGGCCACGGGCCGGATGCCCGGCCATCACGGCCCGGAACCGGCGGTAGTCGCGCAGCTCCCGGGCGACCTCCCGGTCGTGGCTGCCCGGTGCCGGAGGAGCGGCCTCCCCGTGCTGCGCGGCCCGGTAGCCGTCCAGGAAATACTGCTGCGTGATGCTCATGACCGATCCCCTCTCGGGACGAGGGCCGAGATCCGAGGATGCCGTGCGAATTACCTCATTTGCCCCAGTTGCCCCAGGTTGCGCTTGATCGCAGCGGCTGTCGCCCCGATTGACGGCTGCCGTCAATCGACGGCGGCCGCTGTCGGTGGCGGGGTGCACCATGGGGTCATGAGCGTGCGCATCGACATCGGCGGGCTGCGGCCGGAGCGGATCGCCGTCGTGCCGTCGCCGCTGGCCGAGCTGGGGATGGCACTGCACGCGCTGGCCGAGCCGGGACACCACCCCGGGCTGCAGGGCTGGGTGGCGGGGGTGAGCGCCGGACTCGATCCCCATCTCGCGGACCGGATGTGCGAGGCGGACTTCCTGTGGCGCACGACGTTCTCGGACCTGTTCCTGCCGTGCGCGGGCATCCCCGGCGGGGCCTCGCTGCCGGGCGCGACGCTCGCCGAGGACCTGGACCTGCTGGACAAGCTCACGGACGAGCAGTTCGTGGACGCGGCCCTGGAGTTCACCTGCGCCCTGGCCTACAGCTCCGAGGGGCCGCACGCCCTCTCCGACACCGAGGTGCAGCGGCGCGCCGTGGACCTGGCCGCCTCGCGCGGGCCGCAGCAGACGCGGTTCACCGAGCGGCTGCTGGTGGACCCGCCGGGCGTGCGGGCCTGGCTGCGGCAGTTCCTGGAGGACTGCGACGAGGCCTTCTTCGCCGAGACCTGGTCCCGGCTGCGCCACCCGCTGGCCGCGGAGGCCCGCCACAAGACGGATCTGCTCCGGCACAAGGGCCTGTCCGAGGCGCTGGCCTCCGTCTCCTCCGCCCTGTCCCTGGACGAGACGGCGCGGATCATCACCGTCGACAAACTGACCGAGGGAAGCACGGTCACGGCCGACGGCGGTCTGCTCCTCGTCCCCACCAGCCTCGGCCGTCCCCATCTGATGGTGCTGCACCGGTATCGGTGGCAGCCGGTGCTGCACTACCCCGTCAGCTCCCCCGAGCTCACCGCCCCGCCCTCCGTCGAGCAGCTCACCCTGCGGATGGCCGCCCTGTCCCACCCGGTCCGCATGCGCATCTGCCGCCACCTGGCCCGCAGCGCGTACACCACCGGCGAGCTGGCGCAGGTGCACGGCATGACCGCGCCGGAGATATCCCGGCACCTGGGCGTGCTCAAGAAGGCGGGCCTGATCACCACGCGGCGCCGCGGCCGGTACGTGCTGCACCAGCTCGACGTCGGTGTGGTGGCACGACTGGGCAGCGACTTCCTGGAGGGACTCCTGCGTTGAGGTCCGCTCCGGGTGCGGGCGGTGGGTGGGTCGGTGACGTGCCGGTGCATCAGCCCGTCGCCGTTGCGTGAGGTGTGGCCGTCGGTGGCGACGGGCATCGATGTACCGGCACGTCCCCTCACGCCGGATTCCGGCTGCGGGTCCACGTTCGCTCGGGTTCGGGCGTGAGTTTCAGCCCCTCCGGCTATTGAGGAGCGGGGTCTAGGGGCGGGGTCTGGGGGCGGGGTCTGGGGGCGGGGCCCAGGTCAGTCGAAGCGGATGTGGCGCGCGCTCGTCCGCGCGCGCCGCAGACGGCCGCGCAGGGCCCCGTCCCGGTTCGGCGTGAGCGTCAGTCCCGCGAGGACGGCTATCCGGTCGGCGGTCCTGGCGACCGTCGTCCGGTCGGTCCACAGATGCTCGGCGAACTCCGGCTCCCGCAGCCGCTCCAGGCAGTGGTCGAGCCGTCCCACGGCCCAGCTCTCGCGCCGCAGCGGGGTGTCCTTCCCGGCGACCTGCCCCACGAGGTGCCCGAAGCCGCGTTCACGCAGCCGCCGCAGGACGGTCTCACGCTCGGCCAGCAGCGTGAAGTGCCGTACGTCGTGGCCCAGTTCGCGCAGCCGCCCGACCGTCTCCCCGAAGTACCCGGGGTCCGTGACCGTCATGGGGGCGATGACCACACCGTCCCGCTTGCCGAGCGCGAGGTCGAGCACCTCGACCACACCACGCCGCCAGGACACCAAGTCCTGGAAATCACCCCGGAGTTCGGGCGGAAGCATGCGGTGCAGGCCGAAACCGGCGTGTTCCGGGTCGCAGATGACGCTGCCGGGCAGCCGGCGCTGGATCTCGTGTGCGGTCTGTGTCTTGCCGCCCCCGAAGGGCCCGTTGATCCACAGGAGCATGGGCAGACCCTAGTGCGCGCCGGTCACATCCCGGTCACGCCCCCGCGCCCGCCCCATGGCGCCCCTCCGCCGACGGCGCGGCGCGGGCCGCGGCGGCCGGCTGGCTTCAGCCGAGCCCGCCCGCCCGGACGAGCCCCGTCTCGTAGGCGAGGACGACCACCTGGACGCGGTCACGCAGTCCCAGCTTGGTGAGGATGCGCCCGACGTGCGTCTTCACGGTGGCCTCCGAGAGCACGAGACGGGCCGCGATCTCCCCGTTGGACAGCCCCTGCGCGACGAGGATCATGACCTCGCGCTCGCGGTCGGTGAGCCGTTCGAGACCCTTGTGCTGGGGCTCCCTGCCCGCGTTGGGCAGCAGCGGCGCGAACCGGTCGAGCAGACGCCGGGTGGTGGACGGCGCGACCACGGCGTCGCCGCTGTGCACGGAGCGGATGGCGGCGAGCAGTTCGCCCGGGGGCACGTCCTTGAGCATGAAGCCGGAGGCGCCCGCCTTCAGACCGGAGAACGCGTACTCGTCGAGGTCGAAGGTGGTGAGGATCAGCACCTTCGGCGGGTTCGGGTCCGAGCAGATGCGGCGGGTGGTCTCCACGCCGTCCAGTTTCGGCATGCGCACGTCCATCAGGACCACGTCGACCTCGGTGGCCCTCAGCACCTGCAGGGCCTCGACGCCGTCGCCCGCCTCGGCCACGACCTCCATGTCCGGCTGGGCGGCGAGCACCATCCGGAAGCCGGTGCGCAGCAGCACCTGGTCGTCGACGAGCATCACGCGGATCGCCATCGGGGGCCTTTCACTTCGTCGGGCCGGTCCTCAGGACCGGGTGCGTACGGACTGGCCGGTCGCGAGGACCGGGGTGGGCGGAGGACCGGGGTGTGTACAGGTGTCAGTGGGCCGCTTTGAGCGGCAGCAGGGCGCTGATGCGGAACCCCCCGCCGGGCCGCGGCCCCGCGTCCAGGGTGCCGCCGACCATGCCGACGCGCTCCCGCATGCCGATCAGGCCGTGGCCCTGCCCGTCGGCGCCGCCCTCCTCGTACAGCTCGTGGGGCGCTCCCTTGCCGTCGTCCTCGACGAGCAGACCGAGTCCGTCGTCGAAGTAGACCAGACGAACGCTCGCGCCCGCGTTCGGGCCTCCGTGCTTGCGGGTGTTGGTCAGCGCCTCCTGGACGATCCTGTACGCCGTGAGCTCGACACCGCTGGGCAGCGGGCGGGGGGTGCCCTCCACCTTGAAGTCGACGGGCAGGCCCGAGGTGCGGCACTGCTCGATGAGGTCGTCGAGCTGCTCGACGTCGGGCTGCGGCACGTACTCGCCGACCTCCTGGTGCTCGCCGGTGCGCAGCACGCCGAGCAGCCGACGCATCTCGGCGAGGGCCTGCCTGCCGGTCCCCGAGATGGTCTCCAGCGCCTTCCTGGCCTGCTCCGGGGCGGTGTCCATGACGTACGCGGCACCGTCGGCCTGCACCACCATGACGGAGACGTTGTGCGCGACGACGTCGTGCAGCTCGCGCGCGATCCGGGCGCGTTCGGCGGCGACCGCGACCTTGGCCTGCGCCTCGCGCTCCTTCTCCAGACGGGCGGCCCGCTCCTCCAGCTGCGCGAGATAGGCGCGGCGGGTCCGGAGCGAGTCGCCGAGGACCCAGGCGAGCGCGAACGGAACGGTCTGGAAGATCGCTATGAAGACGCCGCCGGGCTCGCTGGTCCCGTGCGCCGGCCAGCGGAGCTGCGCGATCGTGCCCGCGCACAGACCGCCGACCAGCGCGAGCCGGGAGGCCCAGCGGGCGCCGTTCGCGGCGACGGTGTAGATGATCACCAGCATCGCGAAGTCCTCGGGCGCCGACGGCACGTCCAGGACCAGCTGTGCGAGGCCCGCCAGTACGGCCAGGACCAGCATCTTCTCCGGCATGCGGCGGCGCAGCGCGACGACGGCGCTCAGCGCGACGGCGATCGGGAGCGCCACGGCGGTCGACGACGGTCCCGTCGCTGCGCCGTTGAGATTGCTGATGCTCACCCAGGAGATCCCGAGCAGGGCGACGGCCCAGAAGCTGTCGACCCATGTCGGGTACCTGCGGAGAAGGTCATAGAGGCGCTGCACGTAACCCAGAGTAGGGAGGCGTTCGGTGTGCCCGGGTCAACCGGAGGACCGATCCGGGACCGCCCGTCGTACTCCCCAAGGTGGATGCCCCCGCTTCGGAAGGCTCAAAGGCCCGTCCGGACCGGCCCGGGTCCGCGGCCCGGTCCGGACGGCGGCACCGCCTAGCCTGGCCCCGTGGAACGTGCGGCGACGGGTGAGTGGCGTGGGTGGCGCGAGGCGACGGAGGAGGCGCTGTACGGTCCCTCGGGCTTCTACCGGCGGCCCGAGGGGCCGGCCGGGCATTTCCGGACCTCGGTGCACGCCTCCCCGCTGTTCGCGGGCGCCGTGGCACGGCTGCTGTGCCGCCTCGACACGGCTCTCGGCCGCCCGGACCCGCTGGCCTTCGTCGACATGGGGGCCGGCCGCGGCGAGCTGGTGACCGCCGTCCTCGCCGCCCTTCCCGCCGAGGTGGCCGGCCGCACGCGCGCGTACGCGGTCGAGCGGGCGGACCGGCCCGCCGGCCTCGACCCCCGGATCTCGTGGCTCACCGAGCCGCCGCGGGGGGTCACCGGGCTGCTGTTCGCCAACGAGTGGCTGGACAACGTGCCCGTGGACGTCGCCGAGGCGGGCCGGGACGCGGTGCCGCGGCTGGTCCTCGTCCGCGGCGACGGCACCGAACGTCTCGGGGAGCCCGTCGCCGGGGAGGACGCCCGGTGGCTGCGGACCTGGTGGTGGCCGCGGTCCGGCCCACGGCCCGCCCCGGGAGCGGGACAGGGCCCCGCACACGGGCGGAAGGCACCCGGTCCACACGGAGCGGGGCCGGATCCCACGCCCGCACAGGAAGCACCCCACCCGCAGGAAGCAGGGTCAGACCCCGTGCCCGCCCACGAAGCGCCCCGTCCGCACGGAGCCCGGCCGGGCCCCCTGCCCGTACAAGAAGCACCCCGTCCACCGGGGGCGGGCGCGGCCGCCGGAGAGCCCCTCGCGCCCGCCGAGGGCGCCCGGGCCGAGATCGGGCTCCCCCGGGACCGCGCCTGGGCCTTTGCCGTGTCCACGCTCGACCGGGGGCTCGCCGTCGCCGTCGACTACGCCCACTTCGCGGACGGACGGCCGCCCTTCGGGACCCTCACCGGTTTCCGGGAAGGACGCGGGACGGCACCGGTGCCGGACGGCTCCTGCGACATCACCGCGCACGTGGCGCTCGACGCGTGCACGCTGCCCGGGGGGCGCGTGGTGACCCAGCGCGCGGCCCTGCGCGCGCTGGGCGTGAGCGGCGCCCGCCCCCCGCTCTCGCTCGCGTCGACGGATCCGGCCGCCTATGTGCGCGCCCTCGCGGGCGCCGGACAGGCGGCGGAGCTCACCGCGCCGGGCGGGCTGGGCGACTTCGGCTGGCTGCTCCAGCCCGTCGGCTTCCCCGACGGGCTCCGGGACTCCGCCGACGCCGTCCTGCGCGATGCCCTGCTGCTCGGCGTGCCCGGCCGCGAAGGCCTACTTGTCGATGTCCCCGACCACGAAGAACAGTGACCCCAGGATCGCCACCATGTCGGCGACCAGCGTCCCGGGCAGCAGCTCGGTGAGCGCCTGGATGTTGTTGAAGGAGGCGGAGCGCAGCTTCAGCCGGTACGGGGTCTTGTCGCCCTTGCTGACGAGGTAGTAGCCGTTGATGCCCAGCGGGTTCTCGGTCCAGGCGTACGTATGTCCCTCGGGCGCCTTCAGGACCTTCGGCAGACGCTGGTTGACCGGACCGGGCGGCAGCTCGGCCAGCCGGTCGAGGCAGGCGTCCGCGAGGTCCAGGGAGTTGTGCGTCTGCTCCAGGAGGCACTCGAAGCGGGCCAGGCAGTCGCCCTCCTCGCGCGTGACGACCTTAAGGGTGTCCTGCAGCTCCCCGTACGCGAGGTAGGGCTCGTCGCGGCGCAGGTCGAAGTCCACGCCGGAGGCCCGCGCGATGGGGCCGCTCACGCCGTACGCGTGCACGGCCGCCGGGGCGAGGACGCCCACACCGCGCGTACGGCCCCGGAAGATCTCGTTGCCGAGCACCAGGTCGTCGTACACGCTCATCCGCGAACGCAGCGCGGCGACGCAGGCCCGCGCGCGCGTCGTCCATCCGGCCGGGAGGTCCTCCTTGAGGCCGCCGACGCGGTTGAACATGTAGTGCATGCGCCCGCCGGAGATCTCCTCCATGACGTGCTGCAGTTCCTCGCGCTCGGTGAACGCGTGGAAGATCGGGGTGATCCCGCCCAGTTCCAGGGGGTAGGAGCCGAGGAACATCAGGTGGTTGAGGACCCGGTTGAGCTCCGCGAGCAGCGTGCGCGTCCACACCGCGCGCGCGGGGACCTCCATGCCGAGCATCCGCTCCACGGCCAGGACGACGCCCAGCTCGTTCGAGAAGGCCGACAGCCAGTCGTGGCGGTTGGCGAGCATGATGATCTGGCGGTAGTCGCGTGCCTCGAAGAGCTTCTCGGCGCCGCGGTGCATGTAGCCGATGACCGGCTCCGCGTGCTGGATCCGCTCACCGTCGAGTACGAGCCGCAGTCGCAGCACGCCATGGGTCGAGGGGTGCTGGGGGCCGATGTTGAGCACCATGTCGGTGCTCTCGGCGGCGCCGCCGACACCGACCACGGTCTCCGTCGTAGGAGTCATGGCCACAGTCTCTCGTACGTACGCTTGCTCCATGGAGACGGGGAGCGTGCGGGCCGAGGGGAGCGCGCCGGGGGAGCCGGTCTGGACCGGACTGCCTCCGGGGCTGCTGCGGATGCGAAGGCTGTTGCTGGTGGTGTGGCTGGGACTCCTGGCGATCGTGGTCGGGCTGCTCCTCGTCCTGTTCGCCGGTCCGGGCTGGGCGGCCTTCGCCCTGCTGCCGCTCGCCCTCGCCGGGTGGGGCTGGCGCATGCTGGGGCGCAACTGGCGCTCCTGGCGGTACGCGGAACGCGCCGACGACCTGCTGATCAGCCGGGGGGTGCTGTGGCGTGAGGAGACCGTGGTGCCGTACGGGCGCATGCAGCTGGTCGAGGTGACCTCCGGGCCGCTGGAACGTCACTTCGGGCTCGCCAGCGTGCAGCTGCACACGGCCGCCGCGGCCACCGACGCCTGCATCCCGGGGCTCGATCCGGCCGAGGCCGAGCGGCTGCGGGACCGGCTGACCGAACTGGGCGAGGCACGATCGGCGGGCCTGTGAGCACGGCCTCCCCGGAGCCCTCGGAGCACTCCTCCGCCGCACCGGACGGCCTCCCCGGCGCTACGGCCGGGACGGACGGCCTCTCCGGCGCCACGGTCGGGGTGGACGGCCTCCCCCGTGCCAGGGCCGGGACGGACGGCAGCGGTTCCGTGGCGGACGACGTCGGTTCCGCACCGGACGGCAGCGGTTCCGTGCACGACGGCTACGGCCATGGTTCCGTACAGGACGAGAAGCCTCTGTCCGAGCGGCGGCTGCATCCCGTGACCCCGTTCCGGCGCGCCTGGGCGCCGGTCGCCGTCCTCGCCGGCTGGGCCGTCCACGACCCGGGCCAGGCGCAGGAGCAGCTCACCCGGCTCACCACGACCGCGCTGCTCGTCTCACTCGCCGTGATCGTCCCGGGCGCCGCCCTCTACGGCTTCCTGAGCTGGTGGTTCACCCACTTCGCGGTGACCGACACCGAACTGCGCATCCGTACGGGCCTGTTGTTCCGCCGCACCGCGCACATCCGGCTCGAACGGCTCCAGGCCGTCGACATCACCCAGCCGCTGCTGGCCCGCGTCGCGGGTGTCGCCAAGCTCAAGCTCGACGTCGTCGGGACCGACGAGAAGGACGAGCTCGCCTACCTGGGCGAGGGCGAGGCCCGCAGGCTGCGCGCCGAACTCCTGGCCCGGGCCGCCGGGTTCGCGCCCGAGTCCGCCTCCGAGGTCGGCGAGGCACCGGTGCGGCTGCTGCTGCACGTCCCGCCCGCCGTCCTCGCCGCCTCCGTGCTGCTCACCGGTGCCACCTGGGCCTCCCTGGTCGGCGCGCTCGTCGTCCCCACGCTGCTGTGGTTCGCCACGCACAGCGCCTGGACGGTCCTGGCGACCGGGCTGCCGCTGCTCGGCGCGGCGGGCGCGAGCAGCGTCGGACGGTTCGTCGGCGAGTACGACTGGACGGTGGGCGAGTCCCCCGACGGCCTGCGCATCGACCACGGACTCCTGGACCGCACGCACGAGACGGTGCCGCCCGGACGCGTGCAGACCGTACGGATCATCGAACCCCTGCTGTGGCGCGGCAGATGGGTACGCGTCGAGCTGGACGTCGCCGGGTCGTCGAACTCGGTCCTCGTGCCCGTCGCCCCGCGCGAGGTGGCCGACGCCGTGATCGCCGCGGTGCTGCCCGGCGTGACCGTTCCCGCGTCCCTGGAACGCCCGCCGCGGCGGGCCGGCTGGTGCGTGCCGTTCTGGTGGCGCGGGTACGGGCTCGCCGTCACCGACACCGTGTTCGCCGCGCGCCGGGGACTGCTGCGGCGCCGCCTCCACCTCGTCCCGCACGCCAAGGCGCAGAGCGTCCGGCTGACACAGGGGCCCTGGGAGCGCTTCAAGGGGCTCGCCGACGTCCATATCGACGCCGGAGCCGGCAGGACGGTGACGGCGCGGCTGCGGGATGCCGCGGAGGCGGCGGACCTGCTCCAGGCACAGGCGGACCGGTCCCGCACCGGACGGCGGGAGGCCCGGCCGGACCGGTGGATGGCCTGAGACGCACCGGTCCGCCGGGGGCTCGAACGGGTGAGGGCAGTGGCGTGGTGCCACTGCCCTCGCTTCGTCACGTCTGCCCGGCGGCCGTCCGGCTCAGGAAGCCGCGCTCCGCAGCCCGGTCATGTCGATGTGCTCGGTCTCGTCGTGCTCGGTCAGGTCGATGACCTGACGGTCGGCACCGTCCGAAGCCTCGCCCGCGGGCCCGGCCCCGGCCTCGGCCTGGTGCGCGGCGAGCGCCTCCTGACCGACCACATCGGCGAGGTCCTCGTTCTGCACGGCCTCCATCGCGGCGGCGTCCTCCCCCTCCGTCTGCGTACCGAAGAAGTCGAACCCTCCCTCGACCGAGGGGCGCACCGGCGCGGTCTGCGGGACGACGGCCACCGCCGTCGGCACGGTGAAGTGCCCGGAGCGCTGGGCGGGTCTGGCGGGCGGAAGCGCCGCCCGTGACGGCGACGCCGTCACGGCCCGGCGGGACGTCCCGGGCGCGGCGGGCGGCGACGGCTCGGCCTCGGCGGCCGCGCGCTGGTGCTCGCGGGCCGCCTCGGACTTCCCCTGCGCCCCACCCGCCTCCGCGACGGCGTCCGAGGACGGACCCGTCTCGGCGGCCGGTGCGTTCTTCGGAGCGGCCTCGCCGTTCGCGACGAGGTCCCTCGTGGCGACCAGGTCCTTCGTGACGGCCGCGCCCTTCTGCAGCGCCGCGCGCTTCTTCGCCGCCGCGTCCCTCCGGACGGCCGCGTCGAGCGCGGACCCGCTGGGAGCGGGCATGTCGTTCAGGGACCCGGCCGTCGCCGGACCGAGGTCCGTGTCCGGCAGCGCGAGGGCCACGGACGTCGAAGCCGTCCCGGCGCCTTCCGTCCCCTCCGCGTCGCCCGCTGTCCGGCTCGACGCCGCTCCGGCCCGCAGGAAGAGCGACGAGCCGGCCGGGGAGAACACCTCGGGGGACTCGTCGGTCCCGGCACCGGCCTCCGCCTTCGCGTCCCGGTCGTACTGGGCGTCGGGGAGATCCGTGTCGTCGTCGGGTGCGATGAAGGCCTCGATGGCGTCGTCCGTCCCGCTTCCGGACGCGGACACTCCACTCGCGGAACCCGCGGAACCCGCGGAGCCCTCGGACTCCGCCGTCTCGTCGGACGACGCGGACGCCTCGGATCCGTCCGGTCCCCCGGACGTCCCGGGCGCCACGGACGTGTCCGTCGCGTCCGTGTCCACCGCTCCGGAGGAGTCGGTGGCGTCCGGAGCGTCCGGCGTGCCGTGCGCGTCCGGTGCGTCGGAGGAGTCGGTGCTCTCGATCTCGTCCGGGGCCGTCCGCGCGGCCGGCAGGGCGCGGGCCGGCACCGAAGCCTCTATGGCGAGCTGCCGACGCCCCTCCAGGGCGGTGGCCCGCTCGGTCTCCGCCGTGGCGTACCGCCGCAGCAGCGCCGCGTGCTCGTTGCGCAGGCCGGCCAGCTCGGTGCGCTTGGCGCGCAGCTTCTGTTCCAGCTTGGCGCGCAGTTCGCGCGACTCGTCGAGGTCCGTCTCCAGTTCGGCGACGCGCTCCTCATGGCGCCACTCGTCGCTCGCACGCGCGCGCGTGAGATCGGCGACGCGTTTACCCGCCGCGGTGTCCCATTGACGCAGGACGACTGCGCTGACGACCGCCGTCGCCGCGGCACCCGCGGCCAGGACACGGAGCGCGAACGCGTCCGTGAACAGCCAGGGCCCTATGGCGAAGACGAGCGACACGCCGGCGATCGCCGAAGAAGGCAGCACCCTGTGCAAGGGCGGGGAATGGCGGTGGCGTCCACGTGGCATGGCCAGAAACTTACCGCGCGTAGGCGAATCTTGGTGCCCCGCACGGTAAAAACACAGCCTCCCCGGAGGCTTTGTCCTGTACCGGTCGGCGGCAGAGCACACTACTTGTCCCACAAAGCCCGCCACGCCCCCCGATCTCACCGGCTCCTCGATCAATTCCGGCGGCTCCGGAAGTCACCGAATCGGAATCATCGGCGGACGGCATTCCCCCGCGGGACGGCATTTCTCCGTGCCGGGCAGCCCAATTGGCCCGCCCCGCAGGGCCGGTACGCCCCGTCCCGGTCCGGCACTCCCCGGCCCGGGACGGCACCGCGTCCGGGCCGCCCGGACGCGGCAGCGCACCGGCACGGCCCCGTGCCCGCACCGGAACCGCACCCGTGCGGTCCCGCGTCAGCGGTCGCTCAGCCGTCCGCTGATCCACTGCAGCGTCGCCGGGATCTCCCGCCGCCAGGTGTTGAAGTTGTGGCCGCCGCTGTCGAGGATGATCGACGAGATCCTGGTCGGCCTCTTGGATTTCACCAGGTCTATGAAGTCGAGCGTGGCCTTGTAGTTGGATTCGCCCGCTTTGCTGCTGGTGACGAGGAGCGAGGTGTCCGGCGCGGGTTTGTTCCTCAGGTACCAGCGAAGGTCCGCGCTGTTGCGCAAGGCCTTGTCGCCGCGGAAGAGGTCGCCCGTCGTACGGTCGATCGGCGCCTTGTAGTACGGCGACAGGCCGGCGCCGGCCGCGTACGTCCCGGGGTGGTGGACGGCGAGTTTCAGCGCGCAGTACCCGCCCGTCGAGTCGCCGATGATGCCCCAGCTCCGGGGATTTGTGCCCACCCGGTAATGGTCCGACACGGCTTCGGGGAGGTCCTTGGCGAAGAAGGACTCGGTCTGCGGGCCGCCGGGGATGTCCACGCACTCGGTGTCCCGCGGGGGAGCGACGGTCGGCCGCAGCATCACCAGGATCATCGGCTGGGCCCTGCCCTCCCTGACCAAACGATTCTCCGTCTGCGGGAAGTGCAGGGCCTTGATGAGCGCCTGGGCGGTGCCGGGATAGCCGGTCAGCACCGTGACGGCAGGGAACGTACGCGTGCGGTACCTCGGCTGGAAGTACTCCGGCGGCAGATAGACGTACGCCGGTGTGGCGATCCGGGTCGTACGGCCGACGATGTCGATCTTCTGGATCTGACCGCCGGTCCCCGGCCGGCCCCCGCCCGAGACCATCACCTGCTCGGTGTCCACCACCTGGAGGGGGCCGCCGCCCGGACCGCTCGCGCCGTTGTGGTCGACGACCACACCCTCGCCGCGCTCCCGGCCGAGGAGATCCGCCCAGCTGGCGTAGAACCCGAACGCCTGGTTGGCGCACAGCCCGACCGAGGCGAACAGCGTCACCTGGGTGGCCAGCAGCAGACCGATCCGCCCGCTGACGGACCACCAGGTACGCCGGGCGAGCCGCGGCCACCACCACACCGTGCCGATGAAAAGCAGCACGGCGAGCAGAACCACCAATGCCAGCACCTTGTTGCTCGTGAGACCCATGGGCTGCTCCGCCTGCGCTTTCCGTCCGGGTCCGTCCCGCGCATTGGCGAGCCCTTGCCCTGGACTTTCCTTGCCTTTTGAACCGGCTTTCCGGAAGGGAGTGAACCTGTCTCCCCAAGACACCGTCCTAGAGGGCGCAATGTCGCCGGATGCCGGAATGGCACCGGATTCAAGGTCTCTCGCGGAACCAACGGGATGCGATGTCTGTCAGGATAGATGGGGAATTGTCGGGTGGGGTTCCAGGCCGGACAGGCCGGACTCGGCGCGTACTGCGCGGTCCGAGCCCGGAGGCCGTCCCCGCCCTGATCGCCAGGGCCTGCACGCTCGTAGGTCTCCTGGACATCGCCGCGGGCGTCTTCCCGCGCTTCCGTCACAGCCGTATGCACGCCCTCGCCGAGGTGCTGCCCGGCTCGTTCGGGCCGTTCGCCGCGGCGCTGTCGCTCAGCGCCGGCGTGCTCCTGCTGCTGCTCGCCCACGGACTGCGGCGCCGCAAGCGCCGGGCATGGCGCGCCGCGATCCTGCTGCTGCCCGCGGGTGCCGCCGCGCAGTTCGCGTACCGCCACTCGGTGATAGGCGTCGTCATCTCGGCCGCGCTGCTCGCACCGCTGCTGCGCAACCGCGACGAGTTCGCGGCGCTGCCCGATCCGCGCAGCCGCTGGCGCGCGCTCGCCAACTTCGTTCTCATGGGCGCCGGTTCCCTCGTCCTCGGACTCGTCATCGTCAGCGTCCACGAGGACCGCATGATCGGCGACCCGAGCCTGGCCGACCGCATCAGTCACGTGCTGTACGGCCTGGTCGGCTTCGAAGGCCCCGTCGACTACGCGGGACCCACGTCCTGGACCGTCGCCTTCTCCCTCGGCGCGCTCGGCTGGCTCACCGCCGTCACCACGATCTACCTGGCCTTCCGGCCCGAACACCCCGCCGCCCGCCTCACGGAGGACGACGAGGCCCGGCTGCGCGTCCTGCTGGAGCGGCACGGCGGCCGCGACTCCCTCGGCCACTTCGCGCTCCGCCGCGACAAGGCGGTCGTCTTCTCCCCCAGCGGCAAGGCGGCGGTCACCTACCGGGTCGTCTCCGGGGTGATGCTCGCCAGTGGTGACCCCATCGGTGACGTGGAGGCCTGGCCCGGCGCGATCGAGCGCTTCATGGACGAGGCCAAGGCACACTCCTGGACGCCCGCCGTCATGGGCTGCTCCGAGACGGGCGGCGAGGTGTGGACCCGCGAAACCGGCCTCGACGCCCTCGAACTCGGGGACGAGGCGGTGGTGGACGTCGCGGATTTCTCCTTGTCCGGGCGCGCGATGCGGAACGTGCGCCAGATGGTCAAGCGCATCGAACGCGCAGGCTACGAAACCCGGGTACGGCGCATCCGTGACCTCGGCGAAGGCGAGCTGGAGCGGATACGGCGCGCGGCGGAGGACTGGCGCGGCACCGACACCGAGCGCGGCTTCTCCATGGCGCTCGGCCGTATCGGTGACCCGTCCGACGGCGACTGCCTGATCGCCACCGCGCACAAGACCGACGACCCGCCCGGCCCGTACGGCGACCTGAAGGCCGTCCTGCACTTCGTCCCCTGGGGCGAGGACGGCGTGTCGCTCGACCTCATGCGCCGTGACCGCGCGGCCGACCCCGGCATGAACGAACTCCTCATCGTGGCGGCACTCCAGGCGTCCCCCCGCCTCGGCATCGACCGGATCTCGCTCAACTTCGCGATGTTCCGCTCGGCGCTCGCGCGCGGCGAGAAGATCGGCGCGGGACCGGTGCTGCGCGCCTGGCGCGGACTGCTCGTGTTCCTGTCCCGCTGGTTCCAGATCGAGTCGCTGTACAAGTTCAACGCCAAGTTCCGCCCGCGCTGGGAGCCGCGCTTCGTGGTCTACGCCGCCTCCCGCGACCTGCCCCGCATCGGCTTCGCCGCCATGCAGGCCGAAGGCTTCGTGACCTTCGCCCTGCCCCGGATCCTGCGCCGCCGCGCCCCGGCCCCACGCCCCTGCGCCCACACGCCGACGGAACAGGGGATCAGGGCGGCCTAGGGCCTGTGGTCACGACCGGCCGCGTGGAGCGGCCGGGAGGTGCGGGCCGGGGGCCGTCCGCGCCCCCGGAGGGGCCCGGTGGACCGGCCGGGCGGACGGGGTCCGCGCCCTCGCGCCGAGGATCGCCGTGACCGGCCGGGGCGCCGGGAGCCTCAAGGGGCGATGAGGGTTCCCTCCGGAGGCCTAGGCTGGACGTATGAGTATTGAGCGCGGGCGCGGCCGAGTCGCGGGACTGCCGACGTGGGACCGCTGCGCGGTCATGGGGGTCGTGAACGTCACCCCCGATTCCTTCTCCGACGGCGGCCGCTGGTTCGACACGACGGCCGCGGTCAAGCACGGCCTCGGCCTGGTCGCCGAGGGTGCCGACCTCGTGGACGTGGGCGGCGAGTCCACCCGCCCCGGAGCCACCCGCGTGGACGAGGCCGAGGAGCTCAAGCGCGTCGTCCCCGTCGTCCGCGGACTCGCCTCCGAGGGTGTCACCGTCTCCGTGGACACCATGCGCGCCTCCGTCGCCGAGCAGTCCCTCGCCGCGGGCGCCGCCCTCGTCAACGACGTCAGCGGCGGCCTCGCCGACCCCGCGATGATCCCGGCCGTGGCCGCCGCGGGTGCCCCCTTCGTGGTCATGCACTGGCGCGGCTTCCTGGCCGGTGAGAACGTCCGGGGGACGTACGAGAACGTGGTCGGGGAAGTCCTCGACGAGCTCCACGCGCGCGTGGAGGCCGTCCTGGCGGGCGGCATCGCCCCCGACCGCGTCGTCGTCGACCCCGGGCTCGGCTTCTCCAAGGACCCGGAGCACGACCTGGCCCTCCTGGCCCACCTCGACCGTCTCCGCGCCCTCGGCCACCCCCTGCTGGTCGCCGCCTCCCGCAAGCGTTTCCTCGGCCGCGTCCTGGCCGGCCCCGAAGGCGCCCCGCCCCCCGCGCGCGAGCGCGACGCCGCCACCGCCGCCGTCTCGGCGATCGCCGCCCAGCAGGGCGCCTGGGCGGTCCGCGTGCACGAGGTACGGGCCACCGCCGACGCGGTACGGGTCGCCCGTGCCGTCGAGGGCGCCCGGACCGGCGGGGCGACGGGTCCCGTCGGCGGTCCGGCCGCAGAGGGAGCCCGGTGAGCACACCGCGGACCGACGTCGAACAGGTCGAACTCGCCAACACGGCGTACTACGAGGCGATGGAACGGGGTGACTTCGAGGAGCTGTCCTCCCTGTGGCTCGTCCCGCTGGACACGTCCGACGACGACGTCGAGGGCGAGGGCGCGGTCGTGTCCTGCGTCCACCCCGGCTGGCCCGTCCTGAACGGCCGCGGCGAGGTGCTCCGCTCGTACGCGCTGATCATGGCGAACACGGAGTACATCCAGTTCTTCCTCACCGACGTGCGCGTGTCCGTGTCCGGCGACACGGCCCTGGTGACGTGCACCGAGAACATCCTCAGCGGCGGTCCCGCCCCCGACGACGGCGACGAGCTCGGCCCGCTCGTCGGCCAGCTGGTCGTCGCCACGAACGTGTTCCGCCGTACGGCCGACGGCTGGAAGCTCTGGTCCCACCACGCCTCCCCCGTCCTGGCGGAGTCCGACGAGGAGGAGGACGAGGACACCGCCGGCTGAGCGGACGTACGGCGCCCGGGAGCCGAAAGGTGATTGGAATCGCCGGTCCGGGGTAGGGGCGGCGCTACCGGCCCGTGAGCCGCCGCGTTCCCCAGGGGAAACGCCCGGTGAAGCCTCGTGGCCTTCACCGGTTCGCCCGTCCCCGTGGACGAGCGTTGTCGGTGCCCGCAGGTAGATTCGTTCGAGGCCCGTGTACCGACCCCACTCGGAACGTGACGGCCTTCACCGACAATTGCAGGAGTGATTCGCGTGGATCGTGTCGCGCTGCGCGGCCTCAGGGCCCGCGGGCACCACGGCGTCTTCCAGAAGGAACGCGAGGAGGGCCAGACCTTCATCGTGGACCTGACGCTGGGCCTGGACACCCGGCCGGCCGCGGCCGACGACGACCTGGCGAAGACCGTGCACTACGGCATCGTGGCGGAAGAGGTCGTCGCCGTGGTCGAGGGCGAGCCGGTCGACCTCATCGAGACGCTCGCCGAGCGCATCGCCCGGACGTGTCTCAAGCACGACGGGGTCCAGGAGGTCGAGGTCTGCGTCCACAAACCGGACGCGCCCATCACGGTCCCCTTCGACGACGTGACCGTCACGATCATCCGGAGCCGAGTATGACCGCGTCCTTCACCGAGGATCACAGCGACCCGACCGTCCAGCCGGTGCCCGCCTCCGTGGTCGAGCAGGTCGACGCCGCCGACACGACGCTGAGCAACCCCAGGCGCGCGGTGATCTCCCTCGGGTCGAACCTGGGCAACCGCATGGAGAACCTCCAGGGAGCCATCGACGCCCTGGAGGACACCCCGGGCGTCCGGGTCAAAGCCGTCTCCCCCGTCTACGAGACCGAGCCGTGGGGCGTCGAACCGGGCAGCCAGCCCTCGTACTTCAACGCGGTCGTGGTGCTCAGGACCACCCTCCCGCCGTCCTCGCTCCTGGAGCGGGCCCACGCGGTCGAGGAGGCCTTCCACCGCGTGCGGGACGAGCGCTGGGGCCCGCGCACGATCGACGTGGACATCGTGGCGTACGCCGACGTCGTCTCCGACGACCCGGTGCTGACCCTCCCTCACCCGCGCGCGCACGAGCGGGCCTTCGTCCTCGCCCCCTGGCACGACGTGGATCCCGAGGCGCAGCTCCCCGGCCACGGCGCCGTCGCCCGGCTCCTGGACACCCTCACCCGGGAGGGTGTCGCGGCCCGCGCCGACCTGGAACTCCGGCTGCCCGAGTAGTCGTTAAGGTCAAGACGACCACAGGCCGGCCCGGCACGGGCCCCGGCCGCACGCGGGCTACCGAAGGGGCAACGTGAAAGAGCTGCGGATCAGGACACTGGCTGCCGTGTTCGTGGTGGCCGGAGTGCTGTCCTGGGCGGGCGCCCGCCTGTGGAACGCGGTGGGCACGCTGCCCCGGGTCCCGCTGGCCGCCCCCATCGTCCTCGCCCTGATCGCGATCGTCCTCCTCGCGACGGCCCTGTCGCTGCGCGCCCGCCTCAAGGCCCAGCGCGAGCGCCGCCCCGGCGCCAAGGGCGTCGATCCGCTGATGGCCGCCCGCGCGGTCGTCTTCGGCCAGGCGAGCGCCCTGGTCGCCGCCCTGGTGGCGGGGATGTACGGAGGCACCGGAGTGTTCCTCCTGGAGTCCCTGGAGGTCCCCGCCCGCCGCGACCAGGCCATCTACGCCGGTCTGTCCGTCCTCGCCGGGATCGGCGTGATAGCGGCCGCCTTCTTCCTGGAGCGCGTCTGCAAGCTCCCGGAGGACGACGACGAACACCACGGCGGGGCGGCCCCGGTGGCATAGCCACCACGCCGGGGCGCCGGGCCCCGAAGAGGGTCGTCGTCCCCGGGAGTGCCGTCCGGACCGGTCCGGATCAGACTTCGGGTCTCGGGCCCGCAGAGCCTCAGCGGGCCATGATGAGGCTCATCGCCTCGTTGCGGGTCGCCGCGTCCCGCAGTTGCCCGCGCACCGCCGACGTGATGGTCTTCGCGCCGGGCTTGCGGATGCCGCGCATGGACATGCACATGTGCTCGCACTCCACGACCACGATGACACCGCGCGGTTCCAGGATCTCCATCAGGGAGTCGGCGATCTGTGTCGTCAGCCGTTCCTGGACCTGAGGGCGCCGGGCGTAGACGTCGACGAGGCGCGCCAGCTTGGACAGGCCGGTGATCTTGCCGCTGGTGGACGGGATGTAGCCGACGTGCGCGACGCCCCTGAACGGGACCAGATGATGTTCACAGGTACTGAACACCTCGATGTCCTTCACCAGGACCATCTCGTCGTGGCCCAGGTCGAACGTCGTCGTCAGCACGTCCTCGGGCCGCTGCAGCAGGCCCGCGAATATCTCCTTGTACGCCCTCGCGACCCGACCCGGGGTCTCCCGCAGACCCTCGCGGTCCGGGTCCTCCCCGACCGCGAGCAGGAGCTCTCGTACGGCGTTCTCGGCACGCTTCTCGTCGAACTCGCCGATCACGCCCTCGCCGTCCAGCGTCACGGGGTCGGTCATCTGGTCCTCGTTCCTGTGCGTTCTGCGCGTGCCTCGACGCGTCCAAAAGGTGCGGGCACACGAAAATGCCGCGCCCCCCAGGCTAGAACCTGGGGGGCGCGGCATCCATTCCGGGCCTGGTGAGGCCGCCCGGAGCCGAGCGGACTCAGCTGTCGGCGCGGTCCTCGGGGGCCGTCTCCGTGGCGGGGACGGACTCCGTCGCCGTGGCGATGGAAGCCGTCGATCCGTTCGCCCCGTTCGTCAGCGACAGCTCCTTGGGGGAGAGCACCGGCGGGCGGGTGGACGGGGTGCGACGGGAGGAGCCGGTCCACGCGGGGCGGGCCGGGCGCTTCACGATCGGAGCGAAGACCTCGGCGATCTGCTCCTTGCTCAGCGTCTCCTTCTCCAGCAGCTGGAGCACCAGCTGATCGAGCACGTCGCGGTTCTCGACCAGGATCTCCCAGGCCTCGTTGTGCGCGTTCTCGATGAGCTTCTTGACCTCTTCGTCGACGAGCGCGGCGACCTCTTCCGAGTAGTCGCGCGGGTGCGACATCTCCCGGCCCAGGAAGGGCTCGGTGTTGTCGCCGCCGAACTTGATCGCGCCGAGACGCTCGGTCATGCCGTACTGCGTGACCATCGCGCGAGCGGTGGCCGTGGCCTTCTCGATGTCGTTCGCGGCACCGGTGGTCGGGTCGTGGAAGACGAGCTCCTCGGCCGCGCGGCCGCCCAGCATGTACGCGAGCTGGTCCAGCATCTCGTTGCGCGTGGTGGAGTACTTGTCCTCGTCCGGCAGGACCATCGTGTAGCCGAGGGCACGGCCGCGCGACAGGATCGTGATCTTGTGGACCGGGTCGGAGTTCGGGGAAGCCGCCGCGACCAGGGCGTGTCCGCCCTCGTGGTACGCGGTGATCTTCTTCTCCTTGTCCGACATGATCCGGGTCCGCTTCTGCGGGCCCGCGACCACACGGTCGATCGCCTCGTCCAGCATGCCGTTGTCGATCAGCTTCTGGTTGCTGCGCGCGGTGAGCAGCGCCGCTTCGTTCAGCACGTTCGCCAGGTCGGCACCGGTGAAGCCGGGGGTCCGGCGCGCCACCGCGGACAGGTCCACGTCCGGGGCGACGGGCTTGCCCTTCTGGTGAACCTTGAGGATCTCCAGACGGCCCTGCATGTCCGGGCGGTCGACCGCGATCTGCCGGTCGAAGCGGCCGGGGCGCAGGAGGGCCGGGTCGAGGATGTCGGGCCGGTTCGTGGCGGCGATCAGGATGACGCCGCCCTTCACGTCGAAGCCGTCCATCTCGACGAGCAGCTGGTTGAGGGTCTGCTCGCGCTCGTCGTGACCGCCGCCGAGGCCGGCGCCGCGGTGGCGGCCGACCGCGTCGATCTCGTCGACGAAGACGATCGCCGGAGCGTTCGCCTTGGCCTGCTCGAACAGGTCACGGACACGGGATGCACCGACACCGACGAACATCTCGACGAAGTCGGAACCGGAGATCGAGTAGAAGGGAACGCCCGCTTCGCCCGCGACGGCGCGCGCGAGGAGCGTCTTGCCCGTACCGGGAGGCCCGTACAGCAGGACACCCTTGGGAATCTTCGCGCCGACGGCCTGGAACTTCGCCGGCTCCTGGAGGAACTCCTTGATCTCATGGAGTTCCTCGACGGCCTCGTCCGAGCCCGCGACATCCGCGAACGTCGTCTTCGGGGTGTCCTTGGTGATGAGCTTCGCCTTGGACTTCCCGAAGTTCATGACCCGGGAGCCGCCGCCCTGCATCTGGTTCATCAGGAACAGGAAGACGACGACGATGAGGACGAAGGGAAGCAGGGACAGCAGGATGCCCACGAAGGGGTTCTGCTTGGACGGCGAGACGGTGTAGCCGTCCGGGATCTGCTTGTTCTGGAACTTGTCCTGCAGTGTGTTGGCCAGGGCCACGCCCTGGTCGCCGATGTAGCTCGCCTGGATCTTCGAGCTGCCGTCGACCTTCTCGCCGTCCTTCAGCTCGGCCTTGATGATCTGCTCGTCACCAGTGGTGATCTTGGCTGACTGGACCTTGTTGTCATTGATCGCCTGGACGACCTGGCCGGTGTCCACCGTCTTGTAGCCGCCGGACGAACCGACGACCTGCATCAACACGACCACGGCAAGGACGGCCAGCACGATCCACATGACCGGCCCACGGAAGTATCGCTTCACGTCCATCCATACGGAGCGGTGCCGCCCCGTCCCTCCTGCCATAGTGAGTTTGATAAAGGCTGTTCTTCGGACGGTACCCCAGCATTGTCACCCGAAGCCGCAGGGGACTGCTGGCAATCCCGCCCACGCATGCTCCAACGGCGCGAAACCCGCTGGGGTTCCCGAACGTCCTACAAGGACTGAGGCGTCCTCAGGAAGAGGGTGCTCAGCCGCCGTAGACGTGAGGCGCGAGCGTACCGACGAACGGGAGGTTCCGGTACTTCTCGGCGTAGTCCAGGCCGTACCCGATGACGAACTCGTTCGGGATGTCGAAGCCGACCCACTCCACGTCGATCGCGACCTTGGCCGCGTCCGGCTTGCGCAGCAGCGTGCACACCTTGAGCGAGGCGGGCTCGCGGGAGCCGAGGTTGGAGATCAGCCAGGACAGGGTCAGCCCGGAGTCGATGATGTCCTCGACGATCAGGACGTGCTTGCCCTTGATGTCGGTGTCCAGGTCCTTGAGGATCCGCACCACGCCGGAGGACTGGGTGCCCGCGCCGTACGACGACACGGCCATCCAGTCCATGGTGACGGGGGTGGACAGCGCACGCGCGAGGTCCGCCATGACCATCACGGCACCCTTGAGCACTCCGACGATCAGCAGGTCCTTGCCCGCGTACTCCGCGTCGATCTTCGCGGCCAGCTCGGCCAGCTTCGCGTCGATCTCTTCCTTGGTGATGAGCACCGACTTGAGGTCGGTGCCCATGTCTTTCGCGTCCACCCGCATCACTTTCGGTCGTCCGTCCCACTTTTTCTGGGCTCGTCACCTACAGGGCGCCGTGCAACCGGCGATGGTCCCCTTCGGCTCACCCGCGCGGCCGTTCGGACCGCCCGCGACCCGAGTGAAGGGGTCCCGGGGAGCCGCGCGAGCGGCCCCGGTGCAGGGTCCGGTTTCAGCCTTGCCGAATCACCAGTCTGCCACCCTGGCGCTGGGCGACGACTTTGCCCGGGAGATTGATGGCCCCCTGACCACGCCATCCGGTGATCAGCCGGTCGATCTCCTCGATGTGCCGGGCGAACAGCGAACCGGCCGGAGCGCCCGCCTCGATGGCCGCGCGGCGCAGGATCCGGCGGCGTACGGCGGGCGGCAGGACGTAGAGCTTGGCGCACTCCAGGAGGCCGGCCGCGTCCCGTACGGACGCCTCCGCCTGGCTGGCCCACGCGTCGAGCGCGTCGGCGTCGTCCCGGGAGAGCTGGGCCGTACGGGCGAGAGCCTCGACGACTCCCTTGCCGAGCGCCTTCTCGAGGGCGGGCAGACCCTCGTGACGGAGCCGGGAGCGGGTGTAGGCCGGATCGGCGTTGTGCGGGTCGTCCCAGACGGGCAGCGACTGGACCATGCACGCCTTGCGGGCGGTCTGCCGGTCCAGGTGCAGGAAGGGGCGGCGGTAGCGGCCGTCGGCCCCCGAGACCGCGGCCATTCCGGACAGGGAGCGGATGCCGGAGCCGCGGGCGAGGCCGAGCAGGACCGTCTCGGCCTGATCGTCGCGGGTGTGGCCGAGGAGGACCGCGGTGGCGCCGTGGCGCTCGGCGGCGGAGTCCAGGGCGGCGTACCGGGCGTCGCGGGCGGCGGCCTCGGGGCCTCCGTCGCGGCCGACGGTGACGGCGATCGACTCGGCCGGGGCGAGCCCGAGCTCGGTGAGGCGCAGCACGACTTCGTCGGCGCGCAGCTCGGAGCCGGGCTGCAGCCCGTGGTCGACGGTGACGCCACCGGCACGGATGCCGAGCTTGGGGGCTTCGAAGGCGAGGGCGGAGGCGAGCGCCATGGAGTCGGCGCCGCCGGAGCAGGCGACGAGCACGAGCGGCGCCGGGGTGACGCCCTCCCCCGGTCGGGGCCGGGAGCTCGTGCGGGTCTGGTCGTGCGGGGCGCGTGCGGGCACGGCGAGGCTGCGCCGCGTTCCGGGCGCGGGGACGCGTTCCGCGTCGGGCGCGCAGGGGCGCGCGGCACCGCGCGCGGGCGCGCACCGGGTGTCGTGGGCGGGCGGTTGTTCGGTCAGGATGTCGTGGAGTACGCGGCGGACCGCCAGGCGTATCGCCGCGACCGCAGGATGGGGACCCATGTCCGGTTCCCTTCATGAAGTTTTCGGGGGTTAGCCCGGGGATCTGTCACTCAGAGTGTGTAGATGGTGACAGAACCGGGGCGTTCCCCGAGCATTGCACGCCTACCCGTGCTTCACGGTCCCTCGGACGGGTGATAGCAGGAGCGTTTGCCTGCCATCGGCCGGATTCGTTTCACGACCGTCCCGTAGGGTTCACGACTCCGCCTTGCGGTGCACCCGCGCGACCCAGTCCGCCGGTTTGGCGATCTCCGTCTTGGTCGGGAGCGTGTTCGGCGAGGTCCACACCCGGTTGAAGCCGTCCATGCCGACCTCGTCGACGACCGCCCGTACGAAGCGCTCGCCGTCCCTGTACTGCCTCAGCTTGGCGTCCAGGCCGAGCAGTTTGCGCAGGGCCATGTCGAGGCGGGAGGCACCCTTGGCGCGGCGCTGCTGGAACTTCTCGCGGATCTCGGCGACGGAGGGGACCACGGCGGGTCCGACGCCGTCCATCACGAAGTCGGCGTGGCCCTCCAGGAGGGACATCACGGCGGTGAGCCGGCCGAGGATCTCGCGCTGCGCCGGCGTCTGCACGATTTCCACGAGGGAACGTCCGCCGTCGTCCTCCTCGGTGTCGGGGCGGGAGCCGGAGAGCGACTGCGCGGCCTCTCTGATGCGCTCCAGGACGGTCATGGGGTCGACCTCGGTCTCCGCCAAGAACGACTGGATTTCGCCCTCCAGGTGGTCGCGCAGCCAGGGCACGGCCGTGAACTGGGTGCGGTGCGTCTCCTCGTGGAGGCACACCCACAGACGGAAGTCGTGCGGCTGGACATCGAGTTCGCGCTCCACGTGCACGATGTTCGGGGCGACCAGCAGGAGCCTGCCGCCGCCGTTGCCGGAGGCGGTGGGCGCCCCCGCGGGCAGGTCCCGGGTCGCGGGCGCGAACGTCTCGTACTGCCCGAGGACCCGCGACGACAGGAACGACAGCAGCATGCCCAGTTCGACGCCGGTGACCTTGCCGCCGACGACGCCGAGGACGGCTCCGCCCGGGCTGCTCCCGCGCCGTTCCTGCATCTTGTCCAGAAGGGGCTTGAGGATCTCCCGGAACCCGGCGACGTTCGCCCGGACCCAGCCGGGGCGGTCGACGACGAGGACGGGGGTGTCGTGGACGACGTCCTCACCCATACGGGTGAAGCCCCGGACGTGTTCCTCCGAGGCCTTCGCGTGCCGGCGCAGCTCCGCGACGATGGCCCGCGCCTCGTCCCGGCTCACCTCCGGGCCCGGCCGTACGAGCCGGGTCGCGGTCGCCACCGCGAGATTCCAATCGACCATCCCAGTAGATGCAGCACCACCGATGCTCGTCATGCGTCAACCGTACGTGAGCGGGTCCGGCTGCGGTGAGGGTCCGGAGCCGTCCGCGCCCCCGCCGAGGGGCGGGTGGTGCGTGTGGTTCTCACGGGCCGGGAGGGGTCGCGTTCCGCGTACGGCGCACGGCCTGTCGGCGCGCCGGGGTTCCGCGTACGGCGTACGGCGCACGGCCACCGGCGCGCCAGGTTCTGCACGCCAGGTCCTGCGGCCCCATCCCTAGCGGCAGCCGCACGCCACCAGGGCCGTCGCCGTGTGGTCCAGCGCCGCCCTCGCCAGCGCGGCGTCGGGCGGGTTGGAGGCGTCCGAGGTCAGGAAGGCGAAGGCCAGCAGGCGGCCGTCCTTGTCGACGACCGTGCCGGCAAGGGTGTTGACCCCGGTCAGGGTTCCGGTCTTGGCGCGGACGACCCCGGTGGCGGTGGGGGCGTCGGTGTAACGGGTGCTCAGGGTGCCGGTGAAGCCGGCGACGGGCAGGCCGGTGAGGACGGAACGCAGTTCGGGGTGGGCCGCGTCGCCGGCCTTGGCCAGCAGGGCGGTGAGCAGGTCGGCGGAGACCTTGTCGGCGCGGTCCAGGCCGCTGCCGTCCGCGAACTGAGCCCCGGTCAGCGGGAGTCCGAGCTTCTTCAGCTGGGCACGGATCGCCTTCGCGTCCCCGTCGAAGGAGGGTTCCTCGCCGGCGGCGAGGGCGACCTGGCGGGCCAGCGCCTCGGCGATGTCGTTGTCACTGTTGGTCAGCATCCGCTCGACCAGGGCGGACAGCGGCGGCGAGGAGACGGAGGCGAGGGCCTGGGAGCGGCCCGTCGCCTTCGAGGGGCCGGGCGCCGTCGTGGTGATGCCGTGGTCGTGGAGCAGGTCCGCGAACTTGCCGGCGGCGTCCGCCGCGGGGTCGGCGGCGCGCCCGGCCGGCCCGCTCGTCGAGTGGTCCAGGCGCCCCTCGTCGGCCATCAGGGGCGTGACCTTCGCGATGTTCTCGTTGACCCCGATGGGGTGCAGGCCGGGGCCGGAGTACAGCGAGGTGTCGTAGGAGAGCGTCACGTGGTTCATGTGACGGGCCTTCAGGGCGGTGGCCGTCCGCTCGGCGAGGGTGCCGAGGTCCGCCCAGCCGTCCGCGGGCTTGCGGGCGGTCAGCGTCGGGTCGCCGCCGCCGACGAGCACGACCTCCTTGGTGTCGGGCTCCAGGACCGTACGCGTCTGGATGCGGTGATCGGGACCCCGCGCCGCGAGGGCGGCGACCGCGGTCGCGATCTTCGTGGTGGAGGCCGGCGTCTGGACCTGGTCGGCGCCCTTGCCGTAGAGCCGCTCGCCGGTCGCGACGTCGACCACGACGGCGGTGCGCACCGAGCCGAGGACCGGATTGGCCAGCAGCGGGTCGAGGACGCCCGCGAGCGCCTTCGCGGCGGGCGCGGGCACCGCGCTCGCCGTGCCGCCGAGGCCGGTGAGCACGAAGTCGGCGCTGGGCGCGGGCCGGGGTGACGTACGGCGCGTACCGGACGTACGTGCGTGATCTGTGCCACCCTCGGGCGCCCGCGATGCGGCCCAGTCCCGCTCGGCCGTACGCTGGCCGGTGGAGTCCCAGGGGCCGGCCACGGTCGCCGCTCCGGCCGCGAGTGCCAGGCCGACGGTGGCGGCGACGGCTGTGAGCTGCGGCGTCGTCAACCGCACGGCACGCGGCCGCACGGCACGGGTGACCCGCACCACATGCGGTTTCACCGTCCGCGCGATCCGCACCACATGCGGTCTCGCAGCCCGCCAAGCCCTCAGCTCTGGCACGACCACCAGCCCCTTTCGCGATCACCCACCTGCGTGAGGGACACTTAATCACCAGAACTATGTGCTGATCATGGAGGAGCCACCGGTGGAGTTCGACGTCACGATCGAGATTCCGAAGGGTTCACGGAACAAGTACGAGGTGGACCACGAGACCGGTCGGATCCGTCTGGACCGTCGACTCTTCACCTCGACCAGCTACCCGGCCGACTACGGCTTCGTCGAGAACACCCTCGGCGAGGACGGCGACCCGCTGGACGCCCTGGTCATCCTGGACGAGCCGACCTTCCCGGGCTGCCTCATCCAGTGCCGCGCGATCGGCATGTTCCGTATGACGGACGAGGCCGGCGGCGACGACAAGCTGCTGTGCGTCCCGGCGCACGACCCGCGTGTGGAGCACCTGCGCGACATCCACCACGTGTCGGAGTTCGACCGCCTGGAGATCCAGCACTTCTTCGAGGTCTACAAGGACCTGGAGCCGGGCAAGTCCGTCGAGGGCGCCGACTGGGTCGGCCGTGCGGACGCCGAGGCCGAGATCGAGCGTTCCTACAAGCGCTTCAAGGACCAGGGCGGTCACTGACCTCCCCGCGGGCGGTCGCTGACCTCCGCCTCTTCCGAACGGGCCGCGTGCTCCCCCTGGGGGTCACGCGGCCCGTTCGTGTGTCCGTACGCATACTGAGGCGTACGGAAGGCAAGAAGGACAACCACACAGAAGCGAAAGGCGAGGCTGGAGTTGGTGGCGGACCCGGAAGCGGAAGACCGCAAGCCGCACTCGGACGAGGCGAGGAGCGCCTTCAGTCCGCCCACGGGTGTGGCGCCGCCGGGCCCGGCGGCGGCCGACGAGGAATCGTCGACGACCTCGGAGTTCGCGCTCCCCCAGGGCCTCGACGCACCACAGCCCGCCGGTCCGGAGCAGGAGGGCTCGGCGTTCAGCACGCCGCGCACCTACAGCGCCCGGAACGCGCCTCCCGCCTTCACACCCGCGACCGGCGTCCCCCTGGTCAGCCTGACCAAGGACGCGCCGTGGCAGGACCGCATGCGCACGATGCTGCGCATGCCGGTGACCGAGCGGCCCGCGCCCGAACCCGTCCACAAGGAGGACGAGCCGGGGCCCGCCGTTCCGCGTGTGCTCGACCTGACCCTGCGCATCGGCGAGCTGCTCCTGGCGGGCGGTGAGGGTGCCGAGGACGTGGAGACGGCGATGCTCGCCGTCTGCCGCGCCTACGGGCTCGACCGCTGCGAGCCGAACGTCACCTTCACCCTGCTGTCGATCTCGCACCAGCCGTCCCTCGTGGACGACCCGGTGACGGCGTCACGGACCGTCCGCCGCCGGGGCACCGACTACACGCGCCTGGCGGCCGTCTACCGGCTCGTCGACGACCTGAGCGACCCGGAGACCTCGATCCCCCTGGAGGAGGCCTACAGGCGGCTCGCGGAGATGCGGCGCAATCGGCATCCGTATCCCGGCTGGGCGCTGACGGCCTCCGGCGGGCTGCTGGCCGGCGCGGCCTCCGTGCTCGTCGGCGGTGACGCGATCGTGTTCGTCGCCGCGGCGCTCGGCGCGATGCTCGGCGACCGGCTCGCCTGGCTGTGCGCGGGGCGCGGACTGCCGGAGTTCTACCAGTTCACGGTGGCCGCGATGCCGCCCGCCGCGATAGGCGTGGCGCTCACGGTGGCACACGTCGACGTGAAGGCGTCCGCGGTGATCACCGGTGGGCTCTTCGCGCTGCTGCCGGGGCGGGCGCTCGTCGCGGGGGTGCAGGACGGACTGACCGGCTTCTACATCACCGCGTCCGCGCGGCTCCTCGAAGTCATGTACTTCTTCGTGGGGATCATCATCGGCGTCCTGGTGGTGCTCTATTTCGGCGTGAAGCTGGGCGCGCAGCTCAACCCGGACGCGGCGCTGAACATCTCCGAACGGCCGCTGCTCCAGATCGCCGCGTCGATGGCGCTCTCGTTCACGTTCGCGATCCTGCTCCAGCAGGAACGATCCACCGTCCTGGCCGTGACCCTCAACGGGGGCGTGGCCTGGTCGGTGTACGGGGCGATGCACTACGCGGGTGGGATATCGCCGGTGGCCTCCACGGCCGTCGCCGCGGGTCTGGTGGGCCTCTTCGGACAGCTGCTCTCGCGCTACCGGTTCGCCTCCGCGCTGCCCTACACGACGGCCGCGATCGGGCCCCTGCTGCCCGGTTCGGCGACCTACTTCGGGCTGCTGTCGATCGCGCAGAACAACGTCGACAAGGGCCTGGTGTCGCTCACCAAGGCCGCGGCCCTCGCCATGGCCATCGCGATCGGTGTGAACCTGGGTTCGGAGATCTCGCGGCTGTTCCTGCGCCTGCCGGGCGGCTCCGCCGGCGGGCGGCGGGCCGCCAAGCGGACGCGCGGGTTCTGAGGCCCGGACCCGGGGGGCGGGCGCCTCAGTTCTGCGACGGGCCCTGGCCGTAGGGGTACTGCTCGGCGTCGTACGGACGCCGGGGGTCGCCCTGGGGGTGCTGCTGGGCCTGGCCCTGGTCGTAGCCCTGCTGGTAGCCCTGGTCGTACTGCTGCTGGTCGTAGCCGTAGCCCTGCTCCGAGCCGTACTGCTGCTCGGGCCGGTACTGCTGCTGTTGCGGCTGCTGGTACTGCTGCTGGGCCGGGTAGGCGTCGCCCTGACGGCCGTAGCCCTGCCCCTGGTTCCCCTGGTTCCCGTACGACTGCCTCTGACCCTGGCCCTGGTTCCCGTACGACTGGCCCTGGCTCTGGCCCTGACCGCCGTACGACGGACCGTGACCCTGGTTCCCGTAGACCTGCCCCTGGTTCCCGTACGACGGGCCGTGGCCCTGGTCGCCGTGGAACCCGGCGTGGTCCTGGCCGCCGTACGACCCGTCCCGGCTCTCGTGGACCGGGGGCACACGCAGGGGCCTGGTCGCGTCGTCCATGACAGGAGCGGCGGCGTGGGTGCGGGCCGGGAAGGACTCCGGGAAGTCGTCGAAGCCCTGCGCCTCGTACGGCTCGTAGGACTCCTCGGACTCCTCGGACTCCTGGGGCGGGTTCTTCTTGGCCTGGGAGCGGGCGCGCAGGAACTCGATCATGATCGGGACGACCGAGACGAGCACGATCAGGATCAGGATCAGCTCGATGTGCTTGTTGACGAACTCGATCTTGCCGAGCCAGGAGCCGAGCAGGGTGACACCCGCGCCCCACATCACGCCGCCGATGACGTTGAAGGTGAGGAACGGGCGGTACTTCATGCCGCTGACGCCCGCGATGATCGGCGTGAACGTGCGCACGACGGGCACGAAGCGCGCCAGCACCAGGGACTTCGGACCGTACTTCTCGAAGAACTCGTTGGCCTTGACCACGTTCTCCTGCTTGAACAGGCGGGAGTCCGGGCGGGTGAAGAGCGAGGGCCCGACCTTCTTGCCGAAGAGGTAGCCCGCCTGGTCGCCGAGGACCGCGGCGAGACAGATCAGCGGGACCGCCGCCCACAGCGGGAAGTCCATGGCGTCCGTGGCGATCAGCAGACCGCAGGTGAACAGCAGCGAGTCGCCCGGCAGGAAGAAGCCGATGAGCAGGCCGGACTCGGCGAAGACCACCAGCAGCAGGCCCCAGATGCCGAAGTTGTCCAGGAGCGTGTTCGGATCCAGCCAGCTGGGACCGAGGGCAAGCGTCATCACGGGTCCGGGCTCCTGAGGGGTGAGGGAGGTGCGGCGGTCCTTGTCGGCGGCCAAAGCTATCAACGCGTTGTGCCGACGCCAGGTTCCACCCGTGGCTCCAGGATGCACTGTGCGACGACTGGGACAAAGCTGTGGACCATGGGCATCGATGAATACGGCGGCGGCCAGGGTCCCCACGCGGACGTCCTGGTCGTGACGACGAACGACGTTCCCGGCCATCGTGTCGAGCAGGTCATCGGCGAGGTCTTCGGCCTCACGGTGCGCTCACGCCATCTGGGCAGCCAGATCGGCGCGGGCCTGAAGTCGATGATCGGCGGTGAGCTCAAGGGGCTCACCAAGACGCTGGTGCAGACCCGCAACCAGGCCATGGAACGGCTCGTCGACCAGGCACGCGCGCGTGGCGCCAACGGCGTGCTCATGTTCCGCTTCGACGTCTCGGAGGCGGCGGACGTGGGCACGGAGGTGTGCGCCTACGGCACGGCGGTGGTCCTGGTCAAGGAGTAGCCGGTGCCGGTGCGGGCGGGCCCCCACCGGCACCGGCCGGATCACGCCTCTCCGGGGTGCCTGCCGGCGTTCGCCGCGATGGCGTCCCTCAGGTGCTCGGCCAGCCCCGGCCGCATGGAGTCGTAGAACGCCTTGAACCGTTCGTCCGCGACGTACATGTCACCGAGTCCGCGGTGGATCTCGTACGTGCAGGTGTAGAACCACTTGGTGATGTGCTGCCGGTGCTCCTCGGCCATGTCCATGGCCCGCTCGCCGTCCGGCCGCTCCCCGGCCTCCATCAGGGCGTCGTACCGATCGCCCCAGGAGGCCACCTCGGCCTGCATGCGCTTCCAGTCGTCCTTGGTGTAGCGGGCTGCGCGGCGCTGCGACTCGGCGTACGTCTCCGTGCCGCCCCAGCGGCGTTCGGCCTCCTCCGCGTGCTCCTCGGGGTCCTTGCCCCCGAAGACCTCGAACTTCTCCTCGGGCGTGAGGTTGATGCCCATCGTGCGTGCCTCCATGGCGTGTTCCACGGCCGCGGCCATCTTCTGCAGCTCCTCGATCCGGGCGGTCAGCAGGTCGTGCTGGCGGCGCAGGTGCGCGCGCGGGTCCGCGTCCGGGTCGTCGAGCAGAGCGGCGACCTCGTCGAGCGGGAAGCCGAGCTCCCGGTAGAACAGGATCTGCTGCAGCCGGTCGAGGTCGGCGTCGCTGTAGCGCCGGTGACCCGCGTGGCTGCGCCCGCCGGGGGCGAGCAGTCCGATCTCGTCGTAGTGGTGCAGCGTGCGCACCGTGACTCCGGCGAATCCGGCGACCTGGCCCACTGAATAGCCCACTTCCCGCTCCTTCCTCGGTACGCCCTTCACGATGGGGCCTGACGTGACGTGAGGTGCAAGCCCGAAGTCCCGGGCAGAACCCGGAAGCAACATTCGGGGTGTTATGTCCGATTGGCGCGCTTAGGGTGAGCCCGTGACCCACGAAGCGGCTCCCCCGGGACCGACCCCCGCCCGGGCGACGCCCGCGCGGACGCTGCTGCCGCTGTTCCTCCCCTCCGTGGTCGTCGGCGCGGTCTCGAGCCTTCTGTACGTGGGCGTGAGCAAACTCGCCGACCAGCTCAAGGACGTGCTGTGGACGGACCTGCCGGACGCGCTCGGCATCGGTGGGTACTCCTCGCTCTGGATGATCACCATGCTCACCACCACCGGCATCCTGGTCGGTCTGGTGGTGTGGAAGGTGCCGGGGCACGCGGGCCCCGACCCGGCCACCGTGGGGCTCCAGGCGAAGCCGATGGCCCTCTTCATCCTGCCCGGACTGCTGGTGGCGACCGCGTTGATGCTGGCGGGCGGTCCGAGCCTCGGTCCTGAGAACCCGATCATCGCCACCAACGTCGCGCTGGCGTTCTGGGCGGGCCGCCGGTTCGCGCCCGCGGCGCCCGGCGAGCTGTGGGTGACCCTGGCCGAGGCGGGGACCATCGGCGCCCTGTTCGGCACGCCGGTCGCGGCGGCGCTGGTCATCTCCGAGGCGCTCGCCGGACGGCAGGTGAGGGGCCTGCTGTGGGACAACCTCTTCGCGCCGCTGACGGCCGCCTCGGTGGGCTCGATCACCACGGCGCTGCTGGGACACGCGAGTTTCGACCTGGATCTGCCCCCGCTCGGCAGTCCCGGCTGGGCCGATGTGCTGGCCGCGCTGGTGATCGCCTCCGCCGCGGCGGTGCTCGGCATGGCCGGGGTCTACGCCTTCCCCCACGTCCACAAGGTTTTCGGCCTGCTGCGCCATCCCATGGCGGCCCTGCCCGTCGGCGGCCTCGTGCTCGGCCTGCTGGGCTGCCTGGGCGGGCCGCTGACGCTGTTCAAGGGCCTGGACCAGGTCGCCGAGATCGCCCGGGACCCGGACGGCTGGTCGGCGGGCCGGTTCGCCCTGATGTCCGTGGTGAAACTGGCCGCGCTCGTCGTCGCCGCGTCCTGCGGGTTCCGGGGCGGCCGGATCTTCCCCGCCGTCTTCGTGGGCGCCTCGTTCGGTCTGTGCGCCCATGCGCTGGTGCCGTCGGTCCCGCCGTCGCTGGGACTGGCCGCGGGGGTTCTGGGCACGCTTCTGGCGACCACCCGGCAGGGTTGGGTGAGCCTGTTCACGGCCGCCGTCCTGGTGTCCTCGCCGTCGATCATCGCCCTGCTCTGCATCGCCTCCCTGCCGGCCTGGCTGCTGGTGACGGGACGGCCGCAGATGCAACTGCACGAGGACGGGAGCCCGGTCCGGTGAACCGCCGGGACGCCCTCGTCCGATGAACGAAGGGGACGTCCGTCCCGCCGAACCGTTGGGAGAAGCCCATGCCGCTCCACCAGGGCCAGCAGAAGCCCGATGCCCATCCGCACTCCGTCAACCCCTTCTACGGCGAGGCCAATCCGGTCAGCGGCATGATCGAGGCGCCGCCCAAGCACCGCCTCCCCGACGGCCCGCTGCCGCCGACGATCGCGGCCCAACTCGTCCACGACGAGCTCATGCTGGACGGGAACTCCCGGCTGAACCTGGCCACCTTCGTCACCACCTGGATGGAACCGCAGGCCGGGATCCTGATGGCGGAGTGCCGGGACAAGAACATGATCGACAAGGACGAGTACCCCCGGACGGCCGAACTGGAGAAGCGCTGTGTGTCGATGCTCGCCGACCTGTGGAACGCGCCGGACCCGTCGGCCGCGGTGGGCTGTTCCACGACCGGGTCGAGCGAGGCCTGCATGCTCGCCGGCATGGCGCTGAAGCGACGCTGGTCGAAGCGCAACGCCGACCGCTACCCAGGAGCGCGGCCGAACCTCGTCATGGGCGTGAACGTCCAGGTGTGCTGGGAGAAGTTCTGCAACTTCTGGGAGGTCGAGGCCCGCCAGATCCCGATGGAGGGCGACCGGTTCCACCTCGACCCCGAGGCGGCGGCCGAGCTGTGCGACGAGAACACGATCGGGGTCGTCGGCATCCTGGGTTCCACCTTCGACGGGTCCTACGAACCGATCGCGGAGCTGTGCGCGGCGCTGGACCGGCTCCAGGAGCGCACGGGACTCGACATCCCGGTCCACGTCGACGGCGCGTCCGGCGCGATGGTCGCGCCCTTCATCGACGAGGACCTGGTCTGGGACTTCCGGCTGCCGAGGGTGTCGTCGATCAACACCTCGGGCCACAAGTACGGACTGGTCTACCCGGGCGTCGGCTGGGCGCTGTGGCGGACGGCGGAGGAACTGCCGGAGGAACTGGTCTTCCGGGTGAACTATCTGGGCGGCGACATGCCGACCTTCGCGCTCAACTTCTCCCGCCCCGGGGCGCAGGTCGTCGCGCAGTACTACACGTTCCTGCGGCTCGGCCGGGAGGGCTACCGGGCCGTGCAGCAGACGACCAGGGACGTGGCCCGGGCGCTCGCCGAACGCGTGGACTGCCTGGGCGACTTCCGGCTCATCACCCGGGGGGACGAACTGCCGGTGTTCGCCTTCACGACAGCGCCCGAGGTGACCTCGTTCGACGTGTTCGACGTGTCCCGGAGAATGCGCGAGAACGGCTGGCTGCTGCCCGCGTACACCTTCCCCGAGAACCGCGAGGACCTGTCGGTGCTGCGCGTGGTGTGCCGCAACGGCTTCTCGTCCGACCTCGCCGACCTGTTCATCGAGGACCTGACCCGGCTGCTGCCCGAACTGCGCCGCCAGCCGCATCCGCTGACCCACGACAAGGAGGCGGCCACGGGCTTCCACCACTGAGGGCCCGCCCGCCCGGCCGCCCTCCGAGGCCGTCGGCCCCGACGAGGGGCCGGGCCGGGCTCGTGCGTCGTGCTCGCACGGTGCCGTGGGCCCGCCCGTGCCGACGGACCGCGCCGAGCACGAGGAGACGGACCGCCGGCACACCGCCCGGCCCAGGGGCCGCGCTCAGCCCCAGGAGGAGCCACGCTCCTGCGCGACCAGCTCGAAGGCCGTCTTGCCGTCCAGCGACTCACGGATGATGTCGGCGTGGCCGGCGTGCCGGGCCGTCTCGCGGATCAGGTGGAGCGCCAGCCAGCGCATCGAGACGCGGCCCTCGGGCGGGAACCAAGGGTCCGGCGGAAGCGCGAAGGTGTCGTCCAGGCTCGGCACCGAGCGCAGGAAGTCCTCCGTCTCGGCGGCGACCTTCTCCCAGTACGCGAGCTGCGAGGCGACCGTCTCGCCGTCGGCGAGGACGAAGCACTCGTGCCAGTTCGACTCGTCCCGCTTGATGGCGGGCGGTTCGCCCTTGGCCCGTGCGATCCAGCCCTGCTCGACCTCGGCGACATGCTTGAGCAGCCCGGAGAGGGAGAGTTCGCTGGCGCTCGGCCGGCTCGCGGCCTGCTCCTCGGTCAGTCCGAGCAGCGAACGGCGGATGCCGCCGCGCTGCTCCTCGATGAAGGCGAGCAGCGCCCCGCGCTCGTCGCCCTGCTCTTCCGCTCGCACATGCGTGACCATGACCGGCCGCCTTTCGTCGGGTCCTCCTGGCTGACACGGAAGACGCTACGGACCCTTGCGGTCAGGTTCTGTCCGCAAGGGTCCGGGCACGCTGAACGGTCACGCGAAGGCGTTCCGGAACGCGCGAGGCGTCTCAGAAGGGGAAGCGGCTCCGCCCGTGCTGCACCGAGATCCACTTGGTGGTGGTGAAGGAGTCGACCGTCGTCTCGCCGTTCAGGCGGCCGATGCCGGAGTGCTTCTCGCCGCCGAAGGGGACGAGGGGTTCGTCGTGGACGGTGCCGTCGTTGACGTGGAACATGCCGGTGTCGATCTGCTTGGCGAAGGTCACGCCGCGCTCGATGTCAGCCGTGTGGACGGCACCCGAGAGGCCGTAGGGGGTGTCGTTGACGATCCGGACCGCCTCCTCCTCCCCGTCGAACGGGACGAGGAAGACGACCGGTCCGAAGACCTCCTGGCGCAGCAGGTCCGAGTCGGCGGGGACACCGGTCAGGACGGAGGGCTCGACCAGGTTGTCCGTGGTCGTGCCGTGCACCAGGGCGGTGGCGCCCTCGGCGATCGCCTGCTCGACGACGGCCGACAGCGCGTCCGCCTGGGAGGAGTTGATGACCGGGCCGATGACCGTCTGCGGGTCCCTCGGGTCGCCGGTCTTCAGCGTCCTGACCTTGGCGACGAACTTCTGGGTGAACTCGGCCTCGACCGACCGGTCCACGAGGACACGGTTGGCGGCCATGCAGACCTGCCCCTGGTGGACGTAACGGCTGAAGACCGCCGCGTCGACCGCGTAGTCGACGTCCGCGTCGTCCAGGACCACCAGGGCGCTGTTGCCGCCCAGTTCGAGCACCGAGCGCTTGAAGTTCGCGGCGCAGACCGTGGCGACGTGCCGGCCGACCTTGTCGGAACCGGTGAAGGAGATGACCTTGGGGACCGGGTGCTCGATGAAGGCGTCCCCGATCTCGGCGATGTCGGTGATGACGACGTTGAGGAGACCGCCGGGCAGGCCCGCCTCCTCGAAGATCTTCGCGACCAGGGAGCCGCCGACGATCGGGGTGTTCTGGTGCGGCTTCAGGACCACGCCGTTGCCGAGCGCGAGGGCCGGGGCGACGGACTTGACGGACAGCAGGAAGGGGAAGTTGAAGGGGCTGATGACCCCGACGACGCCGACCGGCACGCGGTAGAGGCGGTTCTCCTTGCCGTCGACCGGCGAAGGGATGATCTTCCCCTCGGGGCGCAGCGCGAGCTGGATCGACTCGCGCAGGAACTCCCGGACGAGGTGGAGCTCGAAGCCCGCCTTGAGGCGGGTGCCGCCGAGCTCGGCGATGATCACCTCGGTGATCTCTTCCTCGCGCTCGTCGATGACGGCGAGCGCCTTCTCGAAGACCGCGCGGCGGGCGTACGCGTTCGTCGCGCCCCACTTCTTCTGGGCGCGCTCGGCGGCGCGGTAGGCCTCGTCGACCTCGTCGACCGTGGCTATCGTGATCGACGCCAGCTTCTCGCCGTCGTACGGGTTGAAATCGATGATGTCCCAGGAGCCCGTCCCCGGGCGCCACTCGCCGTCGATGTACTGCTGGGCCAGGTCGGTGAAGTAGGACGACATGTGCTCCCTCAATCCCTGTGCTGCCGAGTCAGTCCTTGGCCCGGGTCAGCAGACATCCGATCACGGTCTGATCACATGTCATCGTACTTGTGTTTCAAGGGAGTTGAAGGAGACCAGAGAAGTCCGCGGCCACTCTCGGGAGAGCGCGGGAGGGCCGGGAGTCAGGAGAGCTGGAGCAGCCCGCGCAGCAGATCGCGGCTCTCGTCCGGACCCGGGCTGTCCTGCTGCAGCTGCTTGAGCGCGCTCTCGTACTGGTTGACGTCCTCGCGCTTGTCCAGATAGAGCGCGCTGGTGAGCTGCTCCAGATAGACGACGTCCGACAGATCGGACTCGGGGAAGCTCAGGATGGTGAAGGAACCGCTCTCGCCGGAGTGCCCGCCGAAGCTGAACGGCATGACCTGAAGCCGTACGTTGGGCCGCTCGGAGACGTCGATCAGATGCTGGAGCTGTCCGCGCATGACCTCGCGGTCGCCGTAGGGGCGGCGCAGCGCGGCCTCGTCGAGGACGATGTGGAACTCGGGGGCGTTCTCGGAGACGAGGTACTTCTGCCGCTCCAGCCGCAGGGCCACGCGCCGGTCGACGTCGGCGGCGGAGGCACCCCTCATCCCGCGCCCGACGACCGCTCGGGCGTACGCCTCGGTCTGCAGCAGACCGTGCACGAACTGCACCTCGTACACCCGGATCAGGTGGGCCGCGCCCTCCAGGCCGACATAGGTGGGGAACCAGCTCGGCAGGACGTCGGAGTAACTGTGCCACCAGCCCGCGACGTTGGCCTCCTTGGCGAGGGAGAGCAGAGAGGTGCGCTCGGCCTCGTCGTTGATGCCGTAGAGCGTCAGCAGGTCCTCGACATCGCGGGTCTTGAAGCTCACCCTTCCCAACTCCATACGGCTGATCTTCGATTCGGAGGCGCGGATCGAGTAGCCGGCCGCTTCACGGGTGATGCCACGCGCCTCACGCAGGCGCCGCAGATGGGACCCCAGCAGCATGCGCCGCACCACCGAGCCGCTCGACTCACCAGCGCTCACGTTCGTCAGCCTCCCCAACCGTCTTCCAGACGCCGAAGTCTGCCACTAAAACACTTCAAGCAGTACTCGTTCAGTTACGGAAACGGAAAGCAGCCAAAGCCCGCGCACAGAAAAGGATCAGCGAAGGGCCGACAACCGAGAATAAGGTGAAGGAAGAAATGACCAAGAAGTAGCAGAGGAAGGTCCAATTCGGGCGCGTGCACGTGCATCTGCCCTTGCATCTGCTGTACGCATTCGGAACCATGGTCCCCGCGCCACCGCTGCATCGCAACGACCGCGAACACCCGGGAGTGCCTCGCATGGGGACGAATGGATCGACCATGCTCGAACCCTTACGGCAGGGACTTCCGCCTCTCGATCCCGCGGCCGTGTCCAGCGCCGCTTCGTGCGCCTTGCCCGCCCGCTACGAAGCGGTGCGCGAAGCGCGGCAGTTCACCCGCGGAACGTTGGACCAGTGGGAGATCGGCGACCGTTTCGACGACGTCTGCCTGGTGGTCTCCGAACTCGTCACCAACGCCCTGCGGCACGCGCTGCCCTCGGACACCCCCCGCAAGGACGACCAAGGGCCGCCCGTACGCCTGCACTTGATGAGGTGGACCTCACGACTGGTGTGCGCGGTGCGCGATCCCAGCCACGAGAGTCCGGTCGCCGGCGACTCGGACGACTTCGCGGCGGAGTCGGGGCGCGGCCTCTTCCTCGTCGACTCGTTCTCGGACAGTTGGGGCTGGCACCCGCTCGCCGGAACGCTCAGCGGCAAGGTCGTGTGGGCGCTGTTCCGGCTGGGGCCACAGCCGGAGACGGCCGCGCTCTCCCCCGAATGACGAACCGCGGCGCCTTTTGGCGCCGCGGTTCTACGCGCGTTACGGAACGCTGGGTGAAGTTCACCCCAGAATGATGCCGTCCGCCCTGTGATCGGCTCTTCCGCGGCCGACCCTTCCGCGATCGACTCTTTCGTGACCGGCCCTTTCGTGACCGGCCGGTTCGGGACGGCTCACGGCCACGGCCGTCAGCCCGCGATCAGGTGATCGAACTCGCCGTCCTTGATGCCCAGGAGCATGGCTTCGATCTCGGCGCGCGTGTAGACGAGCGCGGGCCCCTCGGGGAACCGCGAGTTCCGCACGGCCACGTCACCGCCGGGCAGCCGCGCGAACTCCACGCAGGAACCCTGCGAGTTGCTGTGCCGGCTCTTCTGCCAGGCGACGCCGTCAAGCTCGGTCGCAGCCATGCCGTTGTACACAAATTCAGCCATACCGTTGTACACGTCATCCACGTCGAACACGTCGTGGTCCACAGGTCGCTCCCCGGTCGTGCAGTGGCTGAGGTGGCCATAGATGCAGTAGTCAACTGACTCGGATCATAGCTCTGTTCATGTGCAGATGCATGGGCAGATGCACGTGCACGCGGGGTGGTCCTGCGGTTACAGCTTTTACCGGCCCTTGACTACCGGCTGTCGTTCGCCCGACTACGGCCTGCACCTCACCGGAGTGCGATCAGGCCTACATCCGGTCCAGCGCATTCCCCGGAAATCGCATCACATGCGACCTCCGGCCCCCGTCCATGATCTTCCGCGCCATCATCTGTGCGGGATCGTCCGGATCGGATCCCTCGTGTACTAAGAAGAGACGCGTACCGCGCCCTTACTGTTCCAGCGTTCATGTAATGGTCCAGTCCGCAGACCTCCGCGCGGTCGCGTCGGCCCGGCGGACACTAGGCATCCGCTCGCCGTCCACTCGGGCCCTTGGGCGAGAACGCGCACGTCAACGGCGCCGGAGACGTGCGCGCGGGGTGCGGGAGAGCGGTCGGCGCGTACCGGTGAGCGACTTCGAACCGGACGTTCCCGGATCCCCGACCGCTCTTGGACTCCTTCCCGGCGCCTCCGACGACTGCCCGGCGATCGTCCGGCACCTTGCGACGGCTGCCCGGTGATCGTCCGGCACCTTGCGACGGCTGCCCGGTGATCGTCCGGCACCTTGCGACGGCTGCCCGGTGATCGTCCGACGACTACCCGATATTTTCCGACGGCTGCCCGGCGCCCGTCGGTGCGTGTCCGTGAGCAACCGCACGCCGGATTCCCGGAAGGGGTCCTGCGGTCCTCCTGATAGCTTGCTGCGATCGTTCGGGCGACCGCATCCATCCCACCCTTGGGGGCTTCAGTGACCACGGCGACCTTCCCGTCCCGCCACGTGCGTGCAGCGGCCGCGACCGCTGGACTGGCGGCGGCGCTCGTGCTGACCGGCTGCAGCAGCGGGAGCGACGACTCCGGGGACGCGTCGGCGAGCCCGAGCGCGTCCGCCACGGACGGCGCCGGCACGGGCGGCGGCTCCGGAGCCACACCGGCGGCGGGCGGCAAGCTCCAGGGCAGCTGGCTCACCACCGCGGGCGGCAAGGCCGTGGTGCTCATGATCAACGGCAAGCAGGCCGGCCTCTTCGCGACCGGCGGCACCGTGTGCAGCGGCACCTCCTCCGAGGAGGCGGGCATGCGGATGATCCGCCTCGCCTGCACGGACGGCAGCAAGAAGCGCGCCGTCGGCATGGTCGACTCCGTCGATGCCACGACGCTCAAGGTCACCTGGGAAGGCGGCCTCGGCAAGGAGACGTACATCAAGAGCCAGGGCGGAAAGCTGCCCACGGGTCTGCCCACGGCGAGCCTGGGCTCCTGATCACCCCACCTCGCGGCCTCGCGGTCAGCCCGATCGGCGGATCGGCGGATCACCCGACCGTGAACCCCACGGGACCGCGCCGGCCCATTCCGACACGGTCGGAAGTTCCGCGGTCAGGATCGGGCGATATCGGTCCCGTGCGGGTGAACGGCCAGGGGTGCGCGACTCCGGCGGACCCGAGTGCGTGATGATCCATGCACAACGTCACGACTCCCAGGGGAACCCATGCGCGCTCTGCCCATCGCCGTCACCGTCCTCGCGGCGGCCCTCGCTCTGACCTCCTGCGACGGCGGCGGCTCCGGCAGCTCCAGCAGCTCCGGGAAATCCGGTGACACGACCGGCTCCGCGAAGAAGGCCGCCGTCCCGGCCTGCGTGATCGGCGACACCGGAATCCAGGTCGGCCCCGCGAACGCCGCCACGGCCGCCGGGGACACGGGCAACGTCCCGGTCACCCTCACCAACAAGGGCGACCGGTGCACCCTGAAGGGCTTCCCCGGACTCTCCGTGGAGGCGGCCGGCACCTCCGCGAAGATCGCGGCGGACACGTCCGCAGCGCCGGAAGAGCTGACCCTCTCCAAGGGGGACACCGCCTCCTTCACCATCACCTACGTACGGGGCGCGGAGGGCGACGCAAAGACCCTCGCCGTGAAGACGCTGAAGATCGGCCTGCCCGGCGCCGACGCCACGCAGAGCTTCCCGTGGTCGTACGGCCCGGTCGCCGGCAAGGGATCGGCGACCGAGCCGAACGCCTCGGTGACGCCGTTCCAGCACGCGGGCGACTGACGACGACGCCCGCGCGGACGCGGCCGCGGTTCCCCGGGAGCGGACACCCCGCCGACGACCGCGGTCCACCGGGCCGGGCACCGGCCGACGACCGTGGCCTCACGGAAGCGGCTGCCGACCGAAGCCCCGCAGCCTCACGGAAGCGGGGGACGTCCGACGAGCCGCGGCCTCACGGAAGCGGGCGTCTGCCCCTCACCTGCGCCCGGTCCGCCGCCGCGGCGCCCTCGTGCCATCCGGCCTCGTCGGTGATCCCGCGCACCCGGGTCGTCACCGTCTGCGGGAACATCCGGTCCAGGTGGTCCGCGACCGCCACGTCACGGGCCGCCAGGACCGGCAGCAGCTCCCCCTCGGTGGCGGTCACCTGGCCCTCGGCGACCGCCGCGAGCCGGTCACCGATCCGGTGCGCGTACGCGGCCAGGAACGACTGCCGGAAGGTCTTCGTGCGCTTGCGGCCGCCCGCCCGCTGCGCCGCCTCCGCCTTCGTCATCGCCGCCGTGGCCTGCACGAGGAGCGAGGTGTAGAGGAGTTCGACGGCTTCCAGGTCGGGTTCGAAGCCGACGACGGTCGAGAAGCAGAGGGCGTCGTTCCACACCGCCCGGCAGCGGTTCGCCCCCGCGACCGCGTCCAGCAGCACCGCCTTGGCCGTCTCGTACGGCGGCTCGACACCGATACGGCAGGCGCCGGGCGCGTCCTTCGCATGGGTCCGGGCCGCGAGCAGCGCCTCGTCGATGCTGTGCCGCGCCATCAGTTCCTGTGCCTTGGCGCTGAGCGCCTCCGCCTCCTCCGGGAACCCGGTCGCCTCCGCCTTCGCGAGCAGGGCGCGGATCCGGGTGAGCATGCGCGTCTCCTGCGGGGCGGCGGCCGTGACCGGCGCCCCGGGCGGGTCGAGCGGCTCGATGGAGGGCAGGCGCAGGAGCAGGCGGTAGAGCTCCAGGGCCGCCGTGGCGCGTGAGAAGCGGTCGGTCCTGAGGTCGTGGGGTTCGGCCTCCAGCTCGTCGAGCTGGGCGGCCCAGCGCGCACCCCGGGACGCGCGGTCGCCTTCGCTCCCACCCCGGGACGCGCGGTCGCCCTCGCCCCCACCCCCGTCCTCGCCGAGGATCAAGGAGATCAGCAGGCGTACGTGTACGTCGTCGAGGTCGCGCCGCACGATCCGTACGACATCGGCGGGCTGCCAGCCGCGCCGCCAGGCCGCCGCGACGAACTCCTCGCCGCGCCGCGCGAGTTCGGCGTCGGAGGCCGGGTCGGCAGCGAGCAGGGACGCGCCGGTGTCGAGGGCCGCGTCGGAGTCGGCGTAGAGGGCGGCCGTGAAGGCGCGCTCCACGGTGCTGGACGTACTCATCCCCCGATCGTGTCACGGGCGGACCGGGGGCCGGCGTGTGGCCCGGCGCCGGTGCCGTCGACCCGTCCACACCCTGTGGACAGTTCCCCGGTCGCCGATTTCGGCCTCTCGCGACATCAGCTGTCAACTTCGGGTTGACGCCCAACGACTGTCAACCTACCGTTGACACATGACGACGAACTCACCCGGCAAGGCATCCGTGCGTCTCGACGACCTCATCGAGGCCATCAAGAAGGTGCACACCGACGCGCTCGACCAGCTCCAGGACGCGGTCCTCGCGGCAGACCACCTGGGCGACGTGGCCGACCACCTGATCGGGCACTTCGTGGACCAAGCACGCCGTTCGGGGGCGTCCTGGACGGACATCGGCAGGAGCATGGGCGTCACCCGGCAGGCCGCGCAGAAGCGGTTCGTGCCGAAGGCGGAGACGGACCTCGACCCCAGCCAGGGGTTCGGCCGCTACACGCCCCGCGCCCGGAGCGTGGTCATGGCCGCGCACAACGAGGCGAAGGCCGCGGGCAACACGGAGGGACTCCCCGAACACCTCGTCCTCGGCCTCCTGTCCGAGGACGAGGGGCTCGCCGCGAAGGCGATCACCGCACAGGGCGTGACCCTGGACGCGGTCCGAGAGGCGGCGTCCGCGGCGCTCCCGCCGGCGGCCGACGAGGTACCGGAGCTGATCCCGTACGGCTCCGCCGCCAAGAAGGTCCTGGAACTCACCTTCCGCGAGGCCCTCCGGCTCGGCCACAACTACGTCGGCACCGAGCACATCCTGCTCGCGCTGCTGGAGTTCGAGAACGGCGACGGCGTTCTCAGCGGCCTCGGCATCGAGAAGACGGCGACGGAGGCCTACCTCGCGCGCGTGCTGGAGGTCATCGCGGGGACGGGACAGCAGAAGGACCAGTAGGGCTCGGTGGTCCGGGTCCCGGGACCCGGACCACCGCCAAGGCCTTCGCGGTGTGTTCACGGCCGTTGTCAGACCCTCCTGCGAGACTCGGAATCATGACCGAGCGCTGGGCTCTCGCGCCGGCCGAGGACGGTGGCGTCGAGATCGCCGCCCTCGGCCCGGACGGGCTGCCCACGGGAGGGGTCCGCCGGGAGGCGGACCTGGCGGAGGCCGTACGGGCCCGGCCGGACGTGAGCCGGTGGGTGTGGCGGTCGACGGCCGATGTCTATCCGAGACTGCTCGCCACGGGGGTGCGAGTGGAGCGGTGTTACGACATGGAGGCCGCCGAGACCCTGCTGCTCGGACACGAGGGGCGGCTCGGCGAGCCCCGGTCGGCGGCCGCCGCGCTGGCGAGACTGCGCGGCGGCCCCGTGCCGCCGGACCCGCCGCAGCGTTCCGCCGAGCCCGGTTCGCAGTCCTCCCTCTTCGAGCCCCGCCCGGTGCACGTGCCGCTGGCCGATCTCCTCACGGTCTACGCCGACCAGCAGCGCCGCCATGCCGCGACCACGCACCCGGACCGGATGCGGCTGCTGACGGCCGCCGAGTCCGCGGGGATGCTGGTCGCCGCCGAGATGAACCGGGCGGGGCTGCCGTGGAGGGCGGACGTCCACCGGGACGTGCTGCACGAACTGCTCGGCGAGCGGTACGCCGGGGGAGGCGAGCCCCGGCGCCTGGCCGAGCTCACCGAGGACGTGTCCGCCGCCTTCGGGCGACGGGTCAGACCCGACCTGCCCGCCGACGTCGTCAAGGCGTTCGCGCAGGCCGGGATCAAGGTCAGGTCCACCCGGCGGTGGGAGATCGAGTCGATCGACCATCCGGCCGTGAAACCGCTGATCGAGTACAAGAAGCTGTACCGGATCTGGGTCGCCCACGGCTGGTCCTGGCTCCAGGACTGGGTGCGCGACGGACGCTTCCGGCCCGAGTACCTGCCGGGCGGGACCGTCACCGGACGCTGGGTCACGAACGGCGGCGGCGCGCTCCAGATCCCCAAGGTGATCCGGCGTGCCGTCGTCGCCGACCCCGGCTGGCGGCTGGTCGTCGCCGACGCCGACCAGATGGAGCCGCGCGTCCTCGCGGCCGTCTCCCGCGACCCCGGCCTCATGGAGGTCGCGGGGCGGGAGAGCGACCTCTACCAGTCGGTGTCGGACCGGGCGTTCTCCGGCGACCGGGACCAGGCCAAGATCGCCGTGCTCGGCGCCGTCTACGGCCAGACGTCCGGCGACGGACTGAAGAACCTCGCCCTGCTCCGCCGGCGTTTCCCCAAGGCGGTCGCCTACGTCGACGACGCCGCCCGGGCGGGCGAGGAGGGGCGGCTCGTGCGGACCTGGCTGGGCCGGACCTGCCCCCCGGCGGCCGGGGCGGGCGACGGCTCGGGGGAGGAGGCGGGCATCCCGCAGGACGATCCCGCCGAGACCGCCGTCGACCAGGGCTGGGTGCCGGGGTACGCCTCCTCCGACTCCCGCGCCCGCGGCCGGTTCGCGCGCAACTTCGTCGTGCAGGGCAGCGCCGCCGACTGGGCCCTGCTGATGCTGGCGGCACTGCGCCGCGCCTGCTCCGGGCTCGCCGCCGAACTGGTCTTCTTCCAGCACGACGAGGTCATCGTGCACTGCCCCGCCGAGGAGGCCGACGCCGTCGTGGCCGCCATCCGCGAGGCGGCCGAACTCGCGGGCCGGCTCACCTTCGGGCAGACGCCGGTGCGCTTTCCGTTCACGACGGCGGTCGTCCAGTGCTACGCGGACGCGAAATGAGCAGTGCCAGGCGGACGCGAGACGGCTACCGCGCCAGCAGCTTCCGCAGTTCGCCCGTCACCGGGCTGTCCGTCTCCTCCAGGGCCTCCAGAGCCGACGTCCACTCCGCGTAGGCCGCTTCGATGTCGCCGCGTTCCCGGAGCAGCAGGCCCCTCTGGTGACGGGCGAGGCCTCCGGTGTAGCGGTCGGCGCGGCGGTCGGCGCGGCACCGCAGCAGATCGCACTCGCGCTCGGCCCGTTCCCACTGGCCGACACCGCGCAGGGCCCGCACCAGGCCGAGCCTGGTCTGCGACTCGCCGTGCCAGTCGCCGTGGCCGCCCAGGATGCGCAGGCTCTCCTCGAAGTGCGGTACGGCGGCGGCCGGTTCGCCGAGCGTGAGGTGGGCGTAGCCGATGTTGCAGTGCGCGGAGTGCCGGATGATCACGTCCTGCGTCGCGTCACCGATGGCGAGACTGCGCTTGTGGTGATCGATGGCGGCCCGCGGGTCGGTGTGCTCGTACAGGTTGCCGAGGTGGCTGTAGGTGATGGCCTCCATGTGCGGGTCGCCCAACTCCCGTGAGAACTGGAGGCTTTGGAGCAGGGCTTCACCTGACTCGGCATGACGGCCGAGGGATTCGAGGAGCATGCCCCGGTTGTTCAGGGCCCGCCGCTGACAGGAACGCACCCCGAGACGGCTCCAGATGGCGAGCGCGTCGTCGTTCAGGGTGAGGGCCTCGCCCACCCGGCCCGTCATGAAGTGCAGGCCCCCGAGGTCACCGAGCGCGTACGCCTCCGCGGCCTCGTCACCGAGCAGCCGTGCCGCGTTGAGCGCGGCCCGCTGGAGGATCTCCAGCTCGGCGACCCGGCCGCTGCGCTGGACGTACGGGTTGAGCATGCGGGCCAGCAGGGGGAAGTACGGCGAGCCGTGCGCGTACCGCTCCGCCAGCGCGACCACGTTGGCCAGTTCCGTGTCGCCCCAGGCGAAGGCCTCCCGCGCGGAGCAGAAGGGGGGTACGGCCGCCACGTCCGCCGCGTGCCCGGCCGGCTGCGAGGCGGTCGGCCTGCTGCGGTCCTCCCGGTCGAGACCGGGTTCGAGAATCGCCTCCAGGGAGCGGGCGGCGACACCGGCGTACCAGCGCAGGGCGTGTTCGGCGACGACCGCGTCATGGCCGAGCGGCACGGCGACACCGTCACCGCCGGGGAGGACCCGGCCGTCACCGCCGAAGACGGCGCCGGCATCACCTGCGGGAAGGCCCTGGCCTGCGAAGTCGGCCCCAGAAGCGGCAGCGGCCGCACCGATGTCCACGCCCGCCGCAGGCAGGACGCAGTCCACAGCGCCCGCGATCTCCCGGGCGAAGTCCCGCACGAGATCGTGCGGCGCGTACCGCCCGTACGCGGTCTCCTCCAGGAGGGCCACATCGACCAGGCGGTCGAGCGCGGCCTCGGCGCGGCGCTCGTCGGTGCCGGTGAGGCGGGCGACGAGGGCGGCTCCGTAGGCGGGCAGGTCGAGCGCGCCGATCCGGCACAGGGCGAGCGCCGCGTCCCGGTCGGCCTTACGCTCGGAAGCGCGCAGCGCGTCGTGCGCGACCGCGAGCGAACGGCGCACGCTCAGGTCGTCGTACTCCAGATGGTGCAACCGGCCTTCCGTGGCGGCCAGTTGACCGGCGAGAACGTCGGGGGTCAGGGCCTGACGGGCAGCGAGGCGGGCCGCGACGACACGAAGAGCGAGCGGCAGCCGGCCGGTGAGTTCGACGAGGGGGTGCCCGCCGTCGAGCCCCTCGCGGCGGCCGGAGACCGCGCGGAGCAGGGCCGCGCTGTCCTCGTCCGACAGCGGTGCGAGCGGGAAACGGTCGGCGCCGTCCAGGGCGGTGAGCGGCGAGCGGCTCGTCACGATCACCGCGCAGCCCGCGCCGGCCGGCAGCAGCGGCCGCACCTGGGCGGCGTGCGCCGCGTCGTCCAGCACCATCAGGGTGCGGGTGGGTGCGAGCATCGAGCGGAGCAACGCCGCTGCCGCGTCAGGATGTTCGGGGATGCGCCGGGGCTCCGTCCCCAGGTCGCGCAGAAGCGCGGCGAGCGCCTGACCGGCGGTGAGCGGGGTCATGCCGGGGGTGGCGCCGTGCAGGTTGACGTACAGCTGACCATCGGTGAATCGTTCCCGCAGTCCGTGGGCGACGTGCAGCGCGAGGGCGCTCTTGCCGACGCCCGCCATCCCGCTGATCACCGCGACACGCGGCATCCCGGCGGCGGGGTCGCCGCCGAAGGACCGGCTGTACGCATCGCCCCGGGCGTCGGCGGAGCCACCGGCGGATGTCCCGCCGTCGGCCGATGCGCCGGCGGCCGTCCCGGTGGCCGTCCGGTCGGGCACCCCGGTGACCGGAGGAGCACCGGGTCCTTCGACGGGCGCGCCGGACGCACGGGCGGATGCACCGGTGAACGCGTCTGCGGATGCTTCGTCGCCGGAACGCCCGGCCGGGTGCGCCGGGTCCTCCGGATACGTGCGACGCGGGGGCTGTTCCGGGTCCAGGACCCCGAACAGCCGGTCGCGGACGTCCTCGCGTCCGGTGAAGTGCGCCGGGGGCGGGGGGAGTTGAGCGGGCCGGGGCGGCGAGGCGCCGTCCCGGGCGGAGCCGCCCGCGGACTCCGCCGCCCCACCGTCGTCGCCCGGACCGGCGTTCCCGTCCGGGCCGACGCCCGCGTCTCGGTCACGGTCCCCGTCCCGATCGGCGTTCCCGTCCTGGCCGCCATCGCCGTCATGGCCATCCCGGTTGCCCTGGCCGTCGCGGCCGGCGTTCCCGCCTCCGACGACACCGGCGTCCCGGCCGCCGTCGCCGTCGCGGCCGACATGGGCATCGCGGTCCACGTTCCCGTCCCCGCCGGCGCTGCCGTCCTGGCCGTCGTCCCGGCCACGGCCGCCGTTCCCGCCCCGACCGCCGTTCCCGTCGCGGCCGACACTCCCGCCCCGGCCACCGTCACCGTCCCGACCAGCACTTCCGCCCCGGCCGATGCTCCTGCCCCAGCCGACACTCCAGCCACTGCCCCCGTCGGTACCCCTGTCCCTGCCCCTGCCCCCGGCTCCATCCCCGGTGTCAGCCCCGGCCCTGCCGCCCTCGCCGCTCCGGACGCGGCCGCCGCCCCCGTCGCCCTCGCTGCTCCAGTCCCTGGCCTGTCGGCGCCGGTCGCCGCCCTTCCTCCGGTCCGCTCCCCCGCCCGGGATCCCGTCGCCGCTCCAGCCCTTGCCCGGGCCCCCGGCCCCGGAAGCACCCCCGTCCACGCCCCGGTCCCCCGCACCGGCCCCGTCCCGGGTCGGCTCGACGGCGCGGAACTCACCCGGGACCCGGTCGTTGTCGCGCAGGATCTCCAGGTGGGCCCTGCGCACGGCCGGTCCCGGCTCGATGCCGAGTTCGTCGAGCAGGCGGGCCCGCAGGTCGCGGTGCACGGCGAGGGCCTCGGCCTGGCGTCCGGTGCGGTGCAGGACGAGCATCAGAAGCCGGTGGAACGACTCGCGGAGCGGATGTTCCACCGTGCGGGCGGCCAGTTCCGGTGCCAGCCGGTCGAGCCGGGAGGCCGTCGGGTCGAGGCACAGCTCCGCCTCGTACCCCCACTCCAGGACGAGCAGCCGGGCCTCCTCCAGACGCTGGACGAACGCGTGCCCGCCGATCTCGGACGGCAGACCGCTCAGCGGGGTGTCGCGCCACAGCGCGAGCGCGGCGGTGGACTCACGCAGTGCCCGCTCCCAGTCACGTTCGGCGTGCGCGTCGCGCGCGACGGCGGCGTGCCGCTCGAAGACGCGGACGTCCAACTCGCCCTCGCCGACCCGCAGGACGTACCCCGGCGGTACCGCGCGCAGCCGTTCCGGATCGTCGAGGAGACGGCGCAGCCGGGTCACATGGTTCTGCAGGGACGCCTGGGCGGAGGCGGGAGGCGCTCCGCCCCACAGCGCGTCCTTGAGCACGTCGACGGAGACGACCCGGCCCGGTTCGAGGAGCAGCGCGGCCAGCAGGGCACGCATCTTCCGGCTGCCGATCGTGCCGATCTCGCCGTTGGCGTCGTACAGGACCGGCGGCCCCAGCAGTCCGAACCGCAGCCCGTTCCGCATCACACCGCCCCACTGCCTTTCCGCACGGCCGCGCCGGCCGCGCACCACGGCGGTTTCGCGCCCTCTCGGGACGGGTTCACGCCGGTCAAGTGATCGTTCCCGAGGGAACCGTTGGCCTCATGTTAGCGATCCGTTGGCGTGGCCTGATGTGATCATTGCATCGGATCTGGCCCGACGGTGCGCGCGTACTACGCGTAACTCGGGGGAGTGTCGCCGCCGTGGCCGGATCCGGGGACGTCAGAGGCCCCGGTCGTCGAGGTGATCGACCGGGGCCTCCGTCCGTACGGAATTCCCGTATGTACCCGTACGTATCCCGTACGCATCCCCGCGCGAGATCCCCGTACCGGCCGCCGGACGGGATTCCCGTGGCGAAATCCCGTCGATGCGCAGAACCGGCGAACCGGGTTCAGATGACCGGTGGGCGGCCGAGGCGGGTGAGCCGCCAGACCGTACGCCACCGCATCGGGCGCCGCTCTCCGCCGGACCGCCGCAGCCCCTCCGCGAATCCACCGAACCAGGCCCGCAGCCCGCCGACCGACCGCGTCCGCAGCAGCGTGAGCACGATCCAGATCCCCAGGTGCACGGGGATCAGCGCCAGGGGCAGCCGGCGACGGGTGAGCCAGACCCGGTTGCGGGCGGTCACCCGGTAGTAGATGGCGTGCCGGGCGGGCGAGGTCTTGGGGTGCTGGAGCAGCAGTTCGGGCTCGTACAGCACGGTCCAGCCGGCGTCGATGGCCCGCCAGGCGAGGTCGGTCTCCTCGTGCGCGAAGAAGAACTCGGCCGGCCAGTCCCCCGTCTCGGCGAGCATCGGCATGGACAGCGCGTGGCCGCCCCCGAGGAAGCCGGTGACCGGTCCGCCGCGCATCGGGTCCTTGGCGCCGACCCGCGGCACATGGCGGCGCTGCGTCTCGCCGTGCTCGTCGGCGATGCGGAAGCCGACGATGCCGAGCCGCGGCCGGGAGGCGTACAGATCACGCACCTTGCGCAGCACGTCGGCGTCCACGAGGAGCCCGTCGTCGTCGAGTTCGACGACCACGTCCACGTCCCCGAACTCACGCAGCCGGCTCAGGCCGACATTCCGGCCACCGGGGCAGCCGAGGTTGTCGTCCACCTCGATGGTGGTCACCTCGCCCGGCAGGCCGAGGCGTTCGGCGAACTCGGGCAGCGGGCAGCCGTTGCCGATGATCACGATCCGGGCCGGCGCCACGTCCTGCTTGGCCACGGAGGTGAGCAGTGCGTCGACCTCGCCGGGCCGGTTGCCCATGGTCACCACGGCAACGGCGATCCGCGGCCCCTCCTCCGCCTGTGACACGACACCCACCCCATCCCGGCCGACAACTGTGCCGCGATGCTAGTCGTTCACCGGGACGCCCCCTCACGTACTCCCTCGGGTACGCCAATATGTCAGCCGTACGAACGTCCCGGTCTCCTCCCATACGTCCGGGGTCAGGAGCGCCGGTTCTCCCTGCGGCGGACGAATTTCAGCCCCGACCAGTCCTCCCCCAGCGCCGCCACCTTCACGTCGACGACACCGAGGGGCAGGAAGAGGTCCCGCAGACCGTTCTCCGTGATGTCGCTGCGGTGCCCGGCCGCGCGGCGTGGCCAGGCGATCCACAGCATGGCCGGGTCGGACAGGTCCTCGACCAAGGCGGCCGCCCGTTCCGCCAGTCCGGCGCGCTCCCGGAAGAAGGCGACGGTGACGTCCACGCCTTCCGGGCCGCCCTCCCCGACCTCGCAGCCCTCGGGCAGCCCGGGAATCTCCCAGTCCGGCGGCCCGTGGACCAGCCGTACCCGGTGCCCCGCCTTGATGCCGATCTTCCGGGCCAGCGGAGTACCGGAGTACCCGCCGTCCGCCGCGCTGGATCCCGTCATTCCCGCAGGATGACACCGCCCGGGACGGTCGGGAGGCGTACGCGCCCCTGCCCTCCGGCCGCTCGGCGACGGGCTTCGGGGCCGGCCGGCCCGCCGGCCGCCCGGGACGCGGCTCGACTACCGGTTGTCGGCGTGCGGGTTCATGCTGGTGAGAGCGGCCCGGTGCCCCCGGGCGTTCCCGGTGCCCCGGGGGCGTCGAGGCTCCCGGGCCGGGGACAGCGTGCGCCCGGTCCACCCTCGGCGGGCGCCACCAGGTTCCGGAGGGCGTCATGAGCTCACCATCCGTCCCGCCGCCCGCGCCACTGCCGCCATGCGGCCCCGGGACCACGGACAAGGGTCTCAAGGGCGGCGCCCTGGGCCTGTTCTCCAGCACGGTGATCGGGCTGGCCTCCACCGCCCCCGCCTACAGCCTGGCGGCGACCCTCGGCGTCATCGTCGGGATCGTGGGCTTCCAGTCGCCGATCGTGGTCATCCTCGCCTTCGTCCCGATGTTCCTGATCGCCTACGGCTACAAGGAGCTGAACCGGGCCGACCCCGACTGCGGCACCACGTTCACCTGGGCGGCCCGGGCCTTCGGCCCCCGGACCGGCTGGCTGGGCGGCTGGGGCATCGTCGCGGCCGACATCATCGTGATGGCCAATCTGGCGCAGATCGCCGGCTCCTACGGCTTCCAGCTCATCGGCGCGGACGGGCTCGCGCAGAACACCTTCTGGGTCACCTTCGTCGGCGTCCTGTGGATCGCCCTGATGACCTTGATCTGCTACATCGGCATCGAACTGTCCGCCAACCTCCAGAAGGCGCTGCTCAGCATCGAGATCGTGGTGCTGTTCCTGCTGGCGATCACCGCGCTGGTCAAGGTGTACGGCGGTACGGCGCCGGGTTCCTCCTCGGAGATCTCGTGGTCGTGGTTCAACCCCTTCGAGATCAACTCGTTCGACGACCTGACCAAGAGCATCCTCGCCGGAGTGTTCATCTACTGGGGCTGGGACACCGCGGTGTCCGTGAACGAGGAGACCGTCGACCGCGACCGCACACCCGGCCGCGCGGCCGTCATCTCGACCGTCATCCTGCTGCTCGTCTACGTCATGGTCACCACGTCCGCGCAGGCCTTCGCGGGGGTCGGCGACAAGGGCATCGGCCTGGGCAACCCGGAGAACTCCGGAGACGTCCTCTCCAGCCTCGGCGCCGAGGTCTTCGGCACCGGGGGCTGGGGCACGGTCGCCACCAAGCTCCTGATCGTCATGGTCCTCACCTCGGCGGCGGCCTCCACCCAGACGACCATCCTCCCCACGGCCCGCACCACCCTGTCCATGGCGGCGTTCAAGGCCATCCCCCAGCGCTTCGCCCGCATCCACCCCCGGTTCCTCACCCCGACCTGGTCCACCGTGGGCATGGGCCTGGCCTCGATCGTCTTCTACGTCATCCTGACCCGGGCGAGCGAGAACGTCCTGGCCGACTCCATCGGCTCCGTCGGCCTGATGATCGCCTTCTACTACGGACTCACGGGCTTCGCCTGCGTCTGGTACTACCGCAAGGTCCTCACGCGCAGCCCGCGCGACCTGTGGACGCGCGGGATCATGCCGGGCCTCGGCGGTCTGATGCTGCTCTACTTCTTCGTCAACGCCTGCATCGTGTACGCCGCCGCCGACTACGGCAGCACCTCGTGGACCCTGCCGTTCCCGCCGCACCGGCAGCTGGGCGGCGTCTTCGTCACAGGCATCGGCGCGCTTCTCCTCGGGGCGATCCTGATGTTCGCGTACAGCGCGTTCCGCCCGTCCTACTTCCGCAAGGAGACGATCCCGGTCTCGTCCCACGACCCGAGCGGCCACTGACCCCCGCCTCGGGGACGCGGGGCCGGGTCAGGCCGGTGCGCCCACCGCGGCGTCCGGCGACCCGCCGGACCGCACCTCGCCCTCGCCGCTGTCGTCGACGTCCGGCGGGACGGTCGACAGAGCGCCGGCGTGCAGATCCTTCGTCCGCAGCATCGTGAAGCCGATGAGCGCGGCGACGAAGACGGGCGTCAGCAGACGGGGACGGGCGTCAGTCGGAGCACACGAAGGCGGGCGTCAGTCGGAGCAGACGGAGGCGGGCCAGCGGCCTGCCATCAGCACGCCGAGCATCTTGCGCAGCACCTCGCGCTCGTCCTCCGCGAGAGCGCCGAAGAAGGCGGACTCGACCTCCGTCGCCACCCGGTCCGCCGTCGCCAGCGCCTCGCGGCCGGACTCCGTGAGGATCAGGTTGTAGCGCCTCCGGTCGGCCGGATTGCGCCGCCGCTCGACGTGCCCGTTGCGCTCCATCTCGTCGATCACCGTCACGACCGTGGTCGGATCGAGATCGAGCAGCCGGCTCAGGTCCTGCTGCGAGAGTTCGGGACCGCCGGCCAGGGCGGCCAGCACGAAGAAGTCGCGGATGCGCATGCCGACCCCGGCCAGCGCCTCCTCCACGTCCTCCACCAGCACCAGCCCGGCCTTGTGGAGCAGGTAGCCGGGGCGCTCGGCGATGAGGAAGTCCTTGCGGAGGGAAGTCCCGTGCTGCCCGGCGTTACCGCTGCGCGCCATGAGCCGGCCCCTTCGATCGTGGCGGTCTCCATCATCGAAGGTACAACGGTTCTCGCGGGCACCCCCGCCCCCTCAGGAGCTCCCCGCGACCACGGCCCGCGCCCCGGACGACGGCCCCGAACGGTCGGCGATCCAGCGACCGGCCCGGAGGGCGCGTCACGCCCTCGCAGCGGCCGCGAGACATGAAGCCGAGCCCCGCCCGGCAGACCGGTTCATGCCTCCCGCCCGGCACGAGGGGACCTGTCGCCTTCGCTGGTCTCGTCCAGCTGCCGGCCGTCTGCCGTCGAGCCCGCGGCTGAGACTGGAACTGGGACCGGAGACCGCCGCGCGGCTCGTGCACGCGCCCGCCACCGTGTCCAGCAAAAGCAAAAGCCCCAGGTCACGGCGAGTGAGTCCTGAGGCTTCCACAGAGCCGCCTTCGGGATTCGAACCCGAGACCTACGCATTACGAGTGCGTTGCTCTGGCCATCTGAGCTAAGGCGGCGCGCTGCTCACACCCATGGTGCGATCAGCAACGTCGGTAAGTCTACACAGTTTCCGGGGGTGCTCCGTACACGTCCCGGGGCGGGCGCTCCGCGGGTGCCCAGCGGGGCTATGAGCAGCGCTTTCCCTTCTCGGGAGGGGTGCCCTGGAGGAGGTAGCGGTTGATCGTGGAGTCGATGCAGGCGCTGCCGCGCCCGTAGGCGGTGTGGCCGTCGCCGACGTAGGTCAAGAGGGTGCCCGAGGAGAGCTGGGAGGCGAGGGACCGGGCCCAGGGGTACGGGGTCGCCGGGTCGCGGGTGGTGCCGACGACGAGGATCGGCGCCGCGCCCTTCGCCTCGATCCGGTGCGGCTCGCCGGTGTTCCTGACGGGCCAGTACGCGCAGTTCAGCGAGGCCCAGGCCAGGCCCTCGCCGAAGACGGGGGACGCCTTCTCGAAGGCGGGCAGCGACTGCTCCACCTGGTTCGGGCCGGAGAAGGCGGGGGGCAGGTCGAGACAGTTCACGGCGGCGTTGGCGGACATCAGATTCGCGTACTGACCGTCGGCGTCCCGCTCGTAATAGCTGTCGGAGAGGGCGAGCAGCCCCGCGCCGTCGTCCTTCTTCATCGCGGAGGTGAGCGCGTCCCGCAGCTGCGGCCAGGCGCTCTCGTCGTACATCGCCGCGATCACCCCGGTCGTCGCGAGCGCCTCGCCGAGCTTGCGGCCGTCCGGGTCGCCTGTCGGGATGGGTTTCTTGTCCAGTTGCTGGAAGAACGCCTTCAGGTTCCTGCCCACCTCGTCCGGGCTCGTGCCCGCGTCGCCGAGCGGGCAGTCGCTCTGCCGCACGCAGTCCTTGGCGAAGGACTGGAAGGCCGTCTCGAACCCCGCCGTCTGCTCCTCGTTCAGCTTGCGCGCGTTCAGGGACGGGTCGAGCGCCCCGTCCAGCACCAGCCGGCCCACCCGGTCCGGATAGAGACCCGCGTACGTCGCCCCCAGGAACGTCCCGTACGACGCCCCCACGTACGACAGCTTCTGGTCGCCCAGCACGGCCCGCAGAATGTCCATGTCGCGGGCCGCCTCGACCGTGGAGACGTGCCGGAGCAGTTCGGGCGAGTGCGCGCCGCAGCCCTCGGCGAACTTCTTGAACGCCTCGACGAGCTGATCCGTCTCCCGGCCGTCGTCCGGCGTGGTGTCCGTCTGCGTGAACGCGTCCATCGCGCGTCCGTTGAGACACTCGACCGGCTCGCTGCGGGCCACGCCCCGCGGGTCGACCGCAACCATGTCGTAGCGGGCGCGGACGTCCGCCGGGTAACCGATTCCGGCGTACGACTGGAGGTAGCCGACCGCCGAACCGCCCGGCCCTCCCGGATTGACCAGCAGCGAACCGATCCGCTTGCCCGGCCCCGTGGCCTTCTTGCGGGAAACCGCCAGCCTGACGTCGCCCGAGCCGGGCTTGTCGTAGTCGAGCGGCGCCTTCATCGTGGCGCACTCGAAGCCGGGGACACCGCAGCTGTGCCAGTTCAGCTTCTGCCCGTAGTACGGCTCCAACGCCGACGGGGTGGCGCGCGGCAGTGCGGTGAGCACCGCCGCGGCCGTCGCGGCCGACGTCGTGGAACTCGCCGTGGAACTCCCCGAGGAGCACGCGGAGACGAACAGCGCCGCGGCGGCCAGCAGCACGCCGCTCGCACGGAGGGGTCGGATCTGCCGTCTGGTGCGCCTCATGTGCATCCCGCGAGCGTAACCTTGCGCGATCGATCGATCACCTTCAGTCGCGGAAGCTGCTCGTACGAGTGACTCGGTCAACCCGCCGCCGAACAACTGCCTCTGACGGGGCCGGCGACAGGGCGGCTCGCCCCTGCCGGGCGCCGGCCACGGAACGGCTCGCCCCGGACCGGACCCCGTCACCAGGCGGTCGCCCCACACAGGGGTGGGCGCCACGGAGCCGTCCGGTCAGCCCGCGCGGAGCGCCATCGTCATCGCCTCCACCGCCAGCAGCGGAGCGACGTTGCGATCGAGGGCCTCACGGCACGCGGCGATCGCGTCGATGCGGCGCAGGGTCGACTCCGGCGAACTGCCGCCCGCCAGCCGCTCCAGCGCGTCCTCCGCCTCCACGTTGGCGATGGCCAGGCGGGAGCCGAGCTGAAGGGCCAGCACGTCGCGGTAGAAGCCGGTGAGGTCGATCAGGGCCAGATCCAGACTGTCGCGCTGCGTACGCGTTCTTCGGCGCTTCTGCCGGTCCTCCAGCTCCTTCATGACGCCCGCCGTGCCCCGTGGCATCCGGCCGCCCTGAGCCGCGCCGAGCGCCGCCTTCAGCTCCTCGGTCTCCTTGACGTCGACCTCCTCGGCGAGCTGCTTCGCGTCCTCCGCGGCGGTGTCGATCAGCTCCTGGGCGGCCTTGAGGCAGCCGCCGACGTCGTCGATCCGCAGCGGGAGCTTGAGGACGGCGGCACGGCGCTGCCGGGCGCTCGGGTCCGTCGCGAGGCGACGGGCCCGACCGATGTGACCCTGCGTGGCGCGCGCGGCGGCCGCCGCGACGGCGGGCTCGATGCCGTCACGGCGGACGAGGATGTCGGCGACGGCGTCCACCGGCGGGGTACGCAGCGTGAGCAGCCGGCAGCGGGAGCGGATGGTGGGGAGCACGTCCTCGATGGACGGCGCGCACAGGAGCCAGACCGTGCGGGGAGCGGGTTCCTCGACGGCCTTGAGCAGGACGTTGCCCGCGCCTTCCGTCAGACGGTCCGCGTCCTCCAGGACGATGACCTGCCAGCGGCCGCCCGCGGGGGACAGCTGGGCGCGCCGGACCAGGTCACGGGTCTCCTTGACGCCGATGGAGAGCAGATCGGTACGGACGATCTGCACATCGGCGTGGGTGCCGACCAGGCTCGTGTGGCAGCCGTCGCAGAACCCGCAGCCGGGGATCCCGCCGAGCGCACGGTCGGGGCTCACGCACTGCAGGGCGGCCGCGAACGCGCGCGCGGCCGTGGAGCGGCCCGAGCCGGGCGGGCCCGTGAACAGCCAGGCGTGCGTCATCTTGGACGCCTCGGGAAGCGGGGCGTTCGCGGCGACCGCCGTGACGAGGGCGTCGGCGTCCCGGGCAGCGGCGGCGAGTTGCTCGCCCACCTTCTCCTGGCCCACCAGGTCGTCCCACACAGGCATGGGCTCCGCCCTCCGTCGCACTTTGTCTCGCGTCGTCCATTGTGCGGGTCGCCACCGACAACGGGGCACACCCGGCCGTTCACCGACCTCTGACCGGGTCGGCCGTGCGGACCGAGCCGGCCGAGCCGGACCGGGGTCGTCGGCCGCCGGCCACGGGCCACGGGCCCGCCGGACATCGACCGGCGGACCCGGGCACGAACCCCGGGTCCGAGTCCGGCCGTCAGGCGCCGGCCGGCCGGCGCGGACCGTCGCCCGCCACGGGCGAAGGCCACCGCCCGGTGACCGCCCCTCCGACTGCCCTGGCGATCAGCCGTCAGGGCAGTACTAGCGTCGCCGCCCGCCTCGACCGCGCCCGCGGCCCTCGTCCCAGTCGTCCTCGTCCTCGCCCTCGCGCGGGCCCAGCAGTTCGTCCGCCAGGGTCGGGAGATCGTCGAGCGGGGTCTCCTCGGCCCAGTCGGGGCGGGGCCTGCGGCGCGGGGCGCCCGTCTCGTCCACCTGCGGCAGTTCCCGCGTGCGGTCGGAGGGACCCTCGGGCCCCGGCGCCGGCCGCTCGTCGCGGAAGAAGCCCCGGGGCATCCGGTCCGCGGGGTCGCCGGGCGGCCCGTCGGCCCTGGTCTCCGCGCCCCTGTCCCGTACCGGAGGAAGGACGGCCGTCTCGTCGGCAGCGCCCGGACCCGGGGTGACGGGCGGCAGCACCGCCGTCTCGTCCGCCGCCCCGCCCGGAACCGGCGGCTTCGGCAGCGTGGCCGTGTCCTCGGTCTCGGAGCGGGAACCCGGACGGGTGCCCGAGCGGCGCTCGTCCGGTCGTACGGGCGGAAGCACGGCGGTCTCGTCGGCCGCCGCCGGATCGGTGACGACGGGCGTGGGAACCGTCGTCTCGTTGTCCGGAACGGAAGCCGCCACGGCCCACGACGGCGTGGACGCGGAACGGGAAGCGGACGCGGAGGACGACGGCGAGGACGTCGAGGCCCCGCCGGTGTCCCGTCCCGTCCCCGCAGCGGGCTCCGGCCTCTTCGGGCCGCCGGCCCTCGGAGCGGTCCCGGCGCCCGACACCGCGGCGTCGGCCGAAGCCGCCGCGGCGGCCGAAGCGGCGGCGGCCTCCGCGGCGATCCGCCGGGCCTCCTCGGCCCTCAGCAACGCCTCCTCGGCCTTCCGCTGCTTCTCCAGACGGCGCGCCTCGGCCTCGGCACGCAGCCGCGCCTCCTCCTCGGCCTGTCTGCGCGCCCGCTCCTGCTCCGCGGCGCGGGCCTCCTCCTCGGCGAGAAGCCGGGCCCGCTCCTCCTCGGCCCGGCGGCGGGCCTCCTCGGCACGCTGCCGGGCCTCCTCCGCCTGGCGCTCGGCCTCACGCCGCTGGGCCTCTTCCAGCTCCCGCTGCTTGCGCTCCTCCTCCTCGGCGCGCAGCTTGGCGAGCTGGGCCTGACGCTCGCGCTCCAGACGCTCCTCCTCGGCCTTGCGCGCGGCCTCCTCCTCGGCCTTGCGCCGGGCCTCCTCCTCGGCCGCCCTGCGCGCCTCCTCCTGGGCCTTCACCTCGGCCTCGGAGAGGGGCAGCATGACGTCGAGGCGGTGCCGTACGACGGTGGTGACGGCCTCGGGCTCCTGCGCGGCGTCGACGACCAGGTAGCGGCTCGGGTCGGCGGCGGCGAGCGTCAGAAAACCGGAGCGCACGCGCGTGTGGAACTCGAGCGGCTCCGACTCCAGCCGGTCGGGCGCCTCGGTGAAGCGCTCTCGGGCGGCCTCGGGCGACACGTCCAGCAGAACGGTCAGATGCGGTACGAGCCCGTTCGTCGCCCAGCGGTTGATGCGGGCGATCTCCGTGGGCGACAGGTCGCGGCCCGCGCCCTGGTAGGCCACGGACGAGTCGATGTAGCGGTCGGAGATGACAATGGCGCCCCGCTCCAGCGCGGGACGGACGACCGTGTCGACGTGCTCCGCGCGGTCGGCGGCGTACAGCAGGGCCTCGGCGCGGTGCGAGAGGCCCGCGGACGACACGTCGAGGAGGATCGAGCGCAGCCGCTTGCCGACGGGCGTGGCGCCCGGCTCACGGGTCACCACGACCTCGTGGCCCTTGGCCCGGATCCAGTCGGCGAGGGCCTGCGCCTGGGTGGACTTGCCGGCCCCGTCGCCGCCCTCCAGGGCGATGAAGAAGCCGTTCGTCGCGGGCACCTGCGACGGGTCGTCACCGCCGCGCAGGGCGTCCAGCAGGTCCTTGCGCAGCGGCACGCCGGAACGGTCGTCGACCTTGGCGAGCACCAGGGCGGCGACGGGCAGCAGGAGCGCGCCGACCAGCATCAGGGTGAAGGCGGCGCCGCCGTGCGCGAACACGAACTTGCCGCTCTCCAGGCGGTGCGGGCCGATCGCGGCGGCCACCAGCGGCGCCACGATCGCACCGACCGCGACGAAGACCCGTACGACCGCGTGCAGGTGTTCGGTCGTGCGGGCCCGCCGGTAGTCCTCGGTCTCCTGGTCGAGCAGCGCGTGCCCGGTGTTCGCGGCGACACCCGCGCCGAGGCCGGCGAAGGTGAGGAGCAGCAGCACGGTGGTGACGTCCGGGACGAGGCCGGCGGCCAGCAGCATGATCCCGGTGAAGGCGATCGCGAGGGCGAGGAGCCTGCGCCGCGACAGCGACGGGAGCAGGGAGGGCGCCGTGCGGATGCCGGCGACGACGCCGCCGGTCAGGGCCAGCACCAGCAGCCCGTACAGCACCGGGCCGCCGCCCAGGTCGATGGCGTCCAGCACGGAGACGGCGACGGCGGCCGAGATCGCCCCGGCGACGGCCGCGCAGGCCGGCACCAGGAGCGGGATCGCGCCGGTGCGGCCCTTGTCGCCGCCGGTGCCCGTCTTCGGGCGGCGCAGTCCTTCGAGCGGCGACCGCGCGCGCGGGGTGCGGGCGTCGGGCAGTTCGAGGAAGGCGACCACCGACAGGGAGGCCGCGAACAGTCCGGCCGCCACGTACGAGGCGAGCGCCGCCTGGTGCAGGTGGAACCAGTCGATCCCGGCGCCCAGCATGTTGCTGACGAGGGAGACGACGACCAGGGTGAGGGCGGCGAGCGGCAGCGCGACGAACGCGGTCCGCAGGGACAGCCGTCGCAGCGCGTCCATGTGGTCCGGCAGGGGGCGCACGGTGGCGCCCTCCAGCGGTGGCGCGGGCAGCAGTGCGGGGGCCGCGCTCTCCCGGCACACCGTCCAGAACCGCTCGGCGACCCCGGACACGAAGACGATGACCAGGAGCACGGCGAGCGCGTTGTCCGGGGTCCAGTCGATGAACAGGGGCGCGACGATGAGGAGCACGGCCCGCAGGCCGTCGGCCCCGAGCATGGTCCAGCGCCGGTCGAGGGGCCCGTCGGGTGAGGTGAGCGACGTCAGGGGGCCGAGGAGCACAGCCCCGAAGAGCAGCGTCGCGAGGACACGGGCTCCGAAGACGGCCGCCACGGCGAGGGCGGCCCCGCGGACGCCGCCGCCGAAGGAGCCCTCGGAGATCGCCGCCTGGAGGGCGAGGACGACCAGGACGAACAGGGCCAGGGCGTCCGCGACACCTCCCACGAGGTGTGCGCTCCACAACCGCTTCAGCTGCGGTTGACGCAGCAGGGCGCGGACGGCACGCTCGCGCGAATCCGCGACCAGGGCTTCGTCGGGGGCCCAGTTGTGGGCCGTTGGCTGCTCGGCTCGCGTCATCCTGCCAGCCTATCCGGACCCGCTGACTCCCTGGAGGCGTGCCCGAACAAACGGACGCCCCCACACCAAATGGTGTAGGGGCTTCCGCTCTCTGACGGGTCCGGACGATCTCCGACAGGTCCGGCCGGTGGCTCGGCCTTCGCGGGCCGCAGACCCGGCCCGGGCCGGCCGGTGACTCAGCCTTCGGAGGCCGCCGTCTTCTTCGCGGCGGTCTTCTTGGCGGGTGCCTTCTTGGCAGCCGTCTTCGAAGCCGTCGTCTTCTTGGCGGCGGTCTTCTTGGCCGGCGCCTTCTTCGCGGGCGCCTTCTTCGCGGTCTTCTTGGCCGGGCCCTTGGCGCGCTTCTCGGCGAGCAGTTCGTAGCCGCGCTCCGGCGTGATGTCCTCGACGCTGTCGCCGGAGCGCAGGGTCGCGTTCGTCTCGCCGTCGGTGACGTACGGGCCGAAGCGGCCGTCCTTGACCACCACCGGCTTCTCGCTGACCGGGTCGGTGCCCAGTTCCTTCAGCGGCGGCTTGGCGGCCGCGCGGCCCCGCTGCTTGGGCTGGGAGTAGATCTCCAGCGCCTCTTCCAGCGTGATGGTGAAGAGCTGGTCCTCGGCGGTGAGCGACCGCGAGTCCGTGCCCTTCTTCAGGTACGGACCGTAGCGCCCGTTCTGCGCGGTGATCTCGACACCCTCGGCGTCCGCGCCGACGACGCGCGGCAGCGACATCAGCTTGAGGGCGTCCTCCAGGGTCACCGTGTCGAGCGCCATCGACTTGAACAGCGAGGCGGTACGCGGCTTGACGGCGTTCTTGCCCGTCTTCGGGGTGCCCTCGGGGAGCACCTCGGTGACGTACGGGCCGTAGCGTCCGTCCCTGGCGATGATCTGGTGGCCCGTCTGCGGGTCGGCACCGAGCTCGAAGTCACCGCTCGGCTTGGCGAGCAGTTCCTCCGCGAGTTCGACCGTCAGCTCGTCCGGGGCCAGGTCCTCGGGCACGTCGGCGCGCTGGTGGTTCTCGGCGTCCTTCTCCCCGCGCTCGACGTACGGGCCGTAGCGGCCGACGCGCAGCACGATGTCGTTGCCGACCGGGAACGAGGACACCTCACGGGCGTCGATGGCGCCCAGGTCGGTGACGAGCTCCTTGAGACCGCCCAGGTGGTCGCCGTCGCCGTTGCCGGCCTCGGCGGCACCGGTCGCGTCGCCCTCGCCGAAGTAGAAGCGCCTGAGCCACGGCACGGCCTGCGCCTCACCGCGGGCGATGCGGTCGAGGTCGTCCTCCATCTTGGCGGTGAAGTCGTAGTCGACGAGCCGCCCGAAGTGCTTCTCCAGGAGGTTGACCACGGCGAACGACAGGAAGGAGGGCACCAGGGCCGTCCCCTTCTTGAAGACGTAACCGCGGTCGAGGATCGTGCCGATGATCGACGCGTACGTCGACGGGCGGCCGATCTCGCGCTCTTCGAGCTCCTTGACCAGGGAGGCCTCGGTGTAGCGGGCCGGCGGCTTGGTGGCGTGGCCGTCGACCGTGATCCCCTCGACGGACAGCGGGTCGCCCTCGCCGACCTGCGGGAGGCGGCGCTCACGGTCGTCGAGCTCGGCGTTCGGGTCGTCCGCGCCCTCGACGTACGCCTTCAGGAAGCCGTGGAAGGTGATCGTCTTGCCGGACGCGCTGAACTCGGCGTCCCGGCCGTCGGCGGAGGTGCCGGCGATCTTCACGGTGACGGAGTTGCCGACCGCGTCCTTCATCTGGGAGGCGACGGTCCGCTTCCAGATCAGCTCGTACAGCCTGAACTGGTCACCGGTCAGTCCCGTCTCGGCGGGGGTGCGGAAACGGTCGCCCGAGGGACGGATCGCCTCGTGCGCCTCCTGCGCGTTCTTGACCTTCCCGGCGTACGTGCGCGGCTGGGCCGGCAGGTAGTCGGCGCCGTACAGCTGGGTGACCTGGGCGCGGGCGGCCGTGACCGCCGTGTCCGACAGGGTCGTGGAGTCCGTACGCATATAGGTGATGAAGCCGTTCTCGTACAGCTTCTGCGCCACCTGCATGGTCGCCTTCGCGCCGAAGCCGAGCTTGCGCGAGGCCTCCTGCTGGAGCGTCGTCGTGCGGAACGGCGCGTACGGCGAGCGGCGGTAGGGCTTGGACTCGACCGAGCGGACCGCGAAGTTCGTGTCCGCCAGGGCGGCGGCGAGCGCGCGGGCGTTCGTCTCGTCCAGGTGGAGCGTGTTCGCGCTCTTGATCTGGCCGAGCGAGTCGAAGTCGCGGCCCTGGGCGACGCGCTTGCCGTCGACCGAGGTCAGGCGCGCGACGAGGTTGGACGGGTCGCTGGCGTCACCGGTGCGGCCGGTGCCGAAGGTGCCGGTCAGGTCCCAGTACTCGGCGGAACGGAAGGCGATGCGCTCGCGCTCCCGCTCGACGACGAGCCGGGTCGCCACGGACTGGACGCGGCCGGCCGACAGCCGCGGCATGACCTTCTTCCACAGGACCGGCGAGACCTCGTAGCCGTAGAGGCGGTCGAGGATGCGGCGGGTCTCCTGCGCGTCGACCATGCGCTTGTTCAGTTCGCGCGGGTTGGCGACGGCGCTGCGGATCGCGTCCTTGGTGATCTCGTGGAAGACCATCCGGTGGACGGGAACCTTGGGCTTCAGGACCTCCAGGAGGTGCCAAGCGATGGCCTCGCCCTCGCGGTCCTCGTCGGTGGCGAGGAAGAGCTCGTCGGAGTCCTTCAGCAGGTCCTTGAGCTTCTTGACCTGGGCCTTCTTATCGGCGTTGACCACATAGATCGGCTGGAAGTCGTGTTCGACGTCCACACCGAGGCGGCGGACCTCACCGGTGTACTTCTCCGGCACCTCCGCGGCGCCGTTGGGGAGGTCGCGGATGTGCCCGACGCTCGCTTCGACGACATAGCCGGGGCCCAGGTAGCCCTTGATCGTCTTCGCCTTGGCAGGCGACTCGACGATGACGAGTCGGCGGCCGCCGTGTGCGGTGTCGCTGGTCGGGGACAACTTCGCTCTTCTCTCCGGTCGACGCGGAATCTCCTCGGGGCTTGGCTCCCGAGGGGTCGGGTCATGCTGACGCTGCGGAGTGTGACGGTACATCCCGCCCCCGTGTCAAACGGGAAAAGCCCGCAACGGCCACTCGAACGGTAACCCGACTACCGCCATTCCTGCCGCCCGGAGTGTCGACCTGCCCTTCCGGGCCTATCCGGAGGGTAACTTTCCAGTTACCGGAGCCGCAGTCCTCACGCGCGGTCTCACACGCGCGTGAAGCACCACGCTCCGAGCGTCAGCGCACCGCTTCCGGCGAGGCTCGCGAGGGTCGCCGATGCGACGCGGTTCACACCGTGGGCGACCGGCTCACCATGGCGCACCCGGACCACCGTCCAGGCCAGGATTCCGCCCCCGAACAGGGAGAACACCAACCCCGCGAAGATCGCCGGCCCGCTTTCCATGGCTCTGTCCTTTCACCCCGGGACCTCAGGTTCGGGAGGCTGACACGTCCCGGCAGCCGACGTACGAACCCACGGTGAACGCCGGGCGTCCGGCGTCCCATGAGGCACCCACCCCGCACCCGGCACCGCGGTCCACCCCACCGTCCCCTTCCCTCCCGGCGCGCCCCCCGGTACTCCCGACTGTGGCGAATCCGTCGTCGCCCCTGGAGGAACGGGGTCGCACCACAGGCAGGCCTGGAGACGGGACGGGGACTGCGCGGAAACGGGAACGGGAGCAGAAACGGGTACGGGTGCGGGAACGGGGACAGCGGCGAAAGAGAAACCGGAGGGGGAAGCAGGCACGGGGAGGGAGACGGATACGGAGAAGAGCATGGGCCACGAGGAGGGACACGTGCGCGGCTCTTCGGATGTTGGCCGGTTTCCCCTCCCGACCACCCGATCCGATGTCCGGCGGAAGGCGCGCGGGGACGGCGGGAGACCCTCCGGTGGCGGCCCGGCGGGCCGGGAAACCGGAGGACCAGCGGGCCGGGAAACCGGAGGTCCCCGGTGTCGCGGCTACTCGACCGGCTCCAGGAAGCCCTGCTCGACCAGCAGACGGATCTGCGCGGGTGTCCGGTCCCGCAGCAGCACCGGGTCCTCGCCGACCAGTTGGGCGATGGCGTCGAGGATCCGCCCCGCGCTCAGCGTGCCGTCGCACACGCCGGCGAAGCCCGCGCCGACCGTGTCCACCTTGGTGGCCCGGCGCATTCCCCGGTGCTGACGCAGCACCACGTGCTCCGGGTCCTCGGCGCCGGGCAGCCCGACCTGCTCCTGCACGACCTCCGCCACGAGTCTGAAGTGCCCGGCGAGCAGACCCGCGTCGTCGTGCCGTCTCAGATAGTCGACCCGGTCGAAGTGCTCGCGCACGGCGTCGCCGAGCGGCTGCTCGACGGAGTGCGGCCACTCCTCGACGGTGATCGAGGGCTCGGCCGCCGCCGTCCGGCGGAGCGTGATCCATCCGAAGCCGACGGCCTTCACCTTGCGGGCCTCGAACTCGTCGAGCCACGCGTCGTACCGCGCCTGGTAGTCGGCCGGGTCGGCCCGGTGGTCGCCCGAGTCGCGCAGCCACAGCTCCGCGTACTGCGTGATGTCCTGCACCTCGCGCTGCACGATCCACGCGTCACAGCCTCGCGGCACCCAGGAACGCAGCCGGTCCTGCCAGTCCTCGCCCTCCACGTGCTGCCAGTTGGCCAGGAACTGGGCGTACCCCCCTTCGTTCAGCCGGTCCCCCGCCTCCTGAACGAGCGTGCGGCACAGATCGTCCCCGCCCATGCCGCCGTCGCGGTACGTCAGCCGGGCGCCCGGCGAGATCACGAACGGCGGGTTCGAGACGATCAGGTCGTACGTCTCGTCGGCGCGGACCGGCTCGAAGAGGGAGCCCTGGCGCAGGTCGGCGGCCGGGGCGCCGGAGAGCGCGAGGGTGAGCGCGGTGATGTCCAGCGCACGGGGGTTCAGATCGGTCGCCGTCACCCGCGTGGCGTGCTGCGCGACGTGCAGGGCCTGGATTCCGGAGCCGGTACCGAGATCGAGCGCAGAGTCGACGGGTGTCCGCACGGTGATGCCGGCGAGGGTCGTGGAGGCGCCCCCCACTCCGAGGACGACACCCTCCTCCCGGCTGCCGATACCGCCCGCACCGCCGACGGCGCAGCCGAGGTCGGACACGATGAACCAGTCCTCGCCACCAGGCCCGCCGTAGGGCCGGATGTCGACGCTCGCCGCGACCTCGTCCCCGCCCGTCCGGGTCAGCCAGCCGCTCTCCAGGGCGTCCTCGACGGGCAGCACGTTCCTCACGCGCGCGTGAGGAACGGGCTGCTGCAGCAGGAACAGCCGTACGAGCGTCTCCAGCGGTGTGTCCCCACGGGTCGCCCGGAGGGCGGGCACGGTCTCGCTGCGGGCCAGTGCCGCGTACGCGGGGGCGCCGAGCAGGTCGAGGAGGCCGTCCGCGGTGAAGGAGGCGTCGAGGAGGGCGCTCCGCAGCCGGGCGGCGATGTCGGCACGATCGGACGAGGGCAACGGTGACAGGCTGGTGTGACTCACGCCTCCCATTGTGTCCGCTGTCGCCCATCGGCACCCACACCTGTGGACAGAGCCGCGCCCTGTGGACGACGGGCGCGGCAGGCGCGGTGCACACCGGGTCCGGCAGCACGCCGGGCAGGCCGAGAGCCCGGCGCGTGTACGTACCGGGCCCTCTTCGGTCCTGTGGACGAACTCAGCCGTCGACCGGTGCCGTGGACGGCTGAGCGTCGGCCGCCTTGCGGGTGGTCTCAGCCGTTGGCCGCCGTCGAGGCCCCGGACGCCGACTTGCAGCTCTCCTGCTGCGCCATCGCCTTGCCCACGTCGCCCTCCTCCAGCTGCTTCAGGGCGTCACTCCCGCTCTGGCTCAGCTTGCCGAGCTGGGTGGCGATGCCCTTGAGGCCCTCGGCGAACTTGGCCTGGTCCTTGGTGTCGAGCTTGGCGACCTGTGTCTTCAGGTCGGCGTACGACGCCGAGATGGTGTTGAGCTCCTTGACCGCGTTGGCCTGCTTCGTCTTGCCGTCCTGGACGTCCGGCGGTCCCGCGTTGTCGACGGCGCCGCCGATCGCCTTGTACGCGTCGGACATGTCCTGGAAGGCCTGGGCGTCGGTCTTCTGGACAGCCTCCGGCGTGCTGTTGTCCGAGGTCTGCTTCTGGATCGCGGCGTTCGCTTCCTCGATCTTCTGCGCCTGCGGCTTCACCGCGTCACAGACCTGCTTGGCCCAGGAGTTCAGCTTGTCGTTGCCGTTGTCGCTACTGCTGCTGCATCCCGACAGAGCGATCACCAGTACCGCACCGCCGGACAGTACGGCCGCGAGCTTCTTGTTCACCGGTTTGGTCCCTTCCATGGCTCTCGGCCCCGGAACATACACGCCATGCGGGCGACACCCACATGGCGTGTGTCCGGTAAGACGCCTATTGAAGCCATTTGCACCAAGCGAGAGAAGGCTCACGACAGCGGCGCGAACACACGCGGGGCGGGCGTACGGCGCGTCAACACGCGCCGTACGCCCGCCCGTTGGCTCACTCCCCGATCCGGCCCGGAAATCGGTGCCGCATCAGGTGCGGAACCCGTGCGTCACGAAACCACCGCCGGATCGGCCGACTTGGCGACCCCTTCGTCGTTGCCCTCCTCGTCGCCCATGGCGATCCTGCGCCGCTTGGAGACGTACACGGCGCCCACGATCACGATGAGCGCGAGGATGGCGATGAACACCCGTACGCCGACGCTCTTGTCGTCGCCGTACGAGAATTTGACGATCGCCGGAGCGATCAGCAGCGACACCAGGTTCATGACCTTCAGCAGCGGGTTGATCGCGGGGCCGGCCGTGTCCTTGAACGGGTCACCGACCGTGTCACCGATCACCGTCGCCTCATGGGCCTCACTGCCCTTGCCGCCGTGGTGGCCGTCCTCGACGAGCTTCTTGGCGTTGTCCCACGCGCCACCGGAGTTGGCGAGGAAGACGGCCATCAGCGTGCCGGTACCGATCGCACCCGCGAGGAACGAACCGAGCGCGCCGACACCGAGCGTGAACCCGATCGCGATCGGTGTCAGCACCGCGAGCAGGCCCGGTGTGGCGAGTTCACGCAGCGCGTCCTTGGTGCAGATGTCGACGACGCGCCCGTACTCGGGTGTCTCCGAGTAGTCCATGATCCCGGGGTGTTCGCGGAACTGCCGCCGCACCTCGTAGACCACGGCCCCGGCGGACCGCGACACCGCGTTGATCGCCAGCCCCGAGAAGAGGAAGACGACCGCGGCACCCGCGATGAGACCCACCAGGTTGTTGGGCTGCGAGATGTCCATCATCAGGTTCATCGGCGCGCCCGGTCCCGAGACCTTCTCGCCCACGTCGCTCGCGGCCGTGGTGATCGCGTCACGGTACGAACCGAAGAGGGCCGAGGCCGCGAGGACGGCGGTGGCGATGGCGATGCCCTTGGTGATGGCCTTGGTGGTGTTGCCGACGGCGTCCAGGTCGGTGAGCACCTGCGCGCCCGCACCCTCGACGTCGCCGGACATCTCGGCGATGCCCTGCGCGTTGTCGGAGACGGGGCCGAAGGTGTCCATCGCGACGATGACACCGACCGTGGTGAGCAGGCCCGTTCCGGCGAGCGCCACCGCGAACAGCGCCAGCATGATCGACGTACCGCCCAGCAGGAACGCCCCGTACACGCCGAGGCCGATCAACAAGGCGGTGTAGACGGCCGATTCGAGACCGATGGAGATGCCGGCGAGGACGACGGTGGCCGCGCCGGTCAGGGAACTCTTGCCGATGTCCCGGACGGGACGACGGCTGGTCTCGGTGAAGTAGCCGGTCAACTGCTGGATGAGGGCGGCCAGGACGATGCCGATCGCGACGGCGACGACCGCGAGGACCCGCGGGTCACCGTCCTTGGCCTTGATCGCCGCGTCCGTGACCCCGTCCAGTTCGGCGTAGGTACCCGGGAGGTAGGCGTAGACGGCGAGGGCGACGAGCACGAGCGAGATCACCGCGGAGATGAAGAACCCGCGGTTGATCGCGGACATGCCGCTGCGGTCGGAGCGCCGGGGCGCCACCGCGAAGATGCCGATCATCGCGGTGACGACGCCGATCGCGGGCACGATCAGCGGGAACGCGAGCCCGGAGTCGCCGAACGCCACCTTGCCGAGGATCAGCGCGGCGACGAGCGTGACGGCGTACGACTCGAAGAGGTCCGCGGCCATGCCGGCGCAGTCGCCCACGTTGTCGCCCACGTTGTCGGCGATGGTCGCGGCATTGCGCGGGTCGTCCTCCGGAATGCCCTGCTCGACCTTGCCGACCAGGTCGGCCCCGACGTCGGCCGCCTTGGTGAAGATGCCGCCGCCGACACGCATGAACATGGCGATCAACGCCGCGCCCAGACCGAAGCCCTCAAGGACCTTCGGCGCGTTGGCCGCGTACACGAGCACCACACAGGAGGCGCCCAGCAGACCGAGCCCCACCGTGAACATGCCGACGACGCCACCGGTGCGGAAAGCGATCTTCATGGCTTTGTGCGAGACGGCGGTGAGATCCTTTTCTGGCTCACCCTTCGCCGGGGTCGCTTCCCTTGCCGCGGCGGCCACGCGGACATTGCTCCGTACGGCGAGCCACATACCGATATAGCCGGTGGTCGCCGAGAACGCCGCGCCGATCAAGAAGAAGATCGACCTTCCGGCGCGCTGATTCCAGTCGTCCGCGGGCAGCAGCATGAGCAGGAAGAACACCACGGCGGCGAATACGCCGAGCGTGCGCATCTGACGTCCCAGGTAGGCATTCGCGCCCTCCTGGATCGCCGTCGCGATCTTCTTCATGCTGTCGGTGCCCTCGCCGGCCGCGAGAACCTGGCGCACCAGGATCCCGGCGACCACGAGTGCTGCCACGGCGACGACCGCGACGACCATCACGATGAGACGGTTGCCGGACGTCAGAACCGCGGCTGCGAAGGTTGTGGGGTGGTCAAACTGATGAGGGGTAGAAAGCCCCGCCATTCGTCCTCCTTGACGCTTGGGCTGAGCTCAAGATGTGGACGGATTCTAGGTACCGGAACCTGATCAAAACAGTACGCGGTAAGCGGAATTAGCCTTCACTTGCTCTTCAGCAAATGATCGACAGGCGTCTACGGACCCAAATGCAGTAATGCCCCAGAAGCGTTGACGCTTGATCCAATTATCGCGCAAGTGATCGTGAATCAATTCACGAAACGCCGTGCACGATCACCATATGGCGGAGCGCGAGTTCCCGGACATGCCGAAGGGCCCCACCGAGTAGGGCCCTTCAGGACAATGTTAAAGAGTTGAAGAGAGGCTGCTGTCAGGGAAGAGCGACGGCCGGCGGCATGATGGGCCAGCTCATCCTGATCAGTCCGCCATGCTCTCCGGCGATGACTTCCACGTCGTCGACGAGGCCGCTGATGACCGCGAGGCCCATCTCGTCCTCCTCGGTCTCCGCGTCGGAGCCGTCCGAGGCGGCGCCGGACGCCGCCCCACCGGGCACCGAACCCGGCGACTCGTCGCCGACCTCGATGGAGAACTGCTTCTCCTCCTCGATCAGCGCCACGTGCACCGGCGCCGAGATACCGCCGCTCTGATGCAGTCCGACGGCACGAGTACAGGCTTCGCCGACGGCGAGCCTGACCTCGTCGAGAACGGCCTCGTCCACTCCGGCCCTGCGCGCCACCGCTGCCGCCACCAGTCGGGCGGTCCTGACGTGCTCGGGCAGCGCGCTGAAGCGGAGTTCAACGGTGGCCATGCATCCCCCTCTGAACTACGGGCGTGCTGTCCGGGGGCCGGGCCGTGGGCCCGGTCCCCGATGTGTGCGATGCCGGGCCCACGACCCGGGAGACCGGCCGTCAGTCGGTCGCGTTGACCGCCTCGTCCACCGAGGTGTGAATCGGGAACACCTTGGTGAGACCGGTAATACGGAAGATCTTCAGAATGCGCTCCTGGTTGCACACCAGACGCAGCGAGCCCTCATGGGCCCGGACACGCTTCAGGCCGCCGACCAGCACGCCGAGACCGGTGGAGTCGAGGAAGTCCACGCCCTCCATGTCGACGACGAGGTGGAAGCTGCCGTCGTTCACCAGCTCGACCAGCTGCTCCCGCAGCTTGGGCGCGGTATATACATCGATTTCGCCGCCGACCTCGACGACCGTACGGTCGCCATTAGGGCCGGACACATTGCGAGTCGACAGGGACAGGTCCACGGATCCTCCAGCACCTTGCTATCGAGCGGTCGCCCCATGGGACACCTCGGCAGAGCCCCCGGGACGGTTCGCCAGCCGCGATGGCATTCAATCACTTACCGGCAGGCGTGCACGACGCCTTGGGCCCATTGTCCGTCACGCCAGTGACACACTCGATGCCGATGGCCAAGAATCACCGATCCGATCGATCCTCGGCGGACACCGCTTCCCGCCCGTCGCCGAGCACCGTCCTGGACCGGCTCGCCTCGGGGCCGAGCCGGTCTTCGCGCATCACTCATACGGAGCACTTGCCCCCGCGAGAGGGTCGTCATGCCGTCTGGCCCGACCGGATCCGTTCGGAGGTCATCGCGGCGGTGCAGGCCGCGGGCATCGAGCACCCCTGGGCCCACCAGGCGCGCGTCGCCGAGCACGCCCTCGACGGCGAGTCGGTGATCGTCGCCACCGGCACCGCCTCGGGCAAGTCCCTGGCCTACCTCGCGCCTGTCCTGACGGCCCTCCTGGAGGGCTCCGAGGCCCCGAACGGCAGGGGTGCCACCGCCCTCTACCTGGCCCCCACCAAGGCCCTGGCGGCCGACCAGCGCCGCTCGGTGAAGGAACTTTCACAGCCGCTGGGCAATGCCGTACGCCCAGCCGTGTACGACGGCGACACACCCTTCGAGGAACGCGAATGGGTACGCCAGTACGCCAACTACGTCCTGACCAACCCCGACATGCTGCACCGGGGGATACTGCCCTCCCACCCCCGCTGGTCCTCCTTCCTGCGCGCCCTGCGCTACGTCGTCATCGACGAGTGCCACACCTACCGCGGCGTCTTCGGCTCCCACGTCGCCCAGGTGCTGCGCCGTCTGCGCCGCCTCTGCGCCCGCTACGGCGCCTCCCCCGTCTTCCTGCTGGCCTCCGCGACCGCCGCCGAGCCCTCGGTCGCGGCGCGCCGCCTGACCGGCCTCCCGGTCGTGGAGGTGGCCGACGACGCCTCCCCGCGAGGGGAACTCGTGTTCGCCCTGTGGGAGCCCCCTCTCACCGAACTGCACGGCGAGAAAGGTGCACCCGTCCGGCGTACCGCCACCGCCGAAACGGCCGACCTGCTGACCGACCTCACCGTCCAGGGCATGCGCTCGATCTCCTTCGTACGGTCCCGGCGCGGCGCCGAGCTGATCGCGGTCATCGCCCAGGAACGCCTCGCCGAGATCGACCGCTCGCTGGTCCGGCGCGTCGCCGCCTATCGCGGTGGCTACCTCCCCGAGGAACGCCGTGCCCTGGAGAGCGCGCTGCACTCCGGAGAGCTCCTCGGCCTCGCCGCCACCACGGCCCTCGAACTCGGCGTCGACATCTCCGGCCTCGACGCCGTCGTCATCTCCGGCTACCCGGGCACCCGTGCCTCCCTCTGGCAGCAGGCCGGCCGCGCGGGCCGCTCCGGGGAGGGCGCACTGGCCATCCTGGTCGCCCGCGACGACCCGCTGGACACCTTCCTCGTCCACCATCCCGAGGCCCTGTTCGACCAACCGGTGGAATCCACGGTCCTCGACCCCGACAACCCCTACGTCCTGGCCCCCCATCTGTGCGCCGCAGCCTCCGAGATCCCGCTCACGGAGGAGGACTTGGAGCTCTTCGGCCCCGCCACCGCGGGTCTGCTGCCCCAGCTGGAGGCCGCGAAGCTGCTGCGCCGCCGGGCCACGGGCTGGCACTGGACCCGCCGGGAGCGGGCCGCCGACCTGACCGACATCCGCGGGGGCGGCGGCAGCCCGGTTCAGGTCGTCGAGGCCGGGACCGGCCGCCTGCTCGGCACGGTCGACGAGGGCGCCGCGCACACGGCGGTCCACGAGGGCGCGGTCCATCTGCACCAGGGCCGTACGTACCTGGTGCGCAAACTGGACCTGGACGACTCCGTCGCCCTGGTCGAGGAGGCCAGCCCGCCGTATTCGACGGTCGCCCGCGACACGACCACCATCGCCGTCCTCGAGACCGACACCGAAGTCCCCTGGGGAGACGGCCGGTTGTGCTACGGCTCCGTGGAAGTCACCAATCAGGTCGTCTCCTTTCTGCGTCGGCGTGTCATCACCGGTGAGGTGCTCGGCGAGACGAAGCTCGACCTCCCTCCCCGTACGCTCCGTACCCGTGCCGTCTGGTGGACGGTCACTGAGGACCAGCTGGACGCGGCCCGGATCAACCCGGAGATCCTCGGCGGCACCCTGCACGCCGCCGAGCACGCGTCGATCGGCATGCTGCCGCTGTTCGCCACCTGCGACCGCTGGGACATCGGCGGCGTCTCGGTCCCCCTCCACCCGGACACGCTCCTGCCCACCGTCTTCGTGTACGACGGCCACCCGGGCGGCGCCGGATTCGCCGAGCGCGCCTTCCACACCGCCCGCTCCTGGCTCACGGCCACCCGCCAGGCCATCGCCTCGTGCGAGTGCGACGCCGGCTGCCCGTCCTGCATCCAGTCCCCCAAATGCGGGAACGGCAACGAACCGCTGCACAAGCGAGGCGCCGTACGCCTGCTCACGGAACTCCTGCGGGCGGCACCCGAGGAGTCGGGTGGGGAGTAGTCGGGTGGGGAGTGGCCGGGTGGGGAGTGGCCGGGTGGGATGTGGTTCGGGCGGCGAGTCCGGGCCGGAGGGACGGGGACACCGGTCGGACGGGCGGGGTCGACGGCCGGACGGGGGATAGCCGTCGGCTGGTTGGGGGATCCGTCGGCCGGTTGGGGGATCCGTCGGCCGGTTGGATGAAAGTTGGGCGCGTAAGGCCGAACGAGTGAATGCCGGGTGCGTGACGGCCGGGGCCGGGTGCCTGAGGGGGCTCATGGACCCGGGAACCCACGGCCCCACAGACTCCCGGGGTGTCCGTGACCCCATCGGCCCGGAGACCCTGAGAAGGCCCCGAAGGGCTCATGGGTCTCACCGGCCCGGATCTCCTCGAGGAGGCCCTGGAGACCCCTCTGGTTCCACCGGTACCGGAAGCCCTGGAGAACCTACGTCCCCCGGAGGACCGGGAGGGCCCGGAAGGCCGGGAGAGCCCGGAGAACCGGGAGGGCCCACAGGCGCCGACGGTTCCGCAGGCCCCGCAGGCCCCGCCCTCGATCTCACCTCGGCGGTGATCGGTCCTGTTCCGGACGCCGCCGTCACGTCCGAGATCTGGCCCTCGACCGCGCACCGCACGAGCCGCGCGCCCTGCGCCCGGGCCACGCGTTCCGCGTGGGCGCAGGCCACCGTGCCACCGTCGCTCCAGTGGTCCGCAGCAGCGAGGGCCGCCAAGTCCGCGGCCCCTGCCGCCCGGTGCCGCACCACAACGGCCTGCCCCATCGACAGCACCGCTCCGAAGACGGCGCACAGCACAGCGATCGCACCCACCGTCCACACCGTCGCCGAACCTCTGTCGGAGGACGCGCGCCACCGCACACGGCGGCCGCCCCCAACGGGTGGCCACACCCATCGCCGACTCCGCCGGCGACTCCGGCTCCTCATCTCCCTTCCACCCCCGCAGTCGTGTCCCCCTTGGCCGTGTCCCCCACCGTCGCCTCCGCCAGCGCCACCGCCTCGTCCTTCAGCTCGAGGGACAGCGCGGCAGGACCGGGTGTCTTCGCTCCGACCGTCACCCGGACCAAGTCGTCTTCCCGGCCCACCGTGACCGTCGCACCAGGAGGGGCCGCCCGGAGGGCCGTCGCCAGGACCACTTCCGGCGGGTCCTGGCGCGCCGCCGACCGGGCACCCGCCCTCGCCGCGTCCACGCACTGGATCTGGGCGGACGCGGCGAGCAGGGCCCAGACCAGCGCCATGCCGACGAGCACCAGAGAAGGCAGCACCACAGCGGCCTCCGCGGTGACGAAGCCCCCGTCCCGCCGCATGACCGGACCGGCTCCCGACCGGGCTGCCCTCGGGCCGCGTTCACATCTGGACATTGAGCGCCCGCCCCACGATGCCCTGCAGTTCCTCACCGACCTGCCCGCTCGTCACCACCTTGTAGAGGGCCGCCGCGAAGGCCACAGCCGCGATGACACCCACCGCGTACTCGGACGTGACCATCCCCGCGTCCTTCCGCGCCGCAGCCGCAGCGAGCATCCAGCCCCACATCCGCACACACCCATGCCCTCGTACCCGCTCTCGCTCCTGCTCTCGTGCCTGTCCTCGCTCCTGCCCTCGGCCCCGTCCTCGCCCCAGTCCTGGAACTCGCACCATCCTGCTCATTTCAACCTCCTTGAGATTCAGCCCTGTCAGGCGCTTCGCCCGCTTGCCGTTCGCCACTCGCCACTGCCGCCGCCCGTCACCCACCACCCCCTCGCAGCAACCCGCCGGCCAGCCCGATCACCACGGGCAGCACGCCGATCGCAAGGAATGCGGGCAAGAAGCACAGCCCCACCGGCGCGGTGACCATGACAGCCGCCCGGCGTGCCCGCGCCGTCGCGGTGCGCCCCCACTCGGCACGGGCCTCCGCCGCGAGCCGGCCGACCGGCACAGCCGCCGGTACGCCCGAGTCGCCCGCCCGTTCCAGCAGTCTCGCCAGCCCCTGGGCGCCCGGCAGTGATGCCAACCTCTGCCAGGAAACCGCTGGTTCGCCCCCGAGACGCACCTCCGCCGCACCCCTGGCCAGCCGCTCTCCCACCGGTCCGCCCAATGCCTCGCCGACGGCGCGGGCCGCCGCCACCGGGCTCGCGCCCGCCGCGATGCAGGCGGCCACCAGATCTGCGGCGAGCGGCAGTTGACGGACTGTCGACGTCACATCGCACTCCTCCGGGAGCGCCGGATTCCGCCGCCGGAACCACCACCGGATGCCGACACCCGCCACCAGCCCCGCCAGAGCTCCGGCGAGACCGCCGATCAGCACCCAGCCGGCGCACACCACGCCCAGCAGGGACAGCCATCGTCGGCCGTGACGCAGCACCTCGGGTCGACGCGGTGACGGCACGGCTTTCGGGAGCAGCAGCTCGGCCAGCCGTCTGCGCACTCTCCTCGCCCGCCGCACCGTCCCGAGCCAGCGGACCGGCGGGCCGACCAGGAGCACTCCGCACACCAAGACCCCCAGCCTGTGGACAACTTCCGCGCTCATTCCGTCTCCGCTCCTCGTACGATCCGCAGCGCCCACCACAGCCCCACGCCTTCCAGCACTCCGCCGACGACCAGGCAGCCCAGCCCGGGACCGGTGTGCAACAGCACGTGCAGCGGGTCCGCGCCGAGCGCGGTGCCGAGCAGGAGGCCAAGGACGGGCAGGCCCGCAAGCATCGAGGCGGTCGAGCGCGATCCCGCCAACTGGGCTCGTATGTCGGCCCTTTGATCGCGTTCGGCTCGTAGCGCGGCTTCCAGCCGGTCCAGTCCGGCCGCGAGCCCCGCACCCCGGTCCACGGCCACACGCCAGCAGGCGGCGAGCCCCACCAGTCCGTCGGCGCCGGGCTGCCCTGCCGCCTCGGTGAGCGCACCCGGCACGTCTCCGCCGAACCTCGCCGCGGCCAGGACCAACGGCTGTGCGTCAGCCAGTCCGTCCGAATCGCGTGCGGCCGCGAGCAGCGCCTCGCCGGGTTGGCGTCCGGCTCTCACCTCCCCGGCGAGCGCTCCGCACAGGGCGATCACCGCGTCGCCGCGTCGCTCCCGCTCGCGCCGAGCCTCGCCCGCCCGCCGCACCCGACACAGCAGGGGCATGCCGACGGCTCCGAGGAGCAAGGGCACGACCGACATGCCCAGCACCGCGATCACCGATCCCGCCACCAGCGACCAGGCTTCGGGCCTCAACCGCCCGCGCAGCCCTCGCCAGTCGACACGAATCCGCTTCCACCGGACCGGCCCGGTCGCCGCCTCTCCACCGGCGAGCAGCACCCTCGCTCTGCGCACGTCCGAGCCGTGCCCGCCGATCAGCCAGGCCGCGATCCCCGCACACGCCGCGGCCGCTCCCACGGGCGCGTCCGCCATCTCACCGATCCTCATCCCGTTCCCCTTCCGCACCCCGGCGTCCGGCCCGTGCCGTCATCCCGGCGTGCGCCATCTGCGAAGGGCTCCTCGCGCTCCGCCGGCCCGAAGGGGCTCCCTTTTCTCCCGAGCCCGGCCTGCCCGCGATGCCCGCAGCTTCGACATCCCTGGCTTCGGTTTCCCTGATCTCCGCACCCCTGGCTTCCCTCTCGAAGGAGCTCCCGCAGCCGCTCCCACCCCCGCTCGCGGACGAAGGCCTCCTCGCCCCACCGCAGTGCGGGCACTGTCACCACCAGCCCCGACGGGTCGCGTTCCAGTACATGGACCTCGGCGATCCGGCGCCGCCCGGCCCGGTCGCGCACGAGATGCAGGACCACGGACAGTGCCGCAGCCAGTTGGCTGTGCAGGGCGGCCCTGTCGAGCCCGGCCGCGGTGCCCAGCGCCTCCAGGCGAGCCGGGACCTGCGCCGCCGCGTTGGCGTGAAGAGTTCCCGAGCCGCCCTCGTGCCCTGTGTTCAGGGCTGCGAGCAGCGAGACGACCTCGGGACCGCGTACTTCCCCGACCACCAGCCGGTCAGGTCTCATCCGCAGGGCCTGCCGGACGAGATCCTGGAGCGAGACAAGGCCGACGCCCTCCTGGTTGGCGGGCCGCCCTTCCAGTCGCACCACATGCGGATGGTCGGGCCGCAGCTCGGCCGAGTCCTCGGCGAGCACGATCCGCTCCCCGGGACCCACCAGTCCCAGCAGTGCACTCAGCAAGGTCGTCTTCCCCGAACCCGTGCCTCCGCTGATGAGGAAGGACAGCCGGGCGTCCAGCAGCGCTCTGAGCACCTGGTCCCCGCCGGGCGGCACGGTCCCCGCCGCCACCAGTTCGTCGAGGGTGAACGCGCGCGGCCGTACGACACGCAGGGACAGGCAGGTGGAGCCGACGGCGACCGGTGGCAGCACCGCGTGCAGACGTGTTCCGTCCGGCAACCGGGCGTCCACCCAGGGGCGGGCGTCGTCGAGCCGCCTGCCGGCCACGGCCGCAAGGCGCTGCGCGAGGCGCCGTACGGCTGCCACGTCCGGAAAGGAGACGGAGGTCAGTTCCAGGCCGCCGCCGCGGTCCACCCAGACCCGGTCGGGCGCCGACACGAGCACGTCGGTGACCGACGGGTCGGCGAGCAGCGGTTCCAGTGGACCGCTGCCGACCAGCTCGGATCGCAACCGCTCGGCCGCGCCGAGGACTTCGGCGTCTCCGAGCACTCTCCCCTGCTCGCGCAGCGCCTGTGCCACGCGGGCGGGAGTCGGTTCGGATCCGCTCTCGGCCAGCCACTGCCGCACGCCGTCCAGCAGTCCGGCCCCACCGTCCGCTCCAGCACCGGACCCGTCCCACGCTCCCGTGTCTCCGGGCACGAAGCCTGCGATGCCGCCCCGCGCTTCCTTTCTCCCGGAGAGATACGACCGGGGTCCGTCCCGCGTATCCGCATGCCCGGACAAGGAGTGCCCGGGACCGTCCCGTGTGTCCGTCCGCGCGGGTGGACAGCCCGCGGACGTGCCCTGACGCCCCGGTCCCCAGCGGGCGTCGATCGCCGCGCCATGGTCCGTTCCCTGGGTCGTGTCGCCGCTCATACGCCCGCTCCCTCGACCGGAACCCGAGCCCAGAAGGCTGTACAGAACCGAGCCAGAGGTCCCTTCGCCGCGCTCCCCGGTGGCGGCCCGCCGTCCAACGGGAACGACTCCGAGGGCAGTTCACCCACCAGGGGCAGGTCGAGCAGACGGGCGACCTCACGGTCGTCGAGACCCGGCGTGCAAGGCCCGCGGACCACGATCCGCAGATCGCGCAGGACCATGCCGACCGCGGACGCCACCCGCCCGGCCGCCGCGATGGAGCGCAGGTCGGCGGGGACCACCAACAGTCCCATGTCGAGCTGGGCGAGGATCTCGGCGACACCTTCGTCGACGCGGCGGGGCAGGTCGACGACCACCGCGCCACCGCGCCGTCTGGCGGCGGCCAGCACCGCGCGCACCGCTTGCGGGGGAACGGTGACCGCGTCGCTCCGGTCCCAGCTCAGAACCCGCAGGGCGTGCAGCCGGGGCAGGGACTCCTCCAGGGCACCGCCGCCGACCCTGCCGCGGGATGCCGCGAACGCCGGCCAGCGCAGCCCCTCGGCCGCTTCCCCGCCCAGGAGTACATCGAGTCCGCCTCCGAGAGGGTCCGCGTCCACGAGCAGGGTGCGCTTCCCCTCACGCGCCGAGGTGACGGCGAGGGCGCAAGCCAGCGTGGAGGCCCCGGCCCCGCCGCGGCCGCCGAGCACGCCGACGGTGAGGGCGGGCCGGCCGACTCCTTCGGCCACGTCGGCGATGCGGTCGACAAGCCATTGCTCGCCGTCCGGCAGCACCAGGACGTGGTCGGCGCCGATCTCCACGGCACGCCGCCAGACTCCGGAGTCGTCCTGATCCCGGCCGACCAGGACCACTCCCCTTCTCCGCGCTGCGCCCCGCACGCGCGGTACCGCGTCGTCGCCGACCAGGACGAGAGGCGCCGTCTCCCAACTGCCCCTGCGTTCCGGAATCCCGTGATGGACCTCGGGCCGCGCTCCCGCCGCGGCGCACAGGCGCAGCAGGTCGTCGAGGAGGTCGACATCCTCGGTGACGATCAACGGTCCGCCCTGCCGCCCCTCGGCAGTGGGCGGCCGGTCATGGGTGATGACTCCGGCCACGTTCTCCAGCCCCCTTCGCTGCTTCTTGCGCGGGGCCCTCCTGGACCCCGTGATTCCCGCTCGTGTGAAGAGCCGCCAAGCGGCCTCCATATGAACGGCCGATACGAACCGGCCAAACGCGTCCGACAAACGGAACCCGGCCATGAACTGGCCGCGAACGGAGCGCGTGAGAATCACGGTGCAGCGATCCTGGAAATCGTGTGGATCTTGGTCGAAAACTGTGGACAACTCGACGGCTGTGAATATCGCCTTCACGCCTACCGGTGAACGTTCAACGGCTTCCGCAGAGCATCCCAACAGCTACGCACAGTGACGGATCGTGGGTGCGCGAAGAGCGCGGAATCACCGGTGCCGGGGAGGTCACGGGGTCGCGCAGAGGAGGGGAAAACCCGTCCGGACATGCGACGACCCCCGCCGGGGGGGAGAGCGGGGGTCGTCCCCACGGCCGACTCGGGGGGGGAGGAGTCGGACCGGGTTAGCACGGTCGCGAACGATCCGTGACTTCCATGGTGTACCCGAGAGCCCTCTCAGGCAAACCCACGCGCCTCACCTTACGCCGAATGGTGGGCCCTATGCTCAACCTCGTGGAAAACCACTCCTTGCCTCGTACAGCGGCCTTCTTCGACCTGGACAAGACGGTCATTGCGAAGTCGAGCACGCTCACCTTCAGCAAGTCGTTCTACCAAGGCGGACTGATCAACCGCAGGGCGGCCTTGCGCACCGCATACATCCAGTTCGTGTTCCTGGCGGGCGGCGCCGACCACGACCAGATGGAGCGGATGCGCAAGTACCTGTCCTCGATGTGCCGCGGCTGGAACGTCCAACAGGTCAAGGAAATCGTCGCCGAGACGCTGCACGACCTCATCGACCCGATCATCTACGACGAGGCCGCGTCGCTCATCGAGCAGCACCACAAGGCCGGCCGGGACGTCGTGATCGTGTCCACGTCCGGCGCCGAGGTCGTCGAGCCGATCGGCGAACTGCTCGGCGCCGACCGCGTCGTGGCCACGCGCATGGTCGTCGGCGAGGACGGCTGCTTCACCGGAGAGGTGGAGTACTACGCCTACGGACCGACGAAGGCAGAGGCGATCAAGGAACTGGCCGCGTCCGAGGGGTACGACCTCCCCCGCTGCTACGCCTACAGCGACTCGGCGACCGACCTGCCGATGCTGGAGTCCGTCGGGCACCCGCACGCGGTGAACCCGGACCGCGCATTGCGCCGCGAGGCGGTCGCCCGCTCGTGGCCGATTCTGGACTTCCACCGCCCGGTCCGGCTGAAGCAGCGGCTGCCCGCCCTGTCCGTACCCCCCCGGCCCGCTCTCGTCGTGGCCGCCGCGGTAGGAGCGGCAGCGGCCACGGCGGGACTCGTCTGGTACGCCAGCCGCCGTCGCGCGGCGGCGATGTGAGCCGTCACGCGCGCGTGACGACCTTGAAGGCGACTCCAAAGAAGTCCATTTCTCACCCTTTTGAACCTAAAAGTAAAGAAGTGCGGCCCAGGGGTTTCACTTCCTCCGGACCTGGAGTACAAAGGGTTTAACGGCCCGCGAGACCAAGGACATCCGAGAGGATCACCTTCAAACGCAATCAGGCCCCACGGACCGAGCATGAACATCGAGCACCCACGCGACGTCGACCCGTCGATTACGGGCCAGCCGCACCAGGTGGCGGGCAAAAGTTCCCGGCCTGATGGGCACCATTTCGAGGACGCTTGGTACCCCGGTGAACATGCCAGCGGCGGTACGAGCTCTCGTACCGCCGCAACCCTTTCCGGACGATCGACCCTCGCCTACGCGGCGCCTCGCTGCAGTGCTTCACAGACCGCGGCGGACTCCCTGGCACCCAGCTCGACCGCCCGGCCGCAGTGCGCGATCCAGGCCGCCATGCCGTCCGGGGTGCCGGAGACATAGCCGTCCAGTGCCGCGAGATAGGCCGCACGGCCCAGTTCCGCGTGGCCGACCTCCGCCGGGCAGATGGACTTCGGGTCGAGGCCGCTGCCGATCAGAACGATGCGCTCGGCAGCACGGGCGACCAGTCCGTTGTGGGAGGCGAAGGGACGCAGGGCGATCAGCTCGCCGTGGACGACGGCCGCCGTGACCAGCGCCGGGGCCGAACCGCCCGCGATGATCAGCTGGGACAGGCCCTCGAGACGGCCTGCGACCTCGTCCGCGTCCGGCAGCGGCAGCTCCACCAGGGGCTCGTCCGCCTTCTCCCCGCCCTGCCTCGGCCGGCCCACCGCGTCGCCCCGGTCGGCCGCGGCCACCAGGTGGAGCCGGGCCAGCACACGCAGGGGCGACTGCCGCCAGATGGACAGGAGCTGGCCCGCCTCGGCGGTCAGCCGCAGGGCGGCGCCGACCGTCCGGTCCTCCTCCTGCACACTGAAATCGGTACGCCGACGCACCTCTTCGAGAGCCCAGTCGGCCCCGGACAGCGCCGCGGAACCACGGGCCCCGCGCAGTGCCGCCTCGGACGTGATCTCGTTGCTGCGCCGCCGCATGATCCGGTGTCCGTAGACCCGGTCCACGGCCTTGCGCACGGACTCCACGGAATCGGCCACCCCGGGAAGCGAACCGAGGGCCGCGAGCGGATCGGCGGTCGCACCTGTCGTACTCATGAGTACGACATTACGCACCCCGGGCCCGCACCCCACGAAGGAGTGGTCTTCTTCACGCGGCGCGAGCACCTGCAGCGACGATCCCACTACTCTTGGTGAACATGAAAATTGCTTTCGTCGGGAAGGGCGGCAGCGGCAAGACCACCCTGTCGTCGCTCTTCATCCGCCACCTCGCCGCCTCGGGGGCACCTGTCGTCGCCGTGGACGCCGACATCAACCAGCATCTGGGGGCCGCGCTCGGGCTCGAGGAGACGGAGGCCGCGGCGCTCCCCGCCATGGGCGAGCGACTGCCGCTCATCAAGGACTACCTGCGCGGCTCCAACCCACGCATCGCGTCCGCCGAGACGATGATCAAGACGACCCCGCCCGGGGAAGGCTCCCGGCTGCTGCGGGTCGATGAGACCAATCCGGTGTACGACGCCTGCGCACGGCCGGTGGAACTCGACGGCGGCGTCATCCGTTTGATGGTCACCGGCCCGTTCACCGAGGCCGATGTGGGAGTGGCTTGCTACCACTCCAAGACCGGTGCGGTGGAGCTGTGCCTGAACCACCTCGTCGACGGCCGGAACGAGTACGTCGTCGTCGACATGACGGCGGGCTCCGACTCCTTCGCGTCCGGCTTGTTCACCCGCTTCGACATCACGTTCCTTGTCGCCGAGCCGACCCGGAAGGGAGTTTCCGTCTATCGCCAGTACAAGGAGTACGCCCGCGACTTCGGCATCGTCCTGAAGGTCGTCGGCAACAAGGTGCAGAACCAGGACGACATCGACTTCCTGCGAGCGGAGGTCGGTGACGACCTCCTGGTCACGGTCGGGCACTCGGACTGGGTGCGCGCCATGGAGAAGGGCCGCCCGCCCCGGTTCGAGGTCCTGGAAGAGGCCAACCGGCGCTCGCTGCACGCCTTGCGGACCGCCGCCGACGCCACGTACGAGCTGCGCGACTGGGAGCGGTACACGCGCCAGATGGTGCAGTTCCACCTCAAGAACGCCGCCGGCTGGGGCAACGCCAAGACCGGGGCGGACCTCACAGGACAGGTCGACCCCGGTTTCGTACTCGGCGATAGCCCCCTGGCCACCGCATGACCGGCCGGCCGGGGCGCAGCTCCCGGCCGGGTGACGCCCGGAGCGAAGCGTCACCACGACTTGAGGAACAGGACGGCCTGAGGAACAGAACGGCTTGAGGGACAGGACGGCTTGAGGGACAGGACGGCCCGGGGCTCCGTTACGGCTTGACCGCCGGCGCCCCGGGGACACCCTTCGGGGCCGGAGCCGGACGCCGGGCGAGGAAGGACGCCCAGCCCTGCTTCGGCGCCTGGCCGACCTCGAGGCCGCGGAGCTTGTCGAGGATGGCCGGGTCCTGGGCGTCGAGCCAGTCGGCCAGTTGCCGGAAGGAGACACAGCGCACCTCGGCCTTGGTGCAGACGCGCTCGACGACCTCGCCGACGGCACGCATGTAGGTACCGCCGTTCCAGGACTCGAAGTGGTTGCCGATGATCAGTGGAGCCCGGTTGCCGTCGTAGGCACGGTCGAAGCCCTTCAGCAGTCCGTCGCGCATCTGGTCGCCCCAGAGCCGCTGTTCGGCCGGGTCGCCCTGAGCCTTCGTACCCGACTGCTCGACCATGAAGTTGTAGTCCATGGCGAGCTGTTCGTGGGAGTGTCCGGGGAAGGGGACGAGCTGCATCGACAGGTCCCACAGACCCTCCTTCCGCTTCGGCCAGACCTGCTCGTCGACACCGCTGGTGTCGTAGCGGAAACCCAGCTCGCGGGCCGCCTTCATGAAGTTCTCCCGGCCCTCCAGACAGGGCGTGCGGGCGCCCACGAGTTCCTTGTCGTAGTCGAAGGGCAGCGAAGCCGCTTCCTTCAGGCCCGTGTTGGTCCTCCAGGACTTCACGAACGACTTCGCCTGGGCGATCTCGCTCTTCCAGTCCGCGACCGACCACTGGCCGACCCCGGCCTCCGTGCCGCAGAAGTGGCCGTTGAAGTGCGTACCGATCTCGTTGCCCTCGAGCCATGCGCCGCGCAGTTGCTCCACGGTGTCCTTGACGCCCTGCTCGTCGTTGAAGCCGATCTCCGAGCTGCCGGGCGAGTGCCGCGGCGGCCGGTACAGGTCACGCTTGCCCTCCGGCAGCATGTACACGCCGCTGAGGAAGTACGTCATGGTCGCCCTGTTGGCCTTGGAGAGCTTGCGGAAGTGGGAGAAGAGCTTCTGGCTGTCCTCACCGGCACCGTCCCAGGAGAAGACCACGAACTGCGGTGGCCTCTGGCCGGGCTTCAACCGTTCGGGCCGCGGCAGATGCGGCTGCGCCCCGGTGTACGAAGTGGAACCGTCGCCGATCAGGCGGACCGCGGCCTTGGGCGCAGGGGCCCCCGCCGCCTTCTTCGCGCCGTGCGCGCGTTCCTGCGGACCCGTGGTGCCGCCCGCGCAACCGGCACTCGCCGTGGCGCAGACCACGGCGAGTGCCGTACCCGCGGCGATCCTCTGGGTGACGGCCATGTCCCGCCCTCCTTCTCCTCCGTCGGGCAGCGCCGGTCGGGGCACTGGCGCGGCTGCGCACCGGCAGCGCCGCCAAGGTTTCACGGGAAAGAAAAAGAATAAGTACGACAAGCCGACCAAAAGCCCACCTCACCCCGAGGAGTGAATTAATAACCCATTCGCCCCCATTTTCGACATCAACCCTTTACTCTGCATTACGATCCATTTACCGAGCGTTGAAGAATCCCGCCGCTGCACGCCGTGACCCACGGCCGCGACCCGCCCCCCGCCATCAACGACGGGGGATCACCTGTTCCGCGACCGCGCTGCCCCGGAGGAGACGGGAACCATGTCTGCCTGCGTCCCCACCCGCGCCACCGACCCGACTCGGCCCGCGCAGATCCATCAGCCCCACAGCCCCCCACCGACCCCGCCCCGACGCTTCCGCTTCGCGGGCGCCGATCTGTCCGCCGCGATCGCGGTCTTCCTGATCGCCCTCCCCCTGTCCCTGGGCATCGCCCTCGCCACCGGCGCGCCTCTCCAGGCCGGCCTGGTCGCCGCCGCCGCCGGCGGACTGGTCGTGGGACGGCTCGGAGGCTCACCGCTCCAGGTGAGCGGCCCCGCCGCCGGGCTCACCCTCGTCACGGCCGAGCTCATCCAGCACTACGGCTGGCGCGCGACCTGCGCCATCACCGTGCTCGCGGGAATCGCCCAAGTGGGCCTCGGCTGCGTGCGCGTGGCCCGCACGGCCCTCGCCGTCAGCCCCGCCATCGTGCACGGCATGCTCGCCGGCATCGGGGTGACCATCGCCGTCGCCCAGCTGCACATCGTGCTGGGAGGAGTCCCGCAGAGCTCCGTCCTCGACAACCTCGTCGCACTGCCGGACCAGGTGGCCCGCATGCACTCCGCGGCGGTGTCGATGAGCGTGCTGACCCTGGCGCTGCTGCTCGCCTGGCCACGCCTTCCCGGGCGGACCGGGCAGGTGCTGCGCAAGGTCCCCGCCGCGTTGATCGCCGTCGCCGGAGCCACCCTGACCGCCTCGCTCGCCGGACTGACGCTGCCCAGGGTCGAACTGCCGTCCTGGAGCAGCCACGCACTGGCCGGGCTGCCCGAGGGCCCGGTGCTCGGCATCGCGACCGCCGTCCTCACGGTGACGCTGGTGTGCAGCGTGCAGTCGCTGCTCGGAGCCGTCGCCGTGGACAAGCTGGTGAGCGGCCGCCCGGAACTCCAGGGCCGCGTGGGCCGTTCCCGCCTCGACCGGGAACTGCTCGGGCAGGGCGCCGCCAATGTCGTCTCCGGCGCACTCGGCGGACTGCCCGTCGCCGGGGTCGCCGTGCGAAGTTCCGCGAATGTGCAAGCGGGTGCCGTCAGCCGGAACTCCACGATCCTGCACGGCGTTTTCGTAGTGATTGCCGCGCTGCTGATGGTCCCGATCCTGGAGCTGATCCCCCTCGCATCGCTCGCCGCCCTGGTGATGGCCGTCGGCATCCAGATGGTTTCCCTGCATCACATCCGCACAGTCACCCGCCACCGTGAGGTGCTGGTGTACGCCGTCACCACGCTCGGCGTCGTGTTCCTCGGAGTTCTCGAGGGTGTGGCTCTGGGGGTCTCCGTGGCCGTCGGTGTCGCCCTGCACCGTCTCGGCCGCACCCGCATCACACACGAAGAGAGGGAAGGAGTCCATCACGTCCATGTACGAGGTCAGTTGACGTTCCTCGCGGTGCCCCGGCTCAGCCGCACCCTGCATCTCGTGCCCCGCGGGGCGGACGTCGCCGTGCGGCTGGACGGCTCGTTCATGGACCACGCGGCATACGAGTCACTGCAGGACTGGCAGAACACCCACGTCGCCCAGGGCGGCACGGTCGACATCGGCGGGCGGACCGGAACACGGATCGCCGAGCCCGCGAACTCCGGACACTGCCGCTGCCGGCCCTGGACACCCTGGCGGAACCACCAGTGCGACGCCTCCGCGGAACCGGGGTCCCAGCCCTCGGAGGCACTTTCCGACGGACAGGAGGAGACCGTCGAGGTCAGACCGAGTGGACATCAACTGGCGCGTGGAATCAGCGCGTTCCAGCGCAACACCGCACCCCTGGTGCGCGATGAGCTGGCCCGGCTGGCGCGGGAAGGGCAACGGCCGTCCCAGCTGTTCCTGACCTGTGCCGACTCCCGGCTCGTCACCTCGATGATCACATCCAGTGGTCCGGGCGACCTCTTCGTCGTGCGGAACGTCGGCAACCTCGTGCCGTTGCCCGGAAAGGAGAGCGGGGACGACTCGGTGGCCGCGGCCATCGAGTACGCGGTGGACGTACTGAAGGTGCGGTCCATCACGGTGTGCGGCCACTCCGGATGCGGTGCCATGCAGGCTCTGCTGGCGTCGGAGCCCAAAGGGGCGCTCACGCCGCTCAGGCGGTGGCTGCGGCACGGGCGACCGAGTCTGGACCGGATGGCCGCCGACGGCAGACCGCGGGCGCAGATCGCCGGACGGGCGCCCGCCGACTCGGTGGAGCAGCTCTGTCTGACCAATGTCGTACAGCAGTTGGAGCACCTGCGGGCACACGAGTCCGTGGCACGGGCCCTGAAGGAGGGCGTGCTCGAACTGCAAGGGATGTACTTCCACGTCGGAGAAGCCCAGGCGTATCTGCTGACCGACGCCGACGGGGCCGAACTGTTCACTCACGTGGGCGCGTTCGAGCATGCGGGTGCGGCGGAGGAACTCCGGCGCCCGGCGTGATCGGGCGGCGGTGCGCGGTCCTGGTCGGCGGGACCGCGCACCACGTCCAGCCTCCTGTGCCGGAGCTCCGGCACCGGCACCTGAGCAGGGCGTCGACACCCCGGCCACGGGGCGGGGTGTCGACGCCCCGGCCGAGGAGTGGGCTGCGGAGGAACCGCGGCACCGGATAGCCGAGGCCGGGATGTGGAGTGCGTGGAGTGCAGGGTTCCGGAATGGTGTGGACTCCGGAACATTGGGTCGGGAGGGGCGGGGCACAGGGGCAGGGGGAACAGGGACACGGGGCAGACGCAGGACGGGGGCGGAGCGGGGGCAGGACGGTGGCAGGGCGGGGGCGGAACGGGGGCAGGACGACGGCAGGGCGGGCGCAGGGCAGGGGCAGAGGGCTGGGCGGAAAAGTGGCCGGCACCCCCACCCCCGACCGCACCCCCTTCCTCGTAGGCGGAGTGCGCGGGCAACGCGTGCGGGCCACATGTGCGGGCGGCGTGCCTCGAATGTGTGAACCCGGTGGCCGGTACGTACGTGCCACAAGGGGGCAGACTCGTGCGAAGCCGTGTGGTCTCGCGAGGGGCCGCGGGGTCGTACCACGAGGCGCGGAGGTGCCGCCCGGGCCCCGGTCCGGACCGGCGACCCGGGATAGGTCTAAACCAATTTCAGGTCGGCTCTTGTCACCGGGCCCCCGGTCTGATGAGCTGTGGCCTGGGACACAACGGACACCCTGGGAAAGGGAGATGTCGTGAGCAACGAAAGCCTGGCCAACCTGCTGAAGGAAGAGCGCAGGTTCGCGCCGCCCGCCGACCTGGCGGCGAACGCCAATGTCACCGCGGAGGCGTATGAGCAGGCCAAGGCTGACAGGCTCGGCTTCTGGGCCGAGCAGGCCCGTCGGCTGACCTGGGCCACCGAGCCGACCGAGACGCTGGACTGGTCTAACCCGCCGTTCGCGAAGTGGTTCGCCGACGGAAAGCTGAACGTCGCGTACAACTGCGTGGACCGGCATGTCGAGGCCGGGAACGGTGACCGCGTCGCCATCCACTTCGAAGGCGAGCCGGGTGACAGCCGGGCCATCACCTACGCCGAGCTCAAGGACGAGGTGTCGAGGGCCGCGAACGCCCTCACCGAGCTGGGCATCGGCAAGGGCGACCGGGTCGCCGTCTACCTGCCGATGATCCCCGAGGCCGTCGTCGCGATGCTGGCCTGTGCCCGTATCGGCGCCGCGCACTCGGTCGTCTTCGGCGGGTTCTCCGCCGAGGCGATCTCCACCCGCATCCAGGACGCCGACGCCAAGCTGGTCATCACCGCCGACGGCGGTTACCGGCGCGGGAAGCCGTCCGCGCTCAAGCCCGCCGTCGACGAAGCGGTGAGCCGGGTCGACGGCGTCGACAAGGTGCTCGTGGTGCGCCGCACCGGCGAGGACGTCGCCTGGACCGAGGGCCGCGATGTGTGGTGGCACGACATCGTCGGGCGGCAGTCGGCCGAGCACACCCCGGAGGCGTTCGAGGCCGAGCACCCGCTGTTCATCCTCTACACCTCCGGGACCACCGGGAAGCCGAAGGGCATCCTGCACACCTCGGGCGGCTACCTCACGCAGGCCTCGTACACCCACCACGCCGTCTTCGACCTCAAGCCGGAGACCGACGTGTACTGGTGCACGGCCGACATCGGCTGGGTCACCGGGCACTCGTACATCACGTACGGACCGCTCTCGAACGGCGCGACGCAGGTGATGTACGAGGGGACCCCGGACACTCCCCACCAGGGCCGGTTCTGGGAGATCGTGCAGAAGTACGGGGTGACGATCCTGTACACGGCGCCCACGGCCATCCGTACGTTCATGAAGTGGGGCGACGACATCCCCGCGAAGTTCGACCTGACCTCGCTGCGGGTGCTCGGGTCGGTCGGCGAGCCGATCAACCCCGAGGCGTGGATCTGGTACCGCAAGCACATCGGCGGGGACCGTACGCCGATCGTCGACACCTGGTGGCAGACCGAGACCGGCGCGATGATGATCTCGCCGCTGCCCGGGGTCACCGAGACCAAGCCGGGCTCGGCGCAGCGGGCACTGCCCGGCATCTCGGCCACGGTCGTCGACGACGAGGCGAACGAGGTGCCCGACGGCGGTGGCGGCTACCTCGTGCTGACCGAGCCGTGGCCGTCCATGCTCCGTACGATCTGGGGTGACGACCAGCGGTTCCTCGACACGTACTGGTCCCGCTTCGAGGGCAAGTACTTCGCCGGTGACGGAGCCAAGAAGGACGACGACGGTGACGTCTGGCTGCTCGGGCGCGTCGACGACGTGATGCTCGTGTCCGGGCACAACATCTCGACGACCGAGGTCGAATCGGCCCTCGTCTCCCACCCGGCGGTCGCCGAGGCGGCGGTCGTGGGTGCGGCGGACGAGACCACCGGGCAGGCGATCGTCGCCTTCGTCATCCTGCGCGGGACGGCTTCCGCCGAGGACGAAGGACTGATGGCGGAGCTGCGCAACCACGTCGGCACCACGCTCGGTCCCATCGCCAAGCCGAAGCGGGTCCTGCCGGTGGCCGAGCTGCCGAAGACCCGGTCCGGGAAGATCATGCGTCGGCTGCTGCGCGACGTGGCCGAGAACCGCGAGCTCGGTGACGTCACGACGCTCACCGACTCCACGGTGATGGACCTGATCCAGGCGAAGCTGCCGGCCGCACCCAGCGAGGACTGAGGCGGGAACACCCCGCCGGCCCGGCCCTGAGGGGTGCGGGAGCACACTCACCGTGCTCCCGCACCCCTCACGCGTTTCCGCGCCCCACGACGAGCACCAGACCCATGCCCCACCCCCGTGACACCCCACGCCGTAGCCCGTAGACCCGCGCCCCGTCACTCCGTCGGCTCGTCGCTCTGTGGGCCCGTCGGCCCAACCGGCAGGCCTCGCGCGCGGTTCAGTCGTAACGTGAAGATCCCCCACCGAGCCGGTCGCATCATGGGTAAAGTAAGCAAAGCGTCAAAGACGCGACAAGATCGTTCATGGTGTGCCGGGAAGTCTGGTCGGCGAGTGTTTTCGTCCTGCCTGCTCGACCGGAGGTTCTCCCCGTGGCCGCGCCCCCCAGCACCACCCCGCGCAAGTTCCTCGGCCTGATGTCCCTGCCCGAACGGAACTTCGTGGCGGACGCGCTGCGCACCGAGACCGTGGGCGGAGTGCTCCTGCTGATGGCCGCGGTCGCGGCGCTGATCTGGGCGAACACCCTTCCGCACAGCTATGAGGCCGTCTCCCACTACCACTTCGGGCCGGCCGCGCTCGGACTCGATCTGTCCGTGGAGCACTGGGCGGCCGACGGGCTGCTCGCCGTCTTCTTCTTCGTCGCCGGCATCGAGCTGAAGCGCGAACTGGTGGCCGGGGACCTGCGGGACCCGAAAGCCGCTGTGCTGCCCGTGGCCGCCGCGGTCTGCGGCATGGCCGTTCCCGCGATCGTCGACGTCGTGACCAACGTGATCGGCGGGGGCTCGCTCGACGGATGGGCCGTCCCCACCGCCACCGACATCGCCTTCGCCCTGGCCGTACTCGCCGTCATCGGGACGTCGCTGCCGTCCGCGCTGCGCGCCTTCCTGCTCACCCTCGCCGTCGTCGACGACCTGTTCGCGATCCTGATCATCGCGGTCTTCTTCACCAGCTCCATCGACTTCGCGGCGCTCGGCGGGGCGCTCGTGGGCCTGGTGGTCTTCTGGCTGCTGCTGCGCAAGGGCGTACACGGCTGGTACGTGTACGTCCCGCTCGCGCTGGTCATCTGGGCCCTGATGTACAACAGCGGCATCCACGCCACCATCGCCGGTGTCGCCATGGGTCTGATGCTGCGCTGCCATCCGCACGAAGGCGAGGAGCACTCCCCCGGCGAGCACATCGAGCACCTGGTGCGGCCGGTGTCGGCGGGACTCGCCGTGCCGCTGTTCGCCCTGTTCAGCGCCGGCGTCGCGGTCTCCGGCGGCGCGATCCACGATGTGTTCACCCGGCCCGAGACGCTCGGTGTGGTGCTCGGGCTCGTCGTCGGCAAGGCGGTCGGCATCTTCGGCGGCACATGGCTGACGGCCCGGTTCACCAGGGCCTCGCTCAGTGAGGACCTGGAGTGGGCCGACGTCGCCGCCGTCGCCACCCTCGCCGGCATCGGTTTCACCGTCTCCCTGCTGATCGGCGAGCTCGCCTTCGCGGGCGACACGGCCCTCACCGACGAGATCAAGGCAGCCGTCCTGATCGGCTCGTTCATCGCGGCCGTCCTCGCCACGGCGCTGCTGAAGATACGCAACTCCACGTACCGCTCCCTGTGCGAGGCCGAGGAGCGCGACGAGGACCTCGACGGCATCCCCGACGTCTACGAGCAGGACAAGCCGGCGTACCACCTACGCATGGCGGCGATCCACGAGGAGAAGGCCGCGGAACACCGCAGGCTTGCCGAACTGGCGGGTGGGGCAAGCGAGGGGAACGACGGTCCGGCATGATCTGACAGGACCGTACAAACACATGCAGAAGAGGGAGATCGCGATGAGCGCACCCGACGGGGCCCCGGTCGGTGCCGAACGCAGTATCGGCCAGTTGGTCGCCGCGGCGACGACCGAGATGTCCGCGCTGGTGCACGACGAGATCGCGCTGGCGAAGGCGCAGCTCAAGCAGGACGTCAAGCGCGGAGCGGTCAGCGGCGGCGCGTTCTCGGCGGCCGGCGCGGTCCTCATCTTCTCCCTGCCGATGCTCAGCTTCGCCCTCACCTACGGCATCCGGACCTGGAGCCACTGGAATCTCGCGATCTGCTTCCTGCTGTCGTTCGCGGCGAACGTACTGGTCGCGGTGGTGCTCGCGCTGATCGGCCTGCTCTTCGCGAAGAAGGCCAAGAAGAGCCAGGGACCGCAGAAGGTGGCTGCCTCCATGAAGGAGACGGCGGGTGTTCTGCAGAACGCCAAGCCGCACCCGCGGCCCGAACCGGTCGAGGACGTCGCCAAGGCTGTGGCACGCTCATCCTCATGACGGACCCTGCCACACCTTCGGCGCAACCCACCTCGGTCGTACGGATCGACCTTCCCGGCGGCAGAAAAGTCACGCACCGGGACGTGGCCGCCAACGGCGCGCGCTTCCACATCGCCGAGCTCGGCGACGGGCCGCTCGTCCTGCTGCTGCACGGCTTCCCGCAGTTCTGGTGGGCCTGGCGCCACCAGCTCGTCGCGCTCGCCGACGCCGGGTTCCGGGCCGTCGCCATGGACCTGCGGGGCGTCGGGGGCAGTGACCGCACCCCGCGCGGTTACGACCCCGCCAACCTCGCGCTCGACATCACCGGGGTCGTGCGCTCCCTCGGCGAGCCCGACGCCGCTCTGGTCGGGCACGACCTCGGCGGCTATCTGGCGTGGACGGCGGCCGCCATGCGGCCCAAGCTCGTCCGCCGGCTCGCGGTGTCGTCCATGCCGCATCCGCGGCGCTGGCGTTCGGCCATGCTCTCCGACGTCAGGCAGACGACGGCGGGCTCGTACATCTGGGGGTTCCAGCGTCCCTGGATCCCGGAGCGTCAACTCGTCGCCGACGACGCCGCCCTGGTGGGCCGTCTGGTGCGCGACTGGTCGGGGCCCCGGCAGCCGGACGAGGAAGCGCTGGAGACGTACCGCCGGGCCATGCGCATCCCCTCGACCGCGCACTGCTCCATCGAGCCGTACCGGTGGATGGTGCGGTCCATGGCGCGCCCGGACGGCATCCAGTTCAACCGGCGCATGAAGCGGCCGGTGCGGGTGCCGACCCTGCATCTGCACGGCTCGCTCGATCCGGTGATGCGGACGCGGAGCGCGGCGGGCTCCGGAGAGTACGTCGAAGCTCCGTACCGCTGGCGGCTGTTCGACGGGCTCGGTCACTTCCCGCACGAAGAGGATCCGGTCGCTTTCTCCACCGAGCTGATCAACTGGCTGAAGGATCCGGAACCCGACCGGTGACACCTCGGTCACCCTCGCGTGACCGCCCGAACACGTCCGGTTCCGCGGCCGGAACGGGGATCGTGAACACCCGTCCTACGAACGGCCAATTGCCCGGCGCATAGGCCAATTGAAGGGCCGGGGCGAGGTTATCGACCTTCGGGCAGGGGCAGACGTCGGGGTATGGGCTGGACGCACGACTACAGTGACGCAGCACGCAATCGCCGCTCGGCCACGGGTCTGAGCTCTCGCCAAGGGGGCTCCCCGCAATGGGCGGGCACGGATCCGCGTGTGGGGATTCCGCACATTCTGCGGCGCCGGGCCCGCTGGGTCTCCGTGCGTCTGCGCCATCCACGCGGCTGAGGCCCCACCGGCCGACCGAAACACGCGGCCGCCGCTGTCCAGGCGGCCGGGATCCCGCCCGACGGCAGAGTGCGCGGCTGTCGCCGTCCAGGACCCCGCCCGCCGGTCAGAGCGCGCAGCTGTCGCTGTCCACCTGCTGGTCGGCCGTACGCCCCTTGGCGATGTCCTGACGGACCTCGTCCGCGGTGAGTGCGTAGCCGGTCTCGGCGTCGTCGAGCGACTTCGCGAAGACCACGCCGTACACCTTGCCCTCGGGTGTCAGCAGCGGTCCGCCCGAGTTGCCCTGACGGACCGTCGCGTACAGCGAGTAGACGTCGCGGCGCACGGTCTTGCGGTGGTAGATGTCCGGGCCGTTGGCCGTGATGCGGCCCCGCACGCGCGCGGGCTGGATGTTGTACGAGCCGTTCTGCGGGAACCCTGCGACGATCGCGCTGTCGCCGCTGCTCGCGTCCGCGGTGCTGAACCGCAGGGCGGGCGCCTTCAGGTTCGGTACGTCGAGTACGGCGATGTCGCGCTCCCAGTCGTAGAGGACGACCGTGGCGTCGTACTTCTTGCCCCGGCCGCCTATCTGGACGGTGGGTTCGTCGACTCCGCCGACCACGTGCGCGTTGGTCATCACGCGGCGGTCGCTGAAGACGAAACCGGTGCCTTCGAGGACCTTGCCGCAACTCTGGGCGGTGCCCATGACCTTGACGATGGAGTTCTGCGAGCGGGTGGCGACGGGGCTGGCGGCGAGCTGGGGGTCGGGCGGCTGGACCTCGGTGATGGGCTCGTTGGCGAACGGGCTGAAGACCTGCGGGAAGCCGTTCTGCGCGAGCACCGAGGAGAAGTCGGCGAACCAGGTGTTGGCCTGGTTGGGCAGCGCGCGGGAGACCCCGAGCAGCACCTTGGAGTTGCGGACCTCCTTGCCCAGCGTCGGCAGCGTGGTGCCGGCGAGGGCGGAGCCGATCAGCCAGGCGACGAGCAGCATCGCGACGACGTTCACCAGGGCGCCGCCCGTCGCGTCCAGGGCTCTGGCCGGGGACCAGGTGATGTACCGGCGGAGTTTGTTGCCGAGGTGGGTGGTGAGGGCCTGGCCGACGGAGGCGCAGACGATCACGACGACGACGGCGACGACGGCTGCGGTCGTACTCACCTTGCTGTCGTCGGTCGTCCAGCTCCAGACGACCGGGAGCAGATAGACGGCGACGAGACCACCGCCCAGGAAGCCGATCACCGACAGGATGCCGACGACGAAGCCCTGGCGATAGCCCACGATCGCGAACCACACGGCGGCGACCAGCAACAGGATGTCCAGCACATTCACGAAGGTCACCTTGTCACGCGCGCCAGTCGAGCGGGACGTGCTTCTCGCGGTCCCACGGACGCTCCCAGCCCGCGAAATGAAGGATCTTGTCGATCACTCCGGCCGTGAAACCCCAGACCAGGGCCGATTCGACCAGAAATGCCGGACCTCGGTAGCCGCTCGGGTGCACGGTGGTCGCGCGGTTGGCCGGGTCCGTGAGATCCGCCACGGGGACGGTGAAGACCCGGGCCGTCTCGCCCGGGTCGACGACGCCGACCGGCGTCGGGCGGCGCCACCAGCCGAGAACCGGGGTGACCACGAAACGGCTGACCGGGATGTACAGCCTGGGCAGGACGCCGAAGAGCTGGACGCCGGCCGGGTCGAGGCCGGTCTCCTCCTCGGCCTCGCGCAGGGCGGCGTTCAGCGGCCCGTCGGTGGCCGGGTCGCCGTCCTCGGGGTCGAGGGCGCCGCCGGGGAAGGAGGGCTGTCCGGCGTGCGACCTGAGGGTGCCCGCCCGTTCCATGAGCAGCAGCTCGGGGCCGCGCGGGCCCTCGCCGAAGAGGATGAGCACCGCGGACTGGCGGCCCGCGCCGTCGGCCGGCGGCAGGAAGCGGCTCAGCTGGAGCGGTTCCACGGTCTCCGCGACCCGGGCGACCGGGCCCAGCCAGCCGGGCAGCCCGTCCTTGCTGAGCATCGGCCCGCCCTGTGTGTTGCCGGCGTCCTGTGTGTTGCCTGCGCGCTTCACCGCCACCCCCGTTCTGCTGTTCCCAACGCCCGCCGGGGCCGTGTTCGTTCCGTCATCCGGCGCCCAGCGAGGGTGCGGGCCTGCCGCCCGCGTCCAGATAGGACTGCGGGGGGTTGAGCCGCTGTCCGGGGAAGCCGCCCTTCTCGTACTTCAGGAGCTTCTTCGCCTTCTCGGGGTCGGTCTCGCCCTCCCCGTACGCCGGGCAGAGCGGGGCGATGGGGCAGGCGCCGCAGGCGGGCTTGCGGGCGTGGCAGATACGTCGGCCGTGGAAGATCACGTGGTGCGACAGCATGGTCCACTCGCTCTTCGGGAAGAGCCCGCCCACAGCCGCCTCGATCTTGTCCGGGTCGGTCTCCGCGGTCCACTGCCAGCGCCGCACCAGCCGCTGGAAGTGGGTGTCGACGGTGATCCCCGGCCGCCCGAAGGCGTTGCCGAGCACGACGAAGGCGGTCTTGCGGCCCACTCCGGGCAGTTTCACGAGGTCTTCGAGGCGTCCGGGCACCTCGCCCCCGAAGTCGTCCCTCAGGACCCTGGAGAGCCCTATGACGGATTTGGTCTTGGCCCGGAAGAACCCGGTCGGGCGCAGGATCTCCTCGACCTCCTCCGGGTCGGCCTCGGCGAGGTCCTCGGGAGTCGGGTACCTGGCGAAGAGCGCCGGCGTCGTCTGGTTCACCCGCAGGTCGGTGGTCTGGGCGGACAGGACCGTGGCGACGACCAGCTGGAAGGGGTTCTCGAAGTCCAGTTCCGGGTGGGCGTACGGGTACACCTCGGCGAGTTCGCGGTTGATGCGGCGGGCGCGGCGGACCAGGGCGGTGTGCGACTCGCCGCGCGGCACCTTCTTGGCGGCCGCTGTCGGCGGGCTCGCCTTCTCGGCAGCCGCCCGGGTCACCTTCCCTGCGGCCGACTTCGCGCCCTTCTTCGCGGCCGTCTCCGTGGTCCCCGCGGCTGCCCCAACCGCCGTCTCCTTCTTCCCGGCCGTCTTCCGTGCCGCCTTCACCGGCTTCGACTTTGCCGCTTTTGTCGATTCGTTGGTTCCGTCGGGGACCTGTTCGCCCACAGCGGAATCACGACGTACAGCCACCCGCCCAGCCCCCTTGGCCTGTGCTCTCACCGGCGATTTGGACACCCGGCCAGCCTAAAGCCCGGCACCGACATCCGCCCCGGACCCTGAAGATCGGCCCCCAATTGGCCCCCTGCCGCACTCGTCGGGACGCCAGTGCGGCAGACTTGTGACTGATCACACTGTTTGGACCGTCCGGCAAGATGGGGAACACGGTCCCCTGGTACCAAGGGGGAGCAAGATCCCCTGAGCAGGCCGACAAGGAGAGAACTCGTGGACGACGTTCTGCGGCGCGCCCCGCTCTTCGCGGCGCTCGATGACGAGCAGGCCGCGGAGCTCCGCGCCTCCATGAGTGAGGTGACCCTCGCGCGAGGCGACGCCCTCTTCCATGAGGGCGACCCCGGCGACCGCCTCTATGTGGTCACCGAGGGCAAGGTGAAGCTCCACCGCACCTCCCCCGACGGACGCGAGAACATGCTCGCCGTCCTCGGCCCCGGCGAGCTGATCGGCGAACTGTCGCTGTTCGACCCGGGCCCGCGCACGGCGACCGCCACCGCGCTCACCGAGGTCAAGCTGCTCGGCCTCGGCCACGGCGACCTCCAGCCCTGGCTGAACGCGCGGCCCGAGGTGGCCGCCGCCCTGCTGCGCGCCGTCGCCCGGCGCCTGCGCAAGACCAACGACCAGATGTCCGACCTGGTCTTCTCGGACGTGCCCGGCCGTGTCGCGCGCGCCCTTCTCGACCTGTCGCGCCGCTTCGGTGTGCAGTCCGAAGAGGGCATCCACGTCGTGCACGACCTCACCCAGGAGGAGCTGGCCCAGCTCGTCGGCGCCTCCCGCGAGACCGTCAACAAGGCGCTCGCCGACTTCGCGGGCCGCGGCTGGCTCCGCCTGGAGGCCCGCGCGGTGATCCTCCTGGACGTGGAGCGGCTCGCCAAGCGCTCGCGCTGACGCCTGTGACCGTACGTCGACGGGGTCCCGCCTCCTTCCGAGGCGGGACCCCGTCGACGTCACCCTTCCGGGGCAGAGCGCGCCCGCGGGCTCCCCGGGCCGACCCGTACAGCCGTGAACGACCTGCGGAACGGCTCCCCTTCGCGGCACAGTGGGCGCATGCCCGCGCAGGAACCCCGCAGAGGGCTCGACGCCTAGGGATGCATCGAGCGCGAAGGATCACTAGCGCGCGTGCCCCACGTCTTCCGGCCCGTCGTCGCGGCGGCCCGTGACCGCCTCGCGGACGTCTTCGGGGCCGGCTCGACGACGCGTACCTCTACGGCCCGATCCCGCGCGGCACCGCACGCCCGGGCCGCTCCGACCTCGACCTGCTGCTGCCGCACCGGCGCGAGCGGATCGCCGCGGCCCGGACGGGACCCAGGCCCTGTCCGACCGTTCCCGTCCGCCCTAGATGAGCCCGTGCTCCCGCAGATAGTCCATCTGCGCCCGCACGGACAGCTCGGCCGCGGGCCACAGCGACCGGTCCACGTCCGCGTAGACGTGGGCGACGACCTCTTCCGGCGCCCGCAGGCCGTTCTCGACGGCGGTCTCGACCTGGGCGAGCCGGTGGGCACGATGAGCGAGATAGAACTCGACCGCGCCCTGTGCGTCGTCGAGGACCGGCCCGTGACCGGGCAGGACGGTGTGCACGCCGTCGTCGACCGTCAGCGAGCGCAGCCGGCGCAGCGAGTCGAGATAGTCGCCCAGACGCCCGTCGGGATGGGCCACCATGGTCGTACCGCGCCCCAGGACGGTGTCCCCGGTCAGCACGGCCCGGTCGGCCGGGAGATGGAAGCACAGCGAGTCGGAGGTGTGCCCGGGCGTCGACACGACGCGCAGTTCGAGCCCGTCGAGGCCGATCACGTCTCCCGCGGCCAGCCCCTCGTCCCCGAGCCGCAGCGCGGGGTCCAGGGCGCGCACGGCGGTGCCCGTCAGTTCGGAGAAGCGCGACGCGCCCTCCGCGTGATCGGGATGCCCGTGCGTGAGCAGGGTCAGCGCGACACGCTTCCCGGCCTTCTCGGCCGTGTCCAGGACCGTGCGCAGGTGTACGTCGTCCAGGGGGCCCGGGTCGATGACGACGGCGAGCTCGGAGTCCGGCTCGGACACGATCCACGTGTTCGTGCCGTCCAGGGTCATCGCGGAGGCGTTGGGAGCGAGGACGTTCACCGCGCGCGCGGTGGCGGGGCCGGAGAGGACCGCGCCGCGCGGCCGGCCGGGAAGGGCTGCTGCGTCGGTCATGCGGACGCTCCGCCGGTCGGGATGTGCTTGGTGAACTCGTCGTGCCCGGGCCAGGAGAGAACGACCTCGCCGTCCTCCAGGCGCGCCTCGGCCAGGACCGGGGTCAGATCACGGGCGGCCGCGCCGGCGAGGGCGTCGGCGGCCCTCTCGTACGCCACGATCCCGCGCAGGGTCGCGATGGTGGGCGGCATCATCAGCAGCTCGCCCTTGTCGTAACCGGCCGCCGCGTCGGCCGGACGGATCCACACCGTGCGGTCGGCCTCCGTGGAGGCGTTCCGCGTGCGCTGGCCCTCCGGGAGGACGGCCACGAAGAACCACGTGTCGTAGCGGCGGGCCTCGAACTCCGGTGTGATCCAGCGGGCCCAGGCCCCGAGCAGGTCCGAACGGAGCACGAGCCCTCTGCGGTCGAGGAACTCGGCGAAGGACAGGTCCCTGGCGACCAGGGCCGCCCGGTCCGCCTCCCAGTCGTCCCCCGTGGTGTCACCGACCACGCTGTCCGGGCTGGGGCCGGCGAGCAGGACGCCCGCCTCCTCGTACGTCTCCCGTACGGCCGCGCAGACGATGGCCTGGGCGGAGGTCTCGTCCACGCCGAGCCGCTGCGCCCACCACGCACGCGTGGGCCCGGCCCAGCGGATCTGCTGCTCGTCGTCGCGCGGGTCCACGCCGCCGCCCGGATACGCGTACGCGCCTCCGGCGAAGGCCATGGAGGTGCGCCGGCGCAGCATGTGGACCACGGGGCCGGTCTCGCCGTCCTTGACCAGCATCACCGTGGCGGCGCGCCGGGGCGTGACCGGCGTCAGCGTGCCCTCGGCCAGCGCCCGAATCCGCTCCGGCCACTCCGCCGGAAACCATTGCCCATTCCCCATGGCCGGAGGCTATCCCGAGCCGGGCGGATGTTCGAGGCCTCACCGCCCCACAGGCGACTTCCGCCGCTCCGCCCCGGCCCCCGCTCCTCAGACGCCGGAGGGGCTGAATCCTCCCCGACCGGGCCTGGAATGCGGACCGGCCGGGGCTGGAATGCGGACCGGCCGCACCGACGCACCCGCAGCCGGGTACGCGCGGGAGGGGCCGTGCCGGTACATCAGATGCCCGCAGGCCGGACGGATCGTCACCCGCGCACGCCTCGCGACGCCGCTGGGATCCGTTCGGATGCGGGCGGATGTACCGGCACGGCCCCGACTCACCCACCGGACCCGACCCGGCCCGGCCCGGTGACCCCCCGGAGGGCTACGCGTGCGTGAGCTCCACCTGGATCTCGACCTCGACCGGCGCGTCCAGCGGCAGCACGGCCACACCGACCGCGCTCCGGGCGTGCACGCCCTTGTCGCCGAGGACCGCACCCAGCAGCTCGCTCGCCCCGTTCAGGACACCCGGCTGCCCGGTGAAGTCCGACGCCGAGGCGACGAAACCCACGACCTTGACGACACGCGCGATGCGGTCGAGGTCGCCCACGACCGACTTCACCGCCGCCAGGGCGTTCAGCGCGCACGTACGGGCCAGTCCCTTGGCCTCCTCGGCCGTGACCTCGGCCCCCACCTTCCCGGTGACCGGAAGCTTCCCGTCCACCATCGGAAGCTGCCCGGCGGTGTACACGTACACGCCCGACTGCACGGCGGGCTGGTACGCGGCCAGCGGCGGAACGACGTCCGGAAGGGTCAGTCCCAGCTCGGCGAGCTTCGCCTCGACAGCCCCGCTCATGCGGACTTCTCGCGCTTCAGGTAGGCCACGAGCTGCTCGGGGTTGTTGGGGCCGGGCACGACCTGCACGAGCTCCCAGCCGTCCTCGCCCCAGGTGTCCAGAATCTGCTTCGTGGCGTGGACGAGCAGCGGCACAGTGGCGTATTCCCATTTGGTCATGTGGCCGACTGTAGCCGCTGACGACCACCGTCTCCCGCCCGAGCCACCCGCCGCGAGCGACGCCGACGGCACCGCTTGTCCACAGCCTCCTGCTTACTCCGGCGGCGGACTGGTTAGGCTCGAATACGTGAGCAGGCTCCAGGTCGTCAGCGGCAAGGGCGGTACCGGCAAGACCACGGTGGCCGCAGCCCTCGCGCTCGCCCTCGCGACCGAGGGCAAGCGCGCCCTTCTGGTCGAGGTCGAGGGCAGGCAGGGCATCGCGCAGCTCTTCGAGACAGAAGCGCTGCCCTACGAGGAGCGGAAGATCGCCGTCGCTCCGGGGGGCGGGGAGGTGTACGCCCTCGCCATCGACCCCGAACTGGCGTTGCTGGACTACCTCCAGATGTTCTACAAACTGGGCGGAGCCGGCCGCGCCCTGAAGAAGCTCGGCGCGATCGACTTCGCGACCACCATCGCCCCCGGGCTGCGGGACGTCCTCCTGACCGGCAAAGCCTGCGAGGCGGTGCGGCGCAAGGAGAAGAGCGGCCGCTTCACGTACGACTACGTGGTGATGGACGCGCCCCCCACCGGCCGCATCACCCGCTTCCTGAACGTCAACGACGAGGTCGCCGGCCTCGCGAAGATCGGCCCGATACACAATCAGGCCCAGGCCGTCATGCGCGTCCTCAAGTCGCCCGAGACGGCGGTCCACCTGGTGACGCTGCTGGAGGAGATGCCCGTACAGGAGACCGCGGACGGGATCGCGGAGCTGCGTGCCGCGAAGCTCCCCGTGGGCCGGATCATCGTGAACATGGTGCGCCCGGCACTCCTCGACGGCGTCGACCTGGCCCTCGCCGAGACCACCCCCCGTACGGCGATCGCCAAGTCGCTCTCCTCGGCCGGTCTCGGCGGCGCGCGGCGCGGCGGCCTGGCCGAGCGGCTGGTGGGACCGCTGCTCCAACAGGCCGACGAATACGCCGAGCGGTACACACTGGAGACGGAGCAGCGGAGCGTGCTGGCCGAACTGGGCCTGCCGCTGCACGAACTCCCGCTGCTCGCCGAGGGCCTGGATCTGGCGGGCCTGTACGAACTGGCCGCACAGCTGCGCAAGCAAGGGATGTCATGAGCCTGGACTCCGCCCGCGTCCTCGATCTCGATCCGCTGCTCGACGACCCGCAGACCCGCATCGTGGTGTGCTGCGGCTCGGGCGGTGTCGGCAAGACGACCACGGCGGCGGCCCTCGGGCTGCGTGCCGCGGAGCGCGGCCGCAAGGTGGTCGTGCTCACCATCGACCCCGCGCGCAGGCTGGCGCAGTCCATGGGCATCGACTCCCTCGACAACACTCCGCGCCGGGTGAAGGGCGTCGAGGGGAGCGGCGAACTGCACGCCATGATGCTCGACATGAAGCGCACGTTCGACGAGATCGTCGAGGCGCACGCGGACGGCGACCGGGCGGCGGCCATCCTCGGCAACCCCTTCTACCAGTCGCTTTCGGCGGGCTTCGCGGGCACGCAGGAATACATGGCGATGGAGAAGCTGGGCCAGTTGCGGGCGCGCGACGAGTGGGACCTGATCGTGGTCGACACGCCGCCCTCCCGCTCGGCGCTGGACTTCCTGGACGCACCGAAGCGGCTCGGTTCCTTCCTCGACGGGCGGCTGATCCGGCTGCTGACGGCGCCGGCGAAGCTGGGCGGCCGCGCGGGCATGAAGTTCCTGAACGTCGGGATGTCGATGATGACGGGCACCCTGGGCAAGCTCCTCGGGGGTCAGCTCCTCAAGGACGTGCAGACGTTCGTCGCGGCCATGGACACCACCTTCGGCGGCTTCCGCACCCGGGCCGATGCCACGTACAAGCTGCTCCAGGCGCCCGGCACTGCGTTCCTGGTGGTGGCGGCGCCCGAGCGGGACGCGCTGCGCGAGGCCGCGTACTTCGTGGAGCGGCTGGCCGCGGAGGAGATGCCGTTCGCCGGGCTGGTGCTCAACCGGGTGCACGGCAGCGGGGCCACGCAGCTGTCCGCCGAGCGGGCGCTCGCCGCCGCGGAGGATCTCGATTCCGCCGAGGCGGAGCACCCCGACCCCGCGGCCGCGGAGAACCCGGAATCCTCCGTCGCGGAAAATCTTGCCGACGCCCGCATTGTGGATCAGGCGGACGGGAAAGCTGGACTTCGTAACTCTCGTGGCACGTACGGCAGTTCAGAATCACCGGCTTCCGGTGCATCAGCTCCTGACGAAGGCTCCCCCGCCATCACGGACAGGACAGCCGGCACGGACCGCGGCACCGCGACGGACCACAGCACAGCGACGGACCACAGCACCGCCACGGACACAACCGCCGCCACGGACCCCGAGCGCTCCATCGACCAGCTCACCGCGGGCCTGCTGCGGCTCCACGCCGAGCGCATGCAACTGCTCTCCCGCGAGCAGCGCACGCGTGACCGCTTCGCCGCGCGTCACCCGGAGGTGCCGGTGGCGGAAGTGGCCGCGCTGCCCGGCGACGTCCACGATCTGTCGGGGCTGCGGGACATCGGGAACAGGCTCGCGGCCCACCGGCCGGAGCTTCCCGAAAGCTGAGCACGGAGCCCTTGAAACGGAGCCCTTGAAGAGGCGCGGGCGAAGACGCTCCGCCGAAGACCCTGAAGGGGCCTTCAAGGCCCTGCTCGGCCCCGCGACCGCCGGACGGGCCCCGGCAGGGCCCGCACGGATCCGAGGGGCCCGAGAGCGGCGTCCTGGCCGCGATGGGCGAACTCCCCTCAGCCCACCGCCGCGTAGCGCTCGTACACCTCTTCCTCGTCGAGGGGCAGCAGGCCCGCCCCACGCTCGTACTCCGTACGCGCGGTCTCGAGCAGGCGCCGCCACGAGGTGACGGTCGGCCGCCGGCGCAGCAGCGCGCGGCGTTCACGCTCGGTCATACCACCCCACACGCCGAATTCGACGCGGTTGTCGAGCGCATCGGCGAGGCACTCCGTGCGCACCGGACATCCGGTGCACACCGCCTTGGCCCTGTTCTGCGCTGCTCCTTGAACGAACAGTTCATCTGGATCGGTAGTGCGGCAGGCCGCCTGCGCACTCCAGTCGGTTACCCAGCCCATACCGGCGCCGTCCTCTCCCGAATCGAGGCTCCCCCACGGCGGCAGCGGCATATTCACCGCCGCCAGTTGAGGACGTTACGGAAGGTGGGCACAGCGCAACACCCCCTTCGGGCCCAATCTTGAATGGCCCGAACGGACTATGCGTAAGCGGCAGATCACCCGGGGGAGTGAGCCGGGGACATACGCGACCATCCCGGCGAACCGGGACACTTGGGTCGAGTCACAACGGACGCCACGTGACACACGAGGCTGATTCGGACACGTGCTCCACAAGAGCGCGGAACCTCCGGAACGATTCGGGGTCGCCGGACGTATTGATACGTGGCCGCACTGCTGTGACAGTTGGGAGCAGCTTAGGCCAAGGCATATACGCGTGTCCGGCAAATGAGAACGTAGGCTGCCCTCATGCCAAAGAAGCGCTCGGGCGGTGGTCTGTCCCCTACGCAGCAGGCCGCCAAGTTCCTCGGTGTCAGCGTGCTCGCGGGCGCCGTCATGGCCGGAATCGCGCTGCCCGCCGCGGGCGCGCTCGGTCTGGCGGCCAAGGGTTCGGTCCAGGGATTCGATGACATTCCGGACAATCTGAAGAGTCCGTCGCTGAGTCAGCGGACCACGATCCTGGACAGCAAGGGCGGTCAGATCGCGACCGTCTACTCGCGCGACCGCACGGTGGTCGACCTCAAGGACATCTCGCCCTACATGCAGAAGGCGATCGTCGCGATCGAGGACTCGCGCTTCTACCAGCACGGTGCGATCGACCTGAAGGGCATCCTGCGCGCGGTCAACCAGAACGCGCAGAACGGCGGCGTGGCCCAGGGCGCCTCCACGCTGACCCAGCAGCTGGTGAAGAACTACTTCGTGGAGGAGGCCGGCGACGACCCGACCAAGGTCGCCCAGGCCACCCAGCAGACCATCGGCCGCAAGATCCGTGAGCTCAAGTACGCGATCCAGCTGGAAGAGAAGCTGGGCAAGAAGAAGATCCTCGAGAACTACCTGAACATCACGTTCTTCGGGGAGCAGGCGTACGGCATCGAGGCCGCCTCCCAGCGCTACTTCTCCAAGCCCGCCAAGAACCTGAAGCTCCAGGAGGCGGCGCTCCTCGCGGGCATCGTCCAGTCGCCGAGCCGGTACGACCCGGTCAACGACGAGGAGGAGGCCCTCAAGCGCCGCAACACCGTGCTGCAGCGCATGGCCGAGGTGCACGACATCTCCCAGGAGCAGGCCGACGCCGCCAAGGCGACGAAGCTCGGGCTGCACGTCAGCCAGCCGAAGAACGGCTGCATCACGGCGATCAAGGGCGCCGGCTTCTTCTGCAAGTACGTGGAGCACGTCTTCCTGAGCGACCCGGTCTTCGGCAAGACCAAGGAGGACCGGGCGAAGGTCTGGAACCAGGGCGGCCTGACGATCCGTACGACGCTCGACCCGCAGTCCCAGGCGTCGATCCAGGCGTCGCTGAAGAAGCACGTATGGAAGTCCGACAAGGTCGCCGCGGCGGCCACCCTGGTCGAGCCCGGCACCGGGAAGATCCTCGGGATGGGCCAGTCCAAGCCGTACGGCTACGGAAAGAACGAGACCGAGTACAACTACTCGGTCAACTACGACATGGGCGGCTCGAACTACGGCTTCCCGACCGGTTCGACGTTCAAGCCGTTCGTGGCCGCGGCCGCGCTGGAGCAGGGCCGGCCGGCGACGCAGGAGTACTCCTCGCCGAACTCGATGCTGTACCCCAGCCCCGTGCAGACCTGCAGCAGCAAGCCGTGGACGAACCAGGCGAACGAGCGCGTCCCGAACGAGAGCGCGTCCGAGAAGGGCCCGTATCAGCTGAAGGAGGCGATGGCCAAGTCGGTCAACACCTACTTCGTGCAGATGATCTCCGACATCGGGCTGTGCCCGGTGATGAACCAGATCGACAAGCTCGGCGTGGTCCAGGGCAACGGCGACAAGCTGCCCGAGGTGCCCTCCATCGCCCTGGGCGCCAAGGGCATCTCGCCGCTCACCATGGCCACGGCCTACGCCGCCTTCGCCTCCCGCGGCATGTACTGCACCCCGGTCGCCATCGAGTCGATCAGCCAGCAGATCGGCGGCCGTGAGAAGTCCCTGGACGTGCCCAAGTCGACCTGCTCGCGGGCCATGTCGGAGCCGACCGCGGACACCGTCAACAGCCTGCTGAGCGGCGTGATCGACTCCGGTACGGGCCAGCAGGCCGGCCTCGCCGACCGCGACAACGCCGGTAAGACGGGTACCACCGACTCGCGCAAGAACGCCTGGTTCGTCGGCTACACGCCGAACCTCTCCGGCGCCGTCTGGGTCGGCAGCGCCACCCAGCAGGTCCGCATGGAGCACATCGTGATCGGCGGCGTCTACCAGGACAAGGTGTACGGCGGTCAGGTCCCCGGCCCGATCTGGCGGGACCTGATGACCGGCGCTCTCGACGGCAAGGACGCCCCGTCCTTCAACCTGATCAACATCCCCGACCCCGACAAGAACAAGGGCCAGGACCAGGGCGACGACGGGAACAAGGGCCGCGGCCGCCACGGCGGCAGGGGGAACGGCAACACCATCAACGGCAACACCATCAGCGGCCAGTCCGACGGCGGAGTGACATTCCCGACGCCTTCCTTCTCCCTCCCCGACGGCTTCATCCAGGGCAACACGAACAACGGCAACGGAAACGGCGGCCAACGCTGACCCGTACGCCGGGAGCGGACGCGCGAGCGCACGAACGCCCCGTGGGCCAGGAGTCGATCCTGGCCCACGGGGCGTTCGGCGTAAGGGGTGTTCGGCGTGCGGGGACGCCATGGCGGGCCGTACACCCGTGGGGCGCTGGTCCATCGCGACGCGACCGGACCCCGACCGGCGTGGTCAGCCCGCGATCAGCCGCGCACAACGGTGGCGACGCAACCGAGCCCGACCGGCGTGGCGTCAGCCCGCGAGCAGCTGCTTCACGACGGCGGCGACACGACCGCCCTCGGCCTGCCCGGCCACCTTCGGGTTCACGATCTTCATGACGGCACCCATCGCGCGCGGGCCCTCGGCGCCGGCCGCCTTCGCCTCCTCGACGGCCTGGGCCACGATCTGCCGAAGCTCGTCGTCGGACAGCTGCTTGGGCAGGTACGTGGCGAGCACCTCGCCCTCCGCCCGCTCACGCTCGGCCGACTCGGGGCGCCCGCCCTGCGTGAAGGCCTCAGCCGCCTCACGGCGCTTCTTCGCCTCGCGGGCGATCACCTTCTGCACTTCGTCGTCGGAGAGTTCGCGCTTGATCTTGCCCGCGACCTCCTCATTGGTGATCGCGGAGAGGGTCAGCCGGAGCGTCGAGGAGCGGAGCTCGTCGCGCCCCTTGATCGCGGCGTTGAGGTCTTCCTGCAACTTCGACTTGAGCGTGGTCATGGCGTCAAGTGTCGCAGGTGTGGTGACACGGACGCCTGTTGATTTCGCAGCGCGCCCGGCAGCGGCCCGGAGCCCGCCCGGAACCGCTCCTTCCCCACAGCCCCCGTCCGGGGTTTCCCGGCTCCCTGTCGGGGGTTTCCCGGCTGTCCACAGGCGGGTGAGAGCGCTCGCCGGAGTCTGACACGATGGACGCATGCGCGCGCGATACGGAGTACCCCTGGGAATCACGGCGGTGGGCGCCGCCGGTCTGCTGTACTCGGCGGGGTTCGAGGCCCGATCCTTCCGCCTGCGGCGGGTGACCGTCCCGGTCCTGCCGCCGGGAATGCGGCCGCTGCGCATCCTCCAGGTCTCCGACATCCACATGGTGAGCGGACAGCGCAAGAAGCAGCGCTGGCTGCGCTCCCTGGCCGGCCTGCGCCCCGACTTCGTGATCAACACCGGGGACAACCTCTCGGACCCGGAGGGCGTGCCCGAGGTGCTGGACGCGCTCGGCCCCCTGATGGAGTTCCCGGGCGCCTACGTCTTCGGCTCGAACGACTACTACGGCCCCACGCTCCGCAACCCCGCCCGCTACTTGTTCGAGAAGGCCGCGGGTCGTCACGGGCTGAACGGCAACAAGCCGGTCGTGGGCGCCGTCCACAACCCGTGGGAGGACCTGCGCGACGGCTTCGACACCGCGGGCTGGCTGAACCTGACGAACACCCGGGGAACGCTGAAGATAGAAGGCGCGGCGATCGAGCTGACCGGCCTGGACGACCCCCACATCAAGCGCGACCGCTACGCGCGCGTGGCCGGCGGCCCGTCCGAGTCCGCCGACTTCTCGATGGGCGTGGTGCACGCGCCGTACCTGCGCAGCCTGGACGCCTTCACCGCCGACGGATACCCCCTGATCCTGGCGGGCCACACCCACGGCGGCCAGATCTGCCTCCCCTTCTACGGCGCCTTCGTCACCAACTGCGACCTGGACACGGACCGCGTCAAGGGCCTCTCTCGGCACACGGCGGAGGGCCGGACCTCGTACATGCACGTCTCGGCAGGCTGCGGCGCGAGCCGCTACACACCGGTCCGCTTCGCCTGCCCGCCGGAGGCGTCACTGCTGACGCTGGTGGAGCGAAGGTAAAGGGACCGGGACCGGAGCCCGAGGGTCGCCGCCCGGTCGATGACCGAAGGGCGGCGGCCGGAGGAGTCGGGACCGGAGTACATCCCCCGACCAGACCAGACCAGATCGGACTGGACGGGACGGGACCGCACCGGGCCAAGCCGACCTTCTACGTCACAGGCTCGGCTTCCCCAGGCTGCCGAGAACGGTACAGAACTCCACCGACACGAACCGTCACCGAGTGCGCCCCCGACCGCGCTCCCGAACAACATCCCGACTGGTCACGTAACCCGATCGGTCGACCCATATCGCCCAAATGCCCCGCTCTGCTTAGCGTGGGGACATGATCAACCCCATACCCAGGGACATACCCGATCTCCCCGCGATACCGGGCATCCTCCCGTCGAACCGCTCCTTCGTCCCCGCGACGGCGGTCGTGGCCCCTGCCCGCCGCCCCGCCACGGCTGCCTACCGCATCCTGGTGGCCCTCGCCGCGGCGACGGGCGTGGCCATCGAGATCAGGCTGGGCACCCCGGTCCGGGTACTGAGCTACTTCACGATCCAGACCAATCTGCTCGTCGCCGTGGTCTTCGCGGCGTCGGCCCGCCGGGCCTGGTCGGCGCGCAGGCCCCTCCCTGGGGTACTGACCGGCGGCACACTGATCTACATCTCGATCACGGGCCTGGTCTATCACCTGCTCCTGGCGAACGAGTCGACCCCGTTCTCCATGACCGGAGGCAACGACACGCTCCCCGGCTGGCACGCGGTCGCCGGCCAGCTCCTCCACACGGTCACGCCGATCGCCGTGGTCCTCGACTGGCTGCTGCTGACCCGCCCGACCCCGCTGGCGTTGCGCAACGCGGCGACCTGGCTGATCTACCCCCTCGCCTACCTGACCTTCTGCCTGGCCCGCGGCGCGATGCTGACGGCCGGCACCCCGGTGCGCTACCTCTACCCCTTCGTCGACGTGGACCGACACGGCTACGGAGGCATCCTCGGCAACACCGCCGTCCTGGGCGTCGCCTTCTACCTCCTCGCCCTCCTCGTCGTCGTCCTCGACCACCTGCGCCCCGACCCGGTCCGGCGCCACGTCCGACGCCCAGAAAACCGGATTTCGTCTCAGGCCACCGGTGGGCTAAAGTAAACGACGTCGCCGCGAGAGCAGCGACAATCGGGGTGTAGCGCAGCTTGGCAGCGCGCTTCGTTCGGGACGAAGAGGTCGTGGGTTCAAATCCCGCCACCCCGACGCTGGTCAGAGGCCACATACGGAGATCCGTATGTGGCCTCTGTCGTATCCGGGGGCCAAACAGGGGGCCAAAGGCTTTGGGTCAAGCCCTGTGGACCTCTGCCCCTTCATCGGCGTCAGCGAAGATCTCGTCCATCGCTTCGGCCCCCTGCGTGATCACCGGGCGGAGCTGCTTCCGGTAAACCGCTTCCGTCGTCGCCTGACTGCTGTGACCGACCAGGAGCGCGATCCGCTCCAACGGGATCCCGTGATCCGAAAGCAGGGACACGAAGCTGTGCCGTAGCTCCCGCGGTGTCCACTCCGGCTCCAGTCCTGCTTTCTTCACGATGGCCTTGAAGTCTCGCCGGACGTTGGCGGCATCGAGCGGTTCGCCGCTCCGAGTCGTGAAGACACGGCCGGCCGGGCTCCAGGGCATCCCCTTCGAGGCCCGCTCCTGCTTTTGCCACCTCAGGTGCTCTTCGAGGACGTCGACCACCTGCTTCGGCAGAGCAATGGTCCTGCGGCTCTTCCTGGTCTTGGTCTCCCCGTGCTTACGCACCGAACGCCACACCGCGACGTGCTGCGGCACCCCCTCCAGCGGTGACAGGAAAACGTGGTCCCACGTAAGGGGACGCGCTTCCTCGGTGCGAACGCCGCTGAGGAGCGAGACCACGAGATAGGCGTACAGCCGTGACGGCCGAGCGGCGACGAGCACGGCCTTTGCCTGCTCCAGGTTCAGAGCCTTGCTCGGACGACCGGGGCGTCCCTCTGGCGCGGTCACGAGTAGGGCGACGTTCCGTGCGGCCTTGTCCCGTCGCTGAGCGTGCGCGATGGAGCGGCGCAGGATGGCGAGCAGGTCGCGCAGGCTTCGCGTCGCCAAGAATTCGGCCCTGCCGTCCAACCAGTCGTCGACGTCGTCCGCGCTGAGTTCCTTCAGCTTGGCCTTGCCGATGAGCGGGATCAGGTGCTTGTTCGCCATCGAGCGGTTCTTGCCGATGGTGCCCTTCTCATCGCGTCCCTTAAGCCCACGCTCCAACCAGTCGTCCACCGCGTCGGCCACGGTGTAGTTGGCTGGCGCCTTGACGCCCGTCTGCACCTCCTTCTTCAAATCCCTGATCTTCTGACGGACTTCGGTCTTCGTCTTGCCGTACACCTTCGGTCGACGGCGCTTGCCATTCGGCGCGTACCCCAGAGAGACGGCCCCTACGTAGCTCTTCTTGACGGGGTCCCAATAGATCGTGTCCGCACCGTGGCCTGCTCTGGTGGTGCGTTTCGGCGTCTCGGTCATGCGGCGTTGTGCCTCCATAGGACAGGGCCGCGCCCTTCGGGGCGCGGCCCTGTTGCAGTGGATGGTTGGGAGTTCAGGCGGTGGCTTCTGCCTCACGCTTGAGGAGTTCGACGTACTGCTCGATGTACTCAGGCGGTACGAGTCGACGACGACCGATGCGAACGGTCTGGAGTCGTCCGAGGCGTATCTCCTCGTAGACCATCGAGCGGCCGATCCTGAGAGCTTTCGCGGCCTCTTCGGGCCGGTAGAGGAGTTGTCCAGCAGGTGCAACGGCGGTGCTCATGCGGCGTGCCTCCTCGGCAGGGTTCCAGGGGCGGTGGTCCCCTTCCTGTCAGGTCCGCTACTTCCGCTACCTCCGCTACCGCCCTGCTCAGGGGCATGATCGAGGTAGCGGATAGGGGTGGAGGTAGCGGATAGAGCCGCTACTGGCCGACAGGGCGGCCCGTGGGCCGGTAGCGGATGAGGTGGTGCGGGTAGCGGATAAATCCGGGCTTGCCGCTACTTTTCTAGGCCTCTGACCTGCTCGGTAGCGGAGGTAGCGGAAGTAGCGGACTCTCAGGGGGTGGGGGGCAGTAGCGCTCCCACGCATCGTGAAGGTCCGCGGCGTAGTAGCCCTTCATCACGCTGCCGCCCGTCTTGATGTTCCGGGCCGCTACCGGGGTGTTGTCCGCAGTCATGTATTCGCGCAGCATTCGCGCGAGACCGCGGGCGTCGAGGGGCTTGCCGCTCATGTCCGCCCACGGGGCCTCTTCGAGGCTGTGGAGGCGGTCAAGGACAGCGACGGTTGGCAGGCGGTCGATGCCGTTGAACACGTAGTCCCGCAGGTCCGTCAGGAGCCGGATACCGATGCTGCCCTTGTCCCCGACTTTGGCAGCGTTGACCAGTTCCACGCACGCCGCGCGAGCCCGCTCCGGCCACGCTCCCCCGGCTGCATCGGCAACCGCGAGCAGCGGTTCCCACACGTCCGCCGGCCGGTCGGTGACCTCCGGAGGCAACGTGGGGAACACTCCGTCGACCAGGTGCCGCACGGACTGGGCCCAGTCAGCGAGCCGGTCGCGCAGGGCGTTGCCTTCCTTCTCGTGGATGCGCTGCCGGTAGGCCTCCACGAATTCGTTCCTCGCGCGGCGGCGCATGCGGACGATGACCGAGCGGGTCAGGATCGTGTCCGGCAGCGAGCCGAGCCCTGCCATGGCTACGGCGCAGTACGAGGGGAATTCCTGTACTTGCTGGTTGGCACCGTCGCCGACGCAGCGCCACATACCAACTCCGCGGCGGTGTCCGGCATTCAGGAACCCGCGCAGGGGCTCGTTGTCTCCGGCCTTGGGCCCGAACACGGTGTCTACTTCGTCGAAGAGGATCGTGGGTCGCGTTTCCAGGGTCGACACCGCGCGGAAGAGCACCGACGCGGATGCGTTGGCCGCAACGAGCGGCTTGGGCACCAGGGTTTCGATGATCTCCAGCGCGCGGGACTTCCCCGAGCCGGGCTCCGGTGAGAGGAACGCGATCCTCGGTGTGGCGTCGAAGCAGTCGAGCAGGTGCGCGTGAGCGTTCCACAACGTCACGGCGACGTAGGCCGCTTCGAGGGGGAAGACGTTGAAGCGGCGGTGGAAGGCTTCCACTTCATCGAGCAGAGCGGAGCCGTCCGTGGGGTGTGCCAGCGGTTTGGTGGTCATGCCGCGGCCTTCCCTTCCTGGGTAGTGCGGAGCGGGCAGTTGTCGCGGTGCGCGGTGTGGTCGCTGATCAGGGCCAGCACCCTGCGGTGGCCCACGGCGCTGAGGTCCCTGCCGCACAGGCACCGCGATGTGGCCGTGGGGATCGCGCCTTTTGGAGCGCGGATGTGGAGCCAGGCGACCGGATACCGGCCGTCTCCCTGCTGCGTGTCAGGACGAAGAGCTGAAATAACGCCTTCGGCGCCGCCCGTCGACTCGCCCTCAGCCGGATCGAGCGCGGCTTGTGCGGCGGCGCACGGGCCGGTCGAAGTGGCGGGGAGGCTCTTCAGTGGGAGGCGGGGCGGGGTGCTCATGCGGCCCTCCCCCGCTGGTTTCGTGCAATCGACCAGTTCAGACCGCTCCGAATGGTCGCTTCACAGGACCGCAGCGAGAGACCTGCCTGCTCCCCCGCCCACTGAAGAGCCTCCTCAACCTGCTCCCTGGGGAGGTCGCCCCACGCGATGAACCGCCCCAGGGCTCGCGCGGCCCGCAGCAGCGTGGCGTTGCGCTCGCCCTCTGGGGCCTGCCGGACGGACGTGATTTCCGCGTTCAGACCCGCTACGGCGTAGCTGGATGCCTGCGCGGACGACGGCGCAGCCATAAGCGCCCGCGATGCCTGACGAGTCGCCAGGCGAACATGCAGCCAATCCGGCAGCACGATGGGCGGTGTGTCGTCGACGATGGCGTACGCACCAGTGGGGGTAAGGCTGCCGGGGGCGACGACGTAGCCACCCCAGGCTCGGGTGTCGATGCGCTTGCCGAGCCGTCCGGCCGTGTTGCCGAGTCGAATTCCGGGCGGGGCGGTGAAGTACAGGTGGACTCCGCCGCCTGCGGTCCGGATCGTGTGGGTGGTGGGAACGGCCTGTCCGGCGCGCTCGCAGAGCGCACGAAAGGTCGTCACGCCGGAAGGCGTGTCCGCACTGCTCCTGCGCTTGGGCATGTCGAGGTCGACGACGACCAGCCCAGACGGACCGGTCGCAATGCCCACGTTGAACGGCAGGTCGCCCCAGGCACGGCGGATGCGGTCCGGGTCGATGGTGGCTCGCTCTTCCCACTTGCGATGGCCAGCCGCGCAATCGCCGATGCCAGGACAGACGTCCTCGCCATGCAGGGCTGGCCGCTTGTCACCGGGGCGCAGCGGCAACACGGCCCAACCCCGTTCGGCCGCATCCAGCGCGGCATACAGGAGGTGCTTATTCATGCCGCCACCTCCACAGCACGTGAAGCGAGGTAGGCGCGGCCGATCCACTCTGTATAGGCGGGCGGAATGGCCTCGGTCAGTTCCTCGCGGACGTCCGTCCACGTGATGCCCATCGCAGTCTGAAGCTCAGGGATGGACGGCTTGCCCCCGCCGTTGCCGTAAGCAGCCACGTACGGACCATCGAAGTACTCACCATGCCGCCAACCCTTCACCCGCCCGCGGTGGGGTACGTGCGCCGGCTGCTCAGCGGTCCACCCGCCCAACTCGAAGTTGCGGTGGCGGATGACGCCGAGCCCGAACATCTCACCGCACAGCGTGAGGTCTTTGCGGATCTCTGCGCGGCCATTGGGCTGCTCCATGAGATACGGCAAGCCAGTCCTGTCGAGCAGGTCCCGGGTGGGTGCCACCAGATCTTCATGGGTACCGCCCCAGCCTTGGGACCGGTTCGTCCCAACGGTCAGCGTGCACTTGTCCTGACACGGCGGGGAGGCGTGCACGAATGCGTACCGTCCGATCTCCCCAGAGCGGATCAGCGTGGCGAGTCGTTCCAGCGCGTCGCCCCGGTGATGCGGGAAGGGGTAGTTGGGCCGGTCGGCGATGTCCACACCGTCCACCGCGAAGCCAGCGCAGGCATAGCCCATGGCGGCGCCGCCAGCGCACGAGAACAAGTCCAGGAGGCGCGGCCGCAGCCGATCGCTACCCCATGAGGTGGCGTGGGCCGGACGGCCCTCGCTGAATAACGCTCGTTCGGTCATGCTGGAGGTCTCCTAGTTCTGAGAGGGACGGGAGGACCGGGGCGGGCGCAGGCTTGTGGTGAGACGGCGCCCGCCTCGGGTGTGTCTGCACGTGGACTGCGCGGGGCATCGAACGTACGAGTGCAGACAGCGGGAACGACACGTGCAGTCGTGGGAACTGCTGTCGAGAGCCTTGCGGTGCAACGAAGTGACACCGCAAGGCCAGCAGAAGTGGGGGTACTAGAAATGGCCCTGAACATCGTGACGTTGTTGGTTTCCGTGCTCGCCCTGGTGATCTCGGCCTGGTTGGCGTGGGGACAGCTCACGTCATCCCGGAAGTCGACAATCCTGGCGATGATCATGGATGGGTTCAAAGACACACGGGGAGACGACTACCTAGAGGCGGTCGAGTACGTGCTGTACCAGCTCGCAATCGATCACCCACAGCCGGTGCCCTATCTTCAGCTCCCGGAGGAGGCCAAGAAGCATGTGCAACGGGCCGGTCTCTTCTATAACGACCTGGGCAAACTGGTCGCGCACGGCATCGTCGACGAATCCCTGATCATCGGCGCCTACGGGAAGAGCCTGCTGCGCGCGTGGACCGTACTCGCGCCCTTCGTCTACCTCGAACGCCGCGCGCGTCAGCGCAACGCCATGCCGTACTTCGAGGACCTGGCATGGCGGGTGTCCAACAATCCTCCCGAGAGCGTGTACCGAAAACTGGGGCTCCATGCGCTCCCGCCTCCAACCCCGCGGTGAGCGCCAGTGGACGCTCTCGCGGGCTCAGTGCTCCTTCGACCTGTGGAGGGCGGGCAGCTGTGGCAGGCTCGCGCGCTCCAGGGCCGTGGGGTCGAAGCCGGGCAGCGCTGCGCGGGTGACGAGTGCCTGCGCGAGCTGTTCGGCGTAGGCAGCGCCGGTGCGGGCCACCTCGATCTGGGTGGTGCCGCGGATGGTTTCCACGCGTTCGATGTGGGCGCGTTCCTCACGCCGGTCGCTGACATACCTCTCGTGCGCGACGCACTCGCGGCGGTCGGTGCGCCAGTAGCGGGCGGCGAGACCGTACGCGATGGCGGTGGCGAGCGCCCACAGCAGGAGCGGCAGCGAGGGGCCGTCGGCGTATCCGGCCACGCCCGCGAGGGCGAGCCCGCCGGAGGCGGCGAACGCGGTTCCGGCGATGACGGGGTCTCCGGCCTGGCCGATGCTCGCGCACACGCCGGCCGCCGCCGCGGCGAGGGACAGCGCGGCCATCAGCACGGCGTTTCCGACGCTGTGTTCGGCGCCGTTGGCGTTCCACATCCGGGCCAGGATCAGCACGGTGGACGTGGCGAGGGCGGGCGCTGCCTTGGGGGCGATGAGGGCGAGCCAGTGCCGGGCGATGATCTGTTCGTTCACGGCCGGACTCCTGTCACAGGTCGGGGATGGCGTTGATGACGGCGCGGGTGAGCTCGTTGATGGGTCCGGCGGCGCCGGTGGAGGCGAGGAAGAACCCGAACATCGCGGCGATGAACGCGGCGCCGTAGCCGAGGGACTTGGAGCGGAGCAGGAAGAACAGGACGAGTCCGAAGAGCAGGACCAGGGAGACGGTCACGGCCATGGGGTGGCCTCCTTTCGTGTCAGCGGGTGCCTGCGCGATAGATCCGTGAGGCGCGGTTGCAGATCCAGCGGCCGACGCGGACGCGTTTGCCGCGGCCCTTGCAGCGGCGGCAGTGCTTGCCGCGCTTGGGCCGTCCCTTGCGGTCGGTGGTCATGGCGAAGCCGAAGCCGTTGCACTTGCGGCAGGTGCCGAACGGGCTCCCCGCACACACAGCGGCATAACAGAGCGTGATGGCGAGTAGGCATGCCACAGCGAGGGCTATGGGGGTCATCGGGGTCCCTCCGGGTCGTTTTCCGGGGTTTTCGCAGGTGGGGTGCTATCCGCTAGCTCCCTGATCGGGTGCCGTTTGGGGTGCTAGCGGGGGTGCTACCGATAGCAGGTGGGCCCGCTACCGGTAGCGGTGGTACGGGGCTAGGCGGCGCCCCGGTTTCCGTCACGCTCCGCAATCGCAGTGGTGAGTTCGTCGCGGACGATGCCGCGGCGGGTGGTGCGCTCTCCGTCGTCGGTGGTCCCGGCGATGCCGGTGGTCTTGATGCCGTGCGGCTTGAGCGCGCTGGTGACGTTCTCGCCCTTCCAACCGCCGTAGATCTCCGGCCGCAGCTCCGCGAGCCGAGCGGCGATCCGCTCGTTCCACACCCGCTTCTCCGAGACCGGCACGACCGCGGCGACATCGGCGAGCAGGTCGTAGGACGGCCCGGCCGCGCTCTCGGCGTCCTCCCCGATGGCCACGCCAGACAGGGTGCCCTCGGCCTTGCGCAGCGCGAGCGCCCGCTGAGCGATCGCGTGGGTGGCGTTGTCGTCCAGGTAGGCGGTGCGCACCACGACCGGCAGCGCGCCGGCGCCTCCGAGGTAGCCGTTACCGGCGTCGATCTCCGGGCGGAAGGAGGTGGCGCGCACGCCGTTCTTGTAGGCGGACGTGCCGAGGATCATGTCGTTCTCGACCTGGCCGGCCACGCGGAGGCAGAAGCGGATGGACACGTTGCCGCTGATCCCGGTGGGCAGTGAGTCCTTGTCCGGGCGCTGGGTGGCCAGGACCAGGATCACCCCGAGGGCACGGCCCAGCTTGATGATGAACTCGGCGTCCTCACCTGCCTGTTTGCCGTACTTGGCGTGGGCGAACAGGTTCTGGCACTCGTCGAACACCGCGAGCAGCGGCCACAGCTTGAGTGAGCGCTTGTCGGCGATGGAGCGGGTGATGCGCTTGTCCGGGCACAGGTCCCGCGGCAGCTTCTTGATCGCGGCTGCGCGGCGCATGACCTCGGCGCGCAGCAGCTTGAGGGAGTCGGCGGCGTACTCGATCGCTTCGTCATGGATGCCGGAGACGAACCGGTGCGAGACGCATTCGAGTTCGTCCAGGTCGCCGGTGCCCTTGTTCTCGTGCAGCCACAGTTCCACCGACGGATCCAGCGCCGCACCGCAGGCCAGCACCCGGACAGAGGCGGTCTTGCCCTGGCCGGGCTGCGAGCCGATCAGCACGTTGTGCTGGATCAGCGGCACCGCCTGAGCCCGTCCGCGCGGGTCGATGCCGAACGGCACGCGCTTGAAGACGTCGTGCCGGCGGGCGCCTGCGAGCTGCCACTTGACGATGCCGGTCTTGGACAGGTCCCGGTCCCCGACCCACAGGATCAGGCGTCCCTCGTGCTCGTTGGGGTCGGCGTCCGGCCACACGCACCCGAGCGGGCGGCGCAGGCCAGAGGCGAGCCCGCCGGTCCGCGACGTCCGCCGGGGTCACACCGAGCGGCAGGTCGATGTCGGCGCGCCAGCCCGGTCCCTCGCGGGTGATCGGGGCGACGAACTTGATGCCGTCCTGCCCCTTGGCGACCGCAGACGCGATCTGGCCGATGCCGATGGAGGCCATGGCCTTGACCACGATGTCGCTGGTCAGCTTCTGCACCTCGGTCTTGATGACTGCCCGCGTTGCCAGCGGCGCATCGGCCGGCGCTCCGGCCAGCCCGAAGCCGAGCACCGCCACGGTGGCGGCGATGGCCTGCGTCATCAGCTCTGCGCCGTAGACCAGGAACAGAGCGAGTCCGAGGGCGAAGACGGCGCCGAGGACGGTGAGGATCATCCGCAGGCGGACGCGCCGGTCACGCTGCCGGGAGAGTTTCAGGTACTCGTCCACCTGCTCGTTGGTAGCCGTGTACTGCCGCAGTGCCTCGCCCTCGGCATCCACGGACCAACGGCCCACCTTGCCCAGAGTGTTGAGCGCGCCGCGAGGGGCGCGCCAGGCCAGTTTGGGCAGGTAGACGAACGGCACGCGGACCGCGTGGAAGGCGACGGTGTGCCAGGCGTGCCCGGCCAGCCAGCCGAGCGCTTCCTTGAACTCGTGGCCCGACTTGAGCCAGGCCGGGAAGACGTCCAGCCGCTTGGAGTTCTTGATCCGGTCGATGACACCGGGACCGGACACGGTCGGCACCGTGCTGTCGACCAGCGTCGGCCGTCCGTCGGCCGACTCGGTCGGCTCCGGGTCGGCCGACTGCGACGGCCGGGAGTCGGCCAACGAGTCGGGGGCCGGGTCGGTCGACTCGCCGCGCGCGGTCCGGGCCTTGCCGAGGTCGACCACCTCACCCCCGGACGGGGCCGCAGGGTCGGTCATTTCGGCTTCCAGACGGTTGAAGAGTTCGTTGTCGTCATCGGGGTGTTTCACTGACAGTTCCTTCTCTCGGGAGGGAAAGGGCGGGCCCGGCCGTCGCTGTAGGAGGTGGGCGGTCGGGCCCGCCGCGGTTGGTCATGCGGCGCGCTGTCCTCGGGGTAGGCGCAGGACACGCACGTTCCGAGCGAGGTCGGAATGACGTATCCGGCGTCCAACTGGCACTTCGGGCAGGTGCGGCGAGCGAGCATCGCCAGGGCGAGCGCACCCCACTTGCGGGAGGTCATCGGCCGCACCGGTCGGGCGCGGTCGACGCGGTAGAGGTAGGCGACCTGCACCCCGGACTTCCGACCCCGGTGACGGCGCATCACCTGCGCCGCAATCGGCTGTCCGCCGGGCCTCAGCCCGCGGTCCCGGAGCTGACGACGGGTGGCGTAGCCGTCCGGGGCGAAACGCCACGGGAAGGTGGGGACCCCGTACCGGGTGCCGTTGGGGTCGTAGCACTTGCCGAACGCCGTGGACATCACGCCGCCACCCCGACAACCGGCGCATCAGTGCGGGCGCCGGTCCGGCCGGCACGGCGACCGGTGACGGTGGCGAACAGCCAGCCCAGCCCGGCCCGACGCAGTCCGGCACGAGCCTGCTTGGCCGCGTACATCGCCTCATCCGCCCGCCGCAGCAGCCCAGACAAGTCATCGTCGGGGAAGTCCGCGGCACGTACCCAGCCGAGCGAGACCGTGGTGTGTACAGCCTGGTCCTGGCCGTCGACCGGACGGGCGAGCACGGCATGCAGGACGGCGAGCAGGTCGCCAGCGGTGCCGTGGTCATCGATGACGACAGCAGCGAACTCATCACCCCCGAGCCGCCCGGCCACACCGGAGTCCTGCACGTAGTGGGTGAGCCGGTCCGCGGTCGCCTTCAACAGTGCGTCCCCGGCCGCATGCCCGAACGTGTCGTTGATCTGCTTGAAGCGGTCCACGTCGGCCAGCACCACCACCGCGCGCGGGTCCTTGAGCAGAGCGGTGGCGCGGCGGGTGAACCCGTCACGGGTCCGTAAGCCGGTCAGCGGGTCACGCCGTGCCGTGTCGAGACGGGCCCGCAGCCGCCAGGCGTGGACAGCCCAGCCCGCAGCCGGGGCCAGTGCGGAGAACAGGACGGTAGCCGGAGTGCTCATGCTGCCGCCCCCTCGCGGCTGTTGGTGCTGTCGATGGGGTGCAGGCGCCGGCCGTCCGCGCGCTCACTGAGCAGCAGGTCCCGCAGCACGCGGGAGTTCGCGGCCGAGCAGTGCAGCGTGGTGCGGATCGCTTCGGCGTTGATCGCGTCATCCGCCCACCCGGCCGTGGCCTCGCGGGCTTCGGCGAGCAGTTCAGCGGGAGTCCGCGGCGCCTTGCCGGTCTTGGCTTTGGCGGTGCGCTTGCGCGGCGGCTTGGGCGTCTCCTGCTTCGGCGGCTCCGCATCCTGCGGCGGGACAGGCGACAGGTCGTCGTTGGCCGGGGCCAGCTCACCCAGCTTCAACAGCACCCGCTCCGGCCGCGGAGTCTTGGAACGCCACCGCCAGCCGAACCGCTCGCGTAGCTCCGCACGGGCCAACTGCCGCTCACGCTCACGTCCCAAGGCTTCGGAGTAGGAGGTGACCTCCCACAGGGTCATGCGGCGCCACAGGGCGAACGTCGACAGCGGGGCGAGCAGCCAGCGCGATCGGCGGATCTTCTCCATCCGCCGGCCGGTGACGGCGCCGATACGGGAGGCGTAGACGTGCGCGGCCACCTCGGACAGGACCACCCACAGCAGCGGCATCGTGCCGTGCGCGAGCTTCGCGGACAGCGAGTGTCCGGCCGCGACGTTGAGCCAGCACGTCACCCCGGTCAGCGCCCACGGCACGAACCGCACCCAGCCCAACGGCATGTCCGTACGGATCAGCAGCAGAAACGCCGCGGTGAACACCGGAATCGCCGTGTCGATGCCCACAGGCAACATCCACGGGGAAGCAAACCCCCAGCGCGCCCCAGCCGCGGACACCGCCTCGAAGGAAGAAGCCAGGCCCAGGCCCCCGACCCCGGCCGCGAGTACGGCGACCGCGCCTAACAGCCACAGTTCCGGCGTCATCAGCGGCGGCACGGCCGGACGCTCGATGGTCTCTGACGCGCTCATGCGCTCTCACCGTCCTGCGATGCCCGGAACTGGGCCTCCATCAGTTCGGCTTCCACGTCGGCCACCTGGCCGTCGACGATGCGCTGATAAACAGCCTCGCTCTCCAGGAACATGCGGTCCTGGAAGTTCGGGTCCTCACTCATGCCGCCGCCCCCTTACGCATCGAGCGACGGCATCGGACCGGACGAGACAGCGGGATGACCTCGAACAGGTCGGGGTTCTCCTCGATGACCTGGGCCGCGATGCGGATCAGGTCATCGAGGAGGTTCGGGTTGTCGGCGAGGATGTCGCGCGCCGCATCCAAACGGGCGGCGCGCTCGTCGTCGCTCTCGCCCTCGACTCCGAGCCACAGCTCAATCGGGGTGCCGAGCGCGAGTTCCGCGAAGTCCTCAGAGGAAATGGCCTGTTGGCGGCCGACGTACGTACGCATGGAAGGCTCCTGAAGTAGAGGGACAGGAAGCCGAAGCAGCCGCAGGCGTGTTGGTGAGACGGCGACTACTCCGGAAGAACCCAGGCCGCGAGCGCGGCACGGGTCGGTTCCGGACGGTTGTTCTTGTCTCCTTCATCGCGACCGCGCTCCCGTGTCAGGTAGAGCTGTCCGGCCTCGAAGCAGGCGTATGGAGACGTGACCTTTCGGTCTAAGCCCTCCGGTGAATGCCAAGGCGCCGGGTCGCCTCCCCCCGTCCGATGCGGGGCTCCTGGTCGTGCGGCCTTGCAGGTCAAGCACTTACAGACTCAGTCGGCGGAGCCCTTCCAAGCCCACCGTACTGATACGTAACAGCATGTACTAGCACGTTCCGTGGCGCAAGAGGGCCGCGAAGATTCGTGCTAGGTCGTACTAGGGGTGGGTACGCTCGATGCCGTGATGAGCGCTGAAATCTCGAAAGACGACCCCAGACCGGAGTCCGAGCAGGCGGCCGACATCCTGCGGCGAGAGATCGCACGTGGCGATATCAAGCCGGGGTCCCATGTGGGCTCCGTACGAGACTTGGCTACGCGCTTCAAAATCTCGGGAATGACGGTGCAACGAGCCCTTGCGATCCTCCGCGAGGATGGGCTCATCCTGACCACGTCGCGCGGTAGCTACGCCCTCGATCCGCAGCAAGCCATTGAAGACAGCGGAACCGACGCGGGTGTCGACCTTCCCGAAGTCCTGCGCCAGCTCGAACATCTCACCTCCCAAGTCTCGGAACTGCGCGGCAGGCTCGAAGCGCTCGAAAGTCGCTCCGCGCCGGGTGGTGCGTGATCTGCAACTAGCATGCGCCGAACGGGAGTTGAGAGGTAAGTGACAGTCGGGGGACGACAAACCGGAGGAGGGGACATGTCCGGTGACACCGGCCTGTCACCTTCCCTGTCCCCCTGGCTCGCGCGGGAGACTCGGAGCAGGCACGCAGAGGAGGGCGCATGACCGACGACAGGCCCGCATGGGCGCGACGCATCGCGGCTGAACGCACGGCGCGCGACTGGTCTCAACGTGACGCAGTCAGGGCCCTGCGAGCGCACGCTCCCACAGAGCTGCCGGCGGAAGAGAGCATGATTCGTCAGTGGAAGCGCTGGGAGTCAGGCCAGATGCCGAACGACTTCTACCAACCGATCATCGCGGCCACTTTCGGCACAGTGACGCACGCACTCTTCCCGGCGCCCGCGCGGCGAGACGGGGACCGAGAGATCCTGGCTGCGAGCGGCATGGAGACGCTGGAGATTGTGAGCCGACTCAACCGGTCCGACGTCGACAACGCAACGCTCGATGCTCTGCGGATCACAACTGATCGGCTCGCGTCGGAGTATCCGTTCATGCCCAGCGAGCAGCTTCTCGTAGAGGGGCGGCAGTGGCTTCGCCGAGTCGTTGAGCTACACACGAAGAGCCTCACACTCGCACAGCACCGCGAGGTTCTCGCACTGTCCGGTTGGCTCGCACTGTTGGTCGGCTGTGTCGAGTACGACACGGGCGACCGTCACGCGGCCGAGTCGACGCGCCGTGCCGCCCTCTCTCTCGCAACCGAAGCCGACCACGCAGAAGTGGCCGGGTGGGCGCACGAGATGCGGGCATGGTTCGCTCTCACAACCGGCGACTACCGCGGTGTCATCGCAGCAGCGCAGGCCGGAGCCGAGACGGCGGCACATCACGGCGTGGCAGTACAACTCGCCGCCCAGGAAGCCAAGGCGTGGGCACGACTTGGGGACCGCCGGCAGGTTGAGGTAGCCCTGGACAAGGGACGACGGAAGCTCGAAGCGATGCCGTACCCCGAGAACTTGGACAACCACTTCGTCGTGGACCCTGCCAAGTTCGACTTCTACGCGATGGACTGTTACCGGCTGGTCGGCGAAGACAAACTTGCGCGCGCCCTCGCCAATGAAGTGCTGAGGGCAGGAACCGACTTCGACGGAACCGAGCGCTCGCCGATGCGAAACGCGGAAGCACGGGTCACGCTCGGCGTAACAGCAGCACGTGAAGGCGACCTGGAGCAGGCGCTCATCATGGGGAAGCAGGCCCTCGAAGGGGGTCGTAAGTCGGTGCCTTCGCTGATCATGACCAGCCGCGAACTTGCTGCCGAGATGCGGCGCCGGTACGGCTCCGAGCCAACGGCGCAGGACTACCTTGCCCGGCTTCACGCACTCGCCGAACAGAAGCCCGGCTTCATGCCTCGATGAATTTCAGGTTAGACCGCGACGACCGCATGGCATCCAAGGAGCCGACGGCTTGGGCGCGCACTCAGCGACCCACTACGCAAGGGATCAGAGCGCGCGACGCGCCATCATTCTCCACCGTTCGGAGTCCCATCAATCCAACGGTCGATAATTCGTTCCGCCAGTTCAGACGGTTCCAATCCCTCCGACGCCGCCCGACGCAGCATCACATTAAATTGATCAGCTCGGAGCCGAACAAACCACTGAGACTTAAAGAAGTCCCGAGTGAACAGAGCCCAATGGAACGCAGCAGACTCATCCACCGAGTGACCCACGGGATTTCCTCCCATGACGCTTTTAGCCATCCTCCAATCACCTAGGAGCATCTCCTGCAGTTGAAGGTCGAGCGTCCCATCCTCCTGGAGGAACGACTCCGGATCTCCAGGGCCAGGAACATGGCGCATTGCAGATAAAATCCTTGCCATCATTTTCAGGAAGTCATCCCAAGCCATCCCGCTGGCCGCACTGACAGTTACTGCTCCCACAAAGAACGACGGATCGACAATTCCCGACCAGCCTTGTCCGCCTTTCTGGACAAACGATCTGACGAACTGCTCCTCGTCAGCCTGCAGCGCAGCGTCCATCTCATCCAGGATGCTGTCCGTGCTCGCCCGCGAGCCAGCGGTCCTTAGATCCAGGCTGAAAAACTGGAAATACCACGCAAGTACCTCTCTGCCATAAGGAAAACTGAACACCCACCAGAGGCCAGCAACGGTCGCGATCGCGACAACAGTGGAGATAACGCCCGCACTCGGCGAGTAGGAGTAGCTGGACACCAGAAAGGCAACAGTAAGTACGACCAGGCCACTGACTGCAATCGTGAGCACAAATACCCAAAAGCGGCGCCCATACACCCAAAGAATGTCCCTAAGCGATCTCCGAGGCAGGCGAAAACTCTCACAAAATAGTGCTCGCAGTCGCTCGACAGGCAAGGGATGGCCATTCACTATCAATCACCTTTCCAGATTTCAGCCGCGAGGCTCACAAAATCTTTTACCACATAGATAACCAGAAGGGTGAGCGTGCCGACAGTGAACAACCATTTGAGAGCGTCAACAATTACGCCGTCCAGGCCAGGCAGGCTCCCCAACCACTTAAAGCCACCCTCAGCCCTTTGATGCACCCACACCCACCCTAAAATGAAAGAGAAGTCAATGGCTACACACAGAAGAGTGAACCCGAAAATTTGCAACCTTCTCCACAAATTGCGACTTGGACTCCATTTTTTGGTTGACCCTTTCGCATTGCTCGAAGGTCCAGTCATCAGGTAAGTCCTTTACGTATCTCGCGTGAGACGCTCCACCGTCGCTACTTACACTCTGCTAAACAGCGAAGGTTCGCCTCAGGGAGCTATGCCGACTGGCCTAGTGGACGCACCTGGCTGAGGTTCCCCCATTGGTGGGCAGACTTGGCTGCGCCCCTACCTTGCCGTTCGATCAGGTCCGCCCCACTAGAGCACGGGTCAGTGAGGAAACGGCCGGGGGCCAAAGGGGGGCAAACGAGGCAGCAGCACCCGGACTGTCTAGGACGGCCGTGGACGATGCCAGACTCAATCGGGCGGGTCAGTTTCCCATTGGTAAGGCCACCGAGAGCCTGATCGCGTTCGGGAGCAAGCGGTCCACGGGCAAAGTTGGGGCGGGGCATCCCTGACTACGGGGTACCCCCGCTACTTCGAAGCACTGAGGCGACTGCCGACAGGTCTGAACACCAACGACCGCCTCGCGCGCCAGCAAAGCGGTTAGGAGGTCACGCAAATTGCTAATCGTGTTCGAGACGAGGGGCGGCGACGAGGCGTCCGGCGAGTCAACCGAAGATGACTTTGCTCAACTCGCAGTGCCACGAAGCCATCTGCCGCCATCCTAGGACAAGTTGTTGTGCTGAGTCTGGCAAGGAGGCCGACCATGAACTGGTGGGAGGCGTGTTTATGGGGGCTTGTAGGCTCCGCCGCGGTTGAGGCGCTAGATCTCCGCCGGGCGATCCAGCGCGTCAAAGACTTCCCATGGAAGATGCCCGGTGAGATCCCTTTGAGCCCCTACATCGTCGCCGTGATCATCCGCAACGCTCTGGGAGCGGGTCTAGCAGCAGCATTCAGCACTTCAGGGCAGATCGCGGGTCCACTCGGCGCAATCGCGGTCGGTGTAGCCGCTCCGAAGATCGTGGAACAACTCCTGCGTCAAGGGCTGGCCCACCCCGCCGTGGAGCCCATGTCAGCGCCCGTACCCGCCGTAGCTCCCCCGCCAACCGACACACCGGCGCCAGTAGAACCGGTTCCTTCAAATGCGCCTACCGGGCAGCCTGGAACCGCAATCGAAGGGGAAGCCGGTGTCGCCTAAGTCCTTCGTGGAGCAGGTGCGCATCTCACTCACTCGTGAAACCGATGCCTTTCGCCCCTCTGCTCGGCCCGTACGCGAGCGAAGCTTCTGGAGCCAACTCGTTGCCGCGCTCGCCCGCATGCCGGCAGTCGTCATGCCCACCGAAGCAGTGGGCGCACGCAGTAACCCAGAGTGCTCAGATCGTTCTCCCGGCTTCCGGCCTCCCCCGAAGACTTCCGGCCTGTTGTCCGCGCCGGATAGTCCTGCTACGTCTCCTCCCACTCCAGTGCCGGATGCTCCCCGCAACCGTGAGACTCCCCAAGCCGATCCGGCCCAGGACGGCGTGACGGAGCCGAGGCTGGCTGACGTAACGGCTCGCTGGAAGTCCATGCCTCCACAAGATCGACTCCAACGTCGCAATGACCTTCTGGAAGTCGCAGATGGGCTGAAGGCCGCCGCAGCAGCCTTCGACCCCGACTTCGCCCTCGACCGCGCCCGCGCCCACGCCCACGACCTCGCCCGCGACCTCATCCTCGCCCGCGACCTCGACCGTGCCCGCAACTTCTCCGTCGGCCTCTCCATCGACCTCAACCGCGCCCTCGACCGCGCCCGCGACCTCGCCCGCGCCCTCGACTCCATCAACCTCGCCCTCGACCGCACCCCCAACCGCGCCCTCGCCCGCAACCGCGCCCTCGCCCGCGCCCTCGACCCCGCCCGCGCCCGCGCCCACGACCTCGCCCGCAACCTCACCATCGACCCCACCCTCGAGCGCGCCTTCGACCCCGCCCTCGAGCGCGCCTTCGACCGCGCCCGCAACCGCGCCCTCGCCCTCGCCCTCGCTCTCGACCGCGCCCGCAACCTCGACCTCGACCCCGCCCTCGACCGCACCCGTGCCCGCGACCTCGCCCGCGACCTCGCCTACGTCCTCGAGCCCGCCCGCACCCGCGACCTCAACGTCGCCCGCGACCTCGCCCACGAGCTCGCCCGCGGGCGCGGGCACGGGCACGACCTCAACCTCGCCCTCGACTTCATCGCAGCTCGTGACAACCTGACCGACGCGGCAAACGACTTCACCGGCGCCGACCTCACCACCGTGGACCCTGCTGCGGTTAACCTCGCAGGGATCCGTTGGGACAGCGAAACACAGTGGCCCACCCGCGAGTGGACAGCTCGCGTCCGCATGGCATCCGTCGAGAGCCCTCCTGGATCCGGGGTCTTCATCGTCCGACCTGAAGAAGGCCACAACTTCGCCGATCGCGATTCCCTGGCACCAATCTCATGAGGGCACACCTAACGGTGCGACCACTGATGTACGGCGCCATCACCCGCTCACCTGGCAATTGGCCCTGACCAGATCGGATGCGATCTGGAGGTGCAGACTGCGGGGGCCAAACAGGGGGCCAAACGCGGCAACCGCACCAAGACCGTCCCGGACGGTGACGGACAGCACTGGAGTCGAACGGTCAGGTCAATGCCTCCAGATCCAGGTCACGAGGGGGCTGGTCGCGTTCGGGAGCAAGCGGTCCACGGGCAAAGTTGGGGCGGGGCATCCCTGACTACGGGGTACCCCCGCTACTTCGAAGCACTGAGGCGACTGCCGGGATGGCAGCCGCGAGACCTGCATCGAGCCAGCATTCCTGACTGGCACAGGAAGCGTCACACACGCGTCAGCTTTCCGCTGGTTGGAAGGAGCGGGCCACGTCGACTCAGACGGATGGAGCACGACGGTGGCCGTCGACGTGATCCCGGCACCCGGCTCCGTCGTAGACATGCCGCCCTACGGCTCAGCCTTGGACCAAGACCCAACACCTCGTGATGGATAGGTCTCGGATTGGAATCCCGAAGCCGGGCTCAGTGATCTCAACGCGCCATCGCCCAAGATGCACGAGTTAGTCACATAAACAGCATTGGAGTATGTCCCGCCTATGCAATGCACTCAATTAGCGCAAACCCGGTACTTCGATTGAGGGAAAATGCACGCTCTTGCTGGGGATACGTAATTGGTTCACTAAGAATGAGGTGGCTTGAGCACTCGCAGTTCAGAATAATCCACGGGAGGGCAAGATCATCATGGCAAGGCAAGCAGGCTCTAATCAGGAAGCGTCCACAGCCGCTCACCGATCAGTGCACACACCCGATTCGTGGGCGCGCACGGTCGCTTCCGCGGTATTCAATGAAGCTAGCAAAAAGTCAGGCCTCACGGCGGGGCCAGTAGAGATCAAGGCCACGTTCACCGTTCACCCCAACGACACGGTGGATCAGCCAGGCTACGGATTCTGCCTTGCGGTGGGAAAGCAGACCTATTGCTTTGGGGCGTACCATTCGACGACATCAGGGTGACGTGGCTGGTCTCACTTTGGGCTCGTTAGCCAAATTTTAGGGCGTTTCCAGTTCGGAACCCCTGCTCGTCATTGCCAGATAGCGGTGTGAGGGAAAACCCCCTCACACCTTCCTTCAATGACGTCCACAGACATATACGGAATGTTCAATTCTGACACTTGTTTAGCTACTCGGCTATGGCTAGGCCGTCCCACTGGGCCCCACCAAGCCGACGCTCTTCCGATCAGGCAACGATTCCAGTTATACATTCGAGCGAAATGTCACGATCGAGACGCGACCAGATCCAATCCGAGTACGCCATGCGCGCATAAGGTGCATATCCTCATGACTTCATGCGGATGATTCCTTGCAACGAAAATTCTGGGTCACACCAAGAGAGGGAATGCCATGACGGTTTCGGAATATTCAGATCGCGAAGCAGGCGAGGCGATTCGTCTTTCAGTTCACACGCCGGACTCCTGGGCTCGTGCAATTTTCACCTCGGCTCTTTCGGACGCGCGCAGCAATCCAGCATCCGGGACGAAGCCCGTAGTGATCAATGCACAAATCACGATCATTGACGCCGATGACACAGATGCCACGGGAGGGCTCGGAATGTGTATTCAATGGGGGACGAGTCTCTATTGCTTGGGGTCCTACGCAATGCAAGGACAGTAGCCGGGATCACCCAAGCCGGGGTGGCAACCAGGAACCATAGCCCCATTCGCTACGCCAAGGACGCGGGGGTGTCCCACCTGCCCGACTCGGTACGAGCGGCTGCAGCACCAACATGTTGCAGCCGTCGGCGAAGCCCTGTGGGTCGCAGCCGCCGCAGGCGGCTCCCCGTCTGTTCCTGATCGATCAGGAGCGAGCGCCGCAGGACTGAGGGGCCCTGAGGAGTTCATTGCTAGCCCGTGCGAGCGCAGCACGCCTCACCCTCTTGTCTGCTACCAGTCGTCGACTTGAAGCACCTCGCGTTCTCATCTGACAAGCACAGATACAGCAGTCAGTCGGCCACCCCGCCGGGGGGGGCCAAACAGGGGGCCAAACACGGCGACTTCACGGAAACGGCCCCGGACTGTAATGGACAGTGCCGGAGCCGAACGGGCAGGTCAGGTGTCCGGAACGAAGGTCACCAGGGGCGCAATCGCGTTCGGGACGAAGAGGTCGTGGGTTCAAATCCCGCCACCCCGACACTGGTCAGAGGCCACCTAGTGACATCACTAGGTGGCCTCTGTCGTGCGTACAGCAGCGGAGTACAGCAACCGCTATGCCTCTTGCCGGCCGTCCTCGGCTGACGGCTCCTCCGCCCCCTGCTGCTGCTTGCGCTTCCCCTTCTTCTCCTTCTTCTGCTTGCTGCCGCCGCCCAACGCCTTGCCGAGCTTGCGGAGCGCCCGGCGGGTCTCGGCGGAGGGCACGTGCATGTAGACCTCCATCGTGACCGCGATCTCCGAGTGGCGGAGGATCTGCATCGCGATCCGGGGGTGGACGTCGAGGGCCGCCAGGAGTGAGGCGCAGGTGTGGCGGGTGTCGTGGACACGGATACGGCGGACGTCGGCGCGCTCGCAGCGGCGGTCGAACTCGCGGGTGAAGTTCCTCGGCTCGACCGGGGTGCCGTAGCGAGTGGTGAAGACGAGGTCTGATTCCGTCCAGAGATCCTCGGCCCGCTCCTTCGCCACCTGCTGCTCCTTCTGGCGGAGCCGGAGGGCTGTCAGGCAGATGTCAGGCAGCGGGAGACCGCCTCCGAGGCCTCCCCGTCTTGGCCGTGTCGGTGTGCAGCAGCCGCCGACGGACCCGCTGCAACTGGTGGCGAATGTGCAGCTCCCCCGTATCAAGGTTCACGTCCGACCAGGTGAGACCCAGGACCTCTCCCTTGCGCAGGCCTAGAACGAGGATCAGGACGTACGCCGGGTAGAGGTAGTCCCGCCAGATCTGGGCGTTCTCCAGGAAGGCGCAGGCTTCCTCCACCGACCAGGGTTCCGGCCGCTTCCGCCGGGCCCGCTGGACCTTGACGAGCTGGACGACGTTCTTCGAGATGCGCTCCTCGACCATGGCATTGGTGAGCGCGCTGCGAAGGATGGTCCGGGCGTCATTGACCGAGCGCTTCGAGAGCGTCTGTCGGCAGCACTCCCCCATGGCGCAGCACCGCCGCCGTTCCTCGGGCCGCTTGGCGTCCTTGCCCTGGGCGCAGCACTGGCAGGTGTCGGCGAGCTTGCTGAGCCAGCCGCGCATGTCCTGCACGGTCAGCCGGTCCAGCCGCTTGGAGCCGAGGAGCAGCACGACGTAGAGGCGTACGGTCGTCTCGTAGGTCGCTGCGGTCAGCGGCCGGAGGTTGGGCTCCACGACTTCCCGAAGCCAGCAGGCCAAGTACTGGGCGAGGGAAGGCGTGTTGGTCGCCACCGGCCCCTTCTTGGCTTCGTTGTGGAGCTTGAGCCATTTCTCGTGGACGTCCTTGCGGGTCGGTCCGTAGACGTACTTCCGCTTGCGATTGCCCTCCGGGGTCGTGACCCAGGCGTAGGCCGCGTAGCCGTTCCGGTAGGGATAGATCGAGCCTTCGCCGTTGCCTCGCTTGCCGCTCACACGGACCACCTCTCGGATTCGTCGGCACAGCGGTTCACGTAGTCGTCCACCCAGGCCGGGAGGATGCGGCGACTGCGGCCGATCTTGACGGAACGGATCTCGCCGGTGAGGACGAGCATCTTGGTCTTGGAGAGGCTGAAGGCGAGCATCTCGGCGACCTCAGCCGTCGTGTGCCACTTGCGGTGAAGGGTCGCCGTGGTCATGGGGTTGGTTCTCCTTCTCCGTCGGGGGCGGGTGTGCGTGAGGCGGCGAACAACGCTTCTGCGGCGGTCAGGCCGGTGCCGGCGAAGCGCCAGTGCGAGAGCACGAGGACGGTGTCCGGGTCGGGCAGCGGACGGCCCGCCTCGGCGGCACGCTCGCGGGTACGTGCCTCGTTGTGGTCAGTGCGTTCCTGGCGGAGGGCGCCGAGGGTGACGGGGTAGGCGCGGGACTTGGTGGAGAAGTGACCGTGGAAGCCGATCATGTGGGCCCACTTGCGCAGGCGCAGTTCTTCGAGCTCGGGGAGGCCGCCGAGGCGCCAGCAGGTGAGGATCATCTGCCGTGCGTGGTCGGCGACTTCGGCGCCGATGAGATCGGTGATGGGGTTGCGGATGGGGCGGTCGAGCGTGCCTGTCGCGCTTTCGGCGCCCTTGGTCGCGTACTTGGCGATGTACGCGGCGACGGCACGGCTGCTCAGGTTGGTGGGCCCCGTGAAGTCGGCGGACCGGATGGGGCGGACGTCGAGCTGTTCACCGAAGCGGAAGCTGTGAGCACGGCCGTCCAGGGCCGGGCCAGGTGTCTCGGCGAGAGCCGCGGCTGAGCGGATGGCGTCGGTGAGGAGTTCGGTGGTGGCCCAGGACGGCGGGGTGTCCTCGGCTCCGGCCGGGCCGTCGAGACGGATCACGGCATGGAAGTGGACGGCGCCCCGTCGCTGATACTCGGCGACCTTGGCGTACGACACCTTGAGGCAGTCGCGCAGCTCCGAACGACCGATGCCCGCGCGAGATGCGAGCTGATGGCGGAGGTACGTGACGAAGCGGGCCCATAAGGCCTTGACCGTTTGCCATCGGACTTTGACGGACGCGAGTTTGTGCCATCGGAGTTTGATCACCGCAGGTCAGCGACTCAGCGCACCTTCGGTGCGCGCCGGGGGCGTGGTAAAACCCATGGCGCGCTGGAGGTGCTTCTGTCTGCCCTGGCGGCCATCTGCACAGGTGCAGCCTGTCGTCACCGTTCTGTCACAAGTAGTCGCCGCACGAAACCCTGTCGCTCTCCCGCCCTATCTGCACTCACGTACCACGACCACGCGTACCGCGGGGCAACGACCGACGACCGAAACCCGCGGACGAGACGACTCAGGGGGACGACAGCATGCGGCACAGCAACGGCATTCGCAGGGCGGCTCTGGCGACGACGGCGGTCACGGCCGTCGCGGCGGCGGTGACCGGCATCCTGCCCGGCACCGCCATGGCGGCGAGCACCACCACCTCCACCCCGCCGCCCGCCTGCCCGGCCTCCGCCCTCCAGGTCAGCGCCCGGCAGGCCGTCCACCGGCCCGTCGGGACCGGGACCGGGGCGGCGGTCGTGCAGTTCACCAACGTCTCCCGGAAGACGTGCGTCCTGAAGGGCCATCCGACGGTCGCGGGCGCCGGCAACGGCTCCCCCGCCCACAACACCCCGCTCAAGGTCACCCCCACCGGCAGGGCGGCCACCGTGACGGTCCGGCCGCACGGCAAGGCGTGGGTGAAGCTGACCTTCGTCCAGGTCCAGGGGGAGGCCGACGGCTACTGCGTGTCGGGCAAGACCCCGGCGGCGTATCCGACGATGGTCATCGGGCTGCCGCACTCCGGGAAGCACCAGGTCGCCCTGAACGACGGGTGGTGGGCCGAGTGCGACAACAAGGTGACCGTCACCCCGGTCTCGACGGTCAAGCCTTCCTGACCCCACCGTCCCCACACATCGAGCAGCCTGCACGACGATCGTAACGCCCTGACCTGCACGTTTACGAGGCGCTGCGCATAAGTGCAGGTCAGCGACTCAGCGCACCTCGGTGCGCTGAGTCGCTGACCTGCGGTGATCAAACTCCGATGACACAGACTCGCGTCCGTCAAAGTCCGATGACGAACGGTCAAGATCCAGTGGCACGGGACAGGGGTGTCGTTCCGCTGTCACTCGCTGCTCGGCTTCACGTCGGCGACGAGTCGAGGCTGAAGACGCAGGGCTACGGCGGCCACCCGATGAACGTCCACGTTCACCGCCGTCGGCCTGACCAAGTGACGGCCTGGCCACGCGATGCCGGGTTCACCGTCGAGGCCCAGATGCTGATCGACCCTGACGAGAGCGTTCCAGGTGCGGTCCTCTTCGCACGCCGTCAGTCCTAGCAACGCTGGCGCGGCGCTACGCCAGAACCCAATGCAGGATCGTCGCGTCATCCTGCGCCTTGCCTCGCGGCCAACGCCGACCGTCCGGGTCGCCCGCCTCCGCCTCCCGCACACGACGGATCAGCCCATCGGGCCCGACCGACCCGACCGACCCGACCGACCCGACCGACCCGACCGACCCGACAGCTGCCAACGTGTCTTGCCAGGTGGCGAGTTCAAAGAGGTCGACAAGTCGCGTCGCGCCGTCGCTCAGGAGTGTCACCGAGGTCAGCGACTCCACCGGTGCCGTCCCGGTGAAGGCGTGCTCGGCCGCCAGCGGGTCAGGCCCGGCGATCCAGAATCCGCCTGGCTGGTTCCGCAGTCCCGTGAGGGCTTCGCGGTACTCCGCCAGGGCGACCACGTGTTCAGCTGAACCGGTGGGCAGCAAATCAACCGGTGCGCGAAGGCGCTTGCCCACCTCGTCCGACCGTTGGTCCGTGACGGCGGTCGTCTCCCCGTCCAGGTCGGCGAGGAGGAGCGTCGAGTCACCCAGTACCAGGTACTCCAGAACTCCCGCACCGGCCCGGACGGCGACGACCGTACTGGTCGGGCTGGCCCGATGGGCCAGGTCACAGGTGTCCCCGTGCAGGGAGCGGACAGCCCGGATCGAGTCGGCCAGGCACTCGACGAGCGGCCGGGTCGACTGCGTGCTGACGGCGCTCAGCAGAAGGCCGCCCAGCGTCGCGGAGAACCACGCGATGCCGTGCACGCATCCGGTCTCCGCCCCGGCCACGCCGGCCCCGTCGAGGAGGACGGCCGCACCGGGAACGGCAGCAGCGAAATCCTCGTTCTCCCGCGACGGTTCGGCCGGCTGCGAGTCGAGGGCGACCTTCACGCCGTCGTCCCCTCGTCGTGCAGGTAGAGGGGGCAGAGCAGTTCGACGGAGCGCGGTTCGTCGGTCTCGGGGTCGTAGTCGACGCTCACCAGCGTGGAGAAGTGCCGCTCACCCACTTGCCCCCAGAGCGCGTTGAGGTCGGAGGCGAGCAGATGGACGACGCCGAGGGAACCCGCGGTGTGGATGCCGGCGATGGCGAGCACCGAGCCCTTTCCGTCCGGACGGGGCAGCCGACCGAGGTATCCGACGTCATGCGGGCGGTACGGCTCGGTGTCCGCTCCGGCGCCGTACGACGTGCCGGTACGACGGTCCACCAGGGCCCACGGCTCACCGTCCGGATGCTCCCAGGCAAGGACAGGGTCCTGGGCGTACAAGTCGCTCACGGCCTCGGACATGCCCGGCCCGCAGACGACGGCCAGGCCGTCACGGTTGAGGTCGGCCTCACCGCTCACCTGCACGTGCCCGGAGCTGACGCCGAGCCCGTACGACTTGGCCAGCTCTTCGAGCCGCTTCCCGGAGTTCATGTCGGCCATGGCCACGACCGGCCGCTTCTTCTCGCTGTCCCACCGCAACGGGGTGACGACAGTGACGGCGCCCGCGCCCAGGAAAGCACCCTCCGGTGCAGGCCCGGTGTGCCGGATCTGGTGAATCCGCCCTCGGCTCAGGCCCGCCTTTTCGGCAATCTGCGCATACGACAACCCCTGCGCGTGCAGGTCCTGGACCACACGCCGACGCAGCCGAGCGAGTTCCGTGACTTCCTGCTGCGCGTCGGCCAACCTGGTCGTGACCTCACGCAGCAGCAAGTACGGATCATCGATGGCCGCGATCCGCTGCAACTCGTCCGACATACCCACACCTCCTAGACGCACCCAGGAGTCCAGGGCCCTAGACGGTTCGGGCGGGAGACGCCGTCCCGTTCGAACATCAACCACGTAGAAGCCGGACCGATAGCCAGGAACCCCGCGAGGGCTCACCCCCCGTCGCCTGCGGCGCGGGCAAGGCGGTCTGCCAGAGCAGCGGGGATCATGTGCCAGCTCGCGCGAGTTCGGCCCAGACGGATCGGCCGTGCATCCGCTCCTTCACTTCCCAGTCCTTGGCACAGGTCGCCATCAGCAACAGCCCGCGCCCACCTTCCTCCTCCCAGTCATTGGCGGCGAGCAGCTGCGGCCTGCCGTCGCCTCCTTCGTCGATCACCTCGATGCGTACCCGGTCGTCGTCGAGTGCGACGATCACGAGAAACCAGCCGCCCTTGCGGCCGCTCCGGGAATGCCGGACGGCGTTGGACGCCAGCTCACTGACGATGAGGACGGCGTTCTCCACCATGCGGGGCCCTCGGCCTCCATCAACGCAGCGACGAAGTATCGGGCTTCAGCGACCTGTTGCGGCAGGCCAGGGAACGGACGGCACCACTTCGCAAGCGAGGAATACTCCTCGTCTAGAGGGCTAGACAGCACACAGGCAGAGTATTCCTTGACACGCCAACCCTCTAGGCATTCAGAGGAATTATTCCTCTATGGAGTGACGTCCTCAGCCAGGACTCGCAGATCACCCATGATCCGCACCAACAGCTCCCGCGCCTCATCCCCGAAGACGGCCGCCCCCTCGAACTGGGCGAACGACTCCTCGTACCACGCGAACACGTCCGGATCTTTCTCCGCCCGCTCACCCCGGAAGGTCTCCACGACCACCGTGTCCTGGTCGCACAAGGCGAAACCGTGCCGCGGCATCACCGGCACCGGTCGATCCCACGGGAGCACCCCGAACCGCACAGTGGTCAGGCTCTCCACCGCGAGCAGCCGGTCGAGCTGAGCAAGCATCAACGCCGGACTGCCGGGCCACGTCCGCAGCACGCCCTCCGTCACCACGAAGACCGACTCTCGCCCAGGTTCGTACAAGACGCTCTGCCGCTCCACCCGAGCCGCAACAGCCTTACCTACCGCAGCAGCATCCGCGCCTGGGGTGCTCGCGAAGACATGCCGTGCGTACTCGGCGCTCTGAAGCAGGGCCGGCAGAACCACGCACTGGAACGACCGAACGAGCCGGGCCCCACGCACCGCCAGGTCGACAACGGCATCTGTAGGAGCACCCAAGCCCGACAACGTCTCGTCTGCGCTCACGGAAGGAGCCGACTCGACTTCTGCGAGAGCCGACCGCAACTCCGAGACAGCAGAGGCATCCAGACCGAGAGCTCCGGTCAGACGGTCGAGGACGTCACGACTGGGAACCATCCGCCCGTTCTCCACCTTGGAAACCGTCGGCTGCCCCACTCCAGCCCGCTGCGCCAACACGGCACCCGTCAGGCCGGCATCCACTCGCAGAGCCCGAAGAAGTGCCCCCAGCACCCGCATTCGTTCCTGCCGCTCACTCCCCATACCCAGCGTTCTACACCAATGTCTGGGGAGCACCCCGGCTCAGCGATCGTTCAGACGTACTCGTTGGCGTGAAGGGTGGACGCCCTCCCATGAGGACTCTCCAGGGGAGTCCCTACTGCCCCAGCATCCAGAGCAGGCGAGGGAGCCTCGTCGGACGAGTGGCCAAGCAGCTGCTTCACCCCGCCGATAGGACTTCGACGTACACGGCAGACGAGGTGGCGTCATCTTCGTCGACGAACAGGTTGTAAGTGGCTCCGCCCCGGGACACCGAACCGGACTCGTACCGCGTCACCTTGGAGACGTCGCGCCCAGCCAGTTGCCCAACCTCTTCGAAGCCCTGCCAAGGCCCAGGACCATAGCTGGACTTCAGCTCGACACCAATCGACTGGAAATAGGATTTAACACGGTCTTCAGGAATTACAAAGAGGAAGTGCGACGTACCGGCATACGGGAGGCCCTGCCCGTCCACGCAGTGATAGACCTGGTCCGCCTCTGCCGGCAACGAAACATTCCACGCCCGGGAGAGTTCGGCCGCATCACTCCGGCTGTTCTTTCCACAGTCTTCCCCCCAGGCGATCGCATCCCAGGACGGCAGATGAAGACCGACGACCAGCCAGTAGCCGAAGGCCAAGACGAGCGCTGCGCACCCAACGCGACGGCGCGCTCTACCCCGAACCGCAAATTGCACTGCACGCCCCTCTCTCACACCCCGCCCCTGGTGACTCGTGTGATTGCGCTAACCGGGAGAGCTAGCAACAGATCACGAGGGCTACGGTCGGCGCGATCATAGAGGTACTCGGTGATGTCCCGTATCGGCGCAGCGCTCGTTCAGCTGAGACGGGACAAGGCAAGACCCGCGAGCACGACGTGATTCAAACTTTCTCTGCTGGTTCAAGGCTCCTCGCTCCGCTCGTCGCGCGCTCCCCGGCTCACCGCCGGGGCCCTGCGCTCCTGTCTCCGCCCCGCTCTGGGCCCCGGCTACGCCGGTCGCGCAATTAGAGCGAGAGAGCCTGGACGAAGGGAAACGGGAAGCACAAGACATGCCTCCGGCGGGGGCGCTCAGGCTCCGGGACGGGTCGGGGCGCCGTTCGCGAGTGTCGGCCGGATCGTGGCGAGCGCTGTGGGCTCCCATCCCGACCACCTTCGACCCAGGCAGAGCCGAGCAGCCGCGGCCCAGGGCGTCAAGGTCGTTCGTACAGTGGCGCGCTCCACCTTGACGCCCTGAACCACGCCCGCTCCACGACGTGTGGGCCGAAGGCGGACGGGGTGGCAGCTGGGGCGAGTGGTGGGTGCGGGCAGGGAGGCCGCTTCACAGGCCGGGCCGTATGCGGGAGGTCGAGGGCGGCAGGACAGGGAACCAACGAGGCTCCTGTGCCGTTGGGTTGAGGCTTCGAACACCTCGCTCAACGGCACAGGAGCCTCGTGCGTTGCGGGCACCGACGCCGTCAGGTGGCCCTGGATATCCAGGCGGAGCACGTGCCTGCCGTGATCAACTTGGTTGACCAATGACCGAGGCATGCGCGGAAGCGAATGGTGGTGTTGCTGTCGGGAAAGTCCTTGTTCTTCCAGCGGGCGGTGTCCGCGCCGTCCGCGTTGAAGGTGGAGCCATAGCGGACGACGCTGTTGGAGGAGTTGCGGATTTCCCAGTCCATGACAGCGGAGAAGCCATCCGAGTTCCGGTCGTCGATCTCGAGCCAGTCGCCTTCGGCTGTGTAGCAGACGATGGCATCCCAGCCGACGCTGGCGGACTCTCCGCTGCGGGCGCATTCCGGGCTGGAGGGGCCATCGACGGCGGTGGCACGTTCGGTTTCGGCGGAGACGGCGGATGCCTGGGTGATGGTAAGGAGGACGGCTGCGGAGAGGGTGCCTGCGACGGCGCCTATTCGCTTGAGGGAGCGTCTTTTGATCACGGGGTTCCTTCTGTGAGCCGTACCTGACAAGGCCTTGACGTGACCATGAGGCTAACAGGGGGGTGAGCGTTTTCAGCTTCGCCTCTCCAGGCGCACCAGGTCAGCCTCGCAGCTAGCCGTAGATCACCTCAGCTTCCCCAGCTGAGGGCTCAGCGTTGTCGTCACGGGCCGGCCGTCGCGGCTTGCTCTGGGCGACGGCAAGGCAGCGTGGCTGAGGCGGGTGGGGGTGAAGCGAGGCATACACGTGCGTGGTCGGTCGGCGCACCCGCCGTCGTGGCTGACTGCCGTCGGCTGGGGTTCAGGCGGCGCGCATCGAGGGTGCCGGCGCCAGCCGAGCGCGCCAAAGCTGGGCCGTCTCTGGGCCGTCCGAGGTTGCTCAACAGTGGCCAATGACGACCAACGTGGACCACCGGGTGCCCGAGCTCACCGCCCCTGGGCTGGGAAGCAGCAGGTCACCAAGATGTCCGGCAAGACCCAGGGCAAGAAGACAGGTCATTCCGCGGCCAGCGAGAGTCCACCGTCCTTCCAGGTCCAGCGCAGCCCGATCGCTAGCAGGAGTGGACCGCTTGGAGCGTGCGCGTGCTGAGCTTCTTCGCTCTGGTGGCCGGCCACCGATCCACGTCCTCGGCGCTCAGGTCACGCAGCTTGCGGGCACCGAGCAAGGGAATGACGTGCTTCTGGCACAGGAGCGTCACCGTCTCGACCGTGCTGGGGTCGAGCCCAGCCAGTCCGTACATCAGCCAGTCCGTACGTCAGCCAGTCCGTCACCGCGTCCCTGACCGTGTAGTCGGTGATGCGATGGCCAGGCCGTCTTCGTGGTCCCGCACCACCTCCTTGAGCTTCTGCTTCGCCTCGGTCTTGGTCTTGGTCTTGCCACTCCCCCGCTTGACGGTGCTTCCCACTCGGGTCGAACCCGAGATCGGCCGTGGCGATCCACCGTTGTCGCTTTTCGTCCCAGTGCAGACCGCCGTCACCGCGGCCACGACGCATGGCCATCAGGCGGTCTCCGCCAACTGGCTCTGGATGAAAGCCCGTACCGAGTCCACAGGTATGCGGCGAGCGCCATCGAGCTACAGGTCAGAAGGTGCACATTGCCCCTGCCCTGTCCGGGGCGGGGGCCATTCATCTGCGGCGGGTGCGGGATTTACGGATCCGAGGTCTCCGCAGTACAGCTGCGAAGTACGCGCCGTGTACTGGCCATGACCGGGGTGAACCGGACGCGGTTCGCCAGAACATGGGTGGCCGGGGCGGGAAGGACGAACTCGGGCAGCAGCGGCGGAGCGCCATCGTCGCTGGGGCCGGCAGGGGGATGGGGCTCACCCACGCGTGAACTGGCGCGCTACGGCGCCCGGGCGGTCCGGCCTTAAGGACGCCGGTCCTCCCGGAACATCTCGCGGGCCGTGAACGTCGCGCAGGCGCCGAAGGCGGCGATGCAGCTCGCGAGCGAGAGCAGAACACGCTGTTCGCCCTCGGCGGCGGTCTCGTAGCCGGCCTTCGTCAACTCGACGCGGGAGTGGGTGCGGACGTAGTCGGCGTAGTACTGGCCCGCCTCGACCTTCGAGTTCTGCCAGTCGAGGCCGCCGCGGACCACCGACAGGACGAGCGCCGCGGCGGCCGTCAGCAGCAGCGCAACGAGCGCCCTGCGCAGGGGCCGGCGCAGTTCGAAGAAAGCCGGCCACAGCTCGGCCTCCACGTCGTTCAGCCGCAGGCGCACCACGATGGCGACCGGCACCAGGATGATGACCCCGATCATGGTCAGGGCGGCCCACCCCGTGCCGTCCACGAGCGAGGGCCCCGGCAGCCAGGTGACCGCGACGAACAGCAGAAGGGCGACGGCGAGCACGGCCGCGAACACGCTGTGCACCCTGAAAGATCCGCTCACGCCCGGAGACTCGCACACACGTCCGACCCTCGCCTCTCTTTTCCCGGAAACCGACGTCTGCCTGCGCCTCTCGCCCCAGGCGTCGTAGCGCTGGAAGCCGTTGCCGACCGGGAGTCGGGTGAGGATGGCGGCGAGGTGGGGCCCAGCCCGGTGAAGGGGGCCGTGCAGGACGGCTCCGACGCTCTGATCACACGTGCTGCCCGAAGATCGCCTCAGGACGGGCAGGGTGCCTCGGCCGAGTCGCCGGAATGGAGACGAATGATGGAACAGGACGAGGCTCTGCAGCTCGCGGCGGCATTTCTTGCCGACAGCCAGGGCGATTACGAGCCGCCTCTGGCCATCGACGCAGGGCGAGTTCGGGAAAGCGACAGGCTCTTGATCGTGCCTTACAACTCCGCGCAGTACCTCGCCTCGCGGGATGCGAGAGAACAACTGTTGGACTGTTGGCCCATCCTTGTCGACCTTGAACGCGGAGACGTACGGTTCGGGACTCTGGAAGAGCGGGATCTGTGGAGGGACCAGAGCACCTGACCAGGCTGCGGCTGTCCCACACTTACGGGACCGCCCTTGAGAGTTGTCCCGTCACTCCGCGAGGCCGAGGGTCATATCGTGTCAGGGTCGGTGCCGATGGCACCGGCCGAGCGAAGCGAACGCCCGAGGTCTCCGGTGAGGATGCGAGGGTGTCGCCTCCACCACCACAGGTCGGGGCCGGGCAGCCCGTGGAACTGCTCGAGCGCCTGGCCGTCGTCGTCGACGGTCGCCGCCCTGTACCGGTCGTCCAGCGCTTTGATCTGCGGGGTCCAGAGCTGGACGATGTGGTCGTCCAGCAGGAGCCACGCCTCGTGCAGCCAGTTTCGGCAGTAGAGGTCGTTGGTGTACTCGTAGATGTCGTCGCCGTAGCCGCGCTCAATGGCACCTGCCAGGGTGGCCCACGCGTTCACCCTTTCTGCGACCGTGAATGCCGTCCGCCAGCCACGCTGGTGCAACAGCTCTCCCACTTCGGTCTCAGTAGCCACGGGCGGGAGGATCTCACACGGAATCCGTCCGGGCGACCGGGATACGCCCTGCCAGAGGCCGCGGTCCGGAGCATGGTCAAGATGAGACGATCTCACCGCGGCTGGTGTGATCACGGCGTCGGAACCCTCCTGGACAGCCCCGTTCACCGGGCTGAGGCCGCGACAGTTCGGGAAGCTCGTGACCGCTGAACCGCGAGCAGGCAGGTCAGCAAGCACAACCGTGATCGATCAATGAATAAATGTGTCCACCGTGACGAGGGTTGACCTCCCTCGGGCGGGGCATCACTCCGGGCGCACACGGGCCCGGAGCAATGCCGCATGAGGATCGCAAGGGGAGAGAGTGAACTTTCGGGGCGCTCGGGCCGCGTCGTTTGCGGCGCCACTCGGGCTTGGCTTGTTACTCGGCCTGACAGGGCCTACCGCTGAGCATTGGGGTGGCCGTCCGGGTGCGGCCGTGGGCGCCGTTTTCACCGGTGGGTGGCCGTGGGCCTGTTACGCGTTTCTGGTGGGTTATTTCCGCCGGTCCAAAATCGAATCGGTTGTTCTCGCGCCTCTGGGGCTGGCTGTCGGTGTCGTGACCTACTACCTGACCAAGGAAGACCTGGCCTCCCTGGGTGGACTGGATTCCTCAGGTGCGGGGTCGTCCGGAATCGCCCTCTGGGGTGTGCTGGCATTCTTCTTCGGAGCACCCCTTGGGCTCCTGGGGAACATCGCACGGGTGCCGGGCATCGGCGGCCTGTTCTTCCGACTGCTTGTTCCCCTGGTGGCTTTTTATGAGACTTCCATGCGTCTGGAGATGGAGTCGCGCGGGCCTAGTCAGGTTGTTCTGGGCACCTGGACCACCGTTCGGTTCACGGCTGTTGCCGTTGCGGTCGCTCTGGTGGGCCACACGGTCTGGGGTTGGTGGAGGTCTCGCCGTATTCGTTCCGCCGGGGTGGGCGTTGGCTAGTGCCGCGACAGGCAACGTTCGTCCCACGCCGAAGCGGCGTGCGTACGCGGTGGACGGCAAGTGCCTGCGCGGGGCCCACCGGCGCCCACACCGACCGACACCAAGTCCGCGTGCAGACCTCCGTCGTGACCGCGATCTCCGAGTGGCGGAGGATCTGCGTCGTGATCCGGCGGCCGGGACTCCGCCGCCCCTGGTGGGCGCGCGCAGTGGTGTACCCGCGCCGGTGAGAACGCAGCGCAGTCCGGTACGCAGCACAACCGGTGAGCCCCCTGAGCAGTCGTACGCGGCATGATCAATATGCGCGCACGGCGCGCTCTCGGCGCCTCCACGCTCGGTGTGGCCCTGGCATCACTGTTGCTCTCCTGCTCCGGCAGCCCGGACACGACTTCGAGCGATGGGAAGGCGCCCGTCCGCGATATCCGCAAAGCGGCATCGGCCCCCGCGACCGAGGAGCCGCCCGCCCCGAACACGGCGGAACCGACACCGGGAGTCGAGAAGGTCCGCGACGCGTTCGCCGGGCTTCAAGCCACCTATAACGACGGGTGCACCACCCCGGGGAACTGCGAGTACTTCCTCGGGCGGGTGCTCGATGAGCTCAACAGACTCGACGGGGCGATGAAAGCAGACCCCCAGGGCCCCGGACATTTCAAGGAACCTCTCGCGTGGATCGCGAAACTGCGGGCCGGACTGGGCGACGACAGGTCCTTCGAGAACCTCAAAAAGCACCAGACCCTGCTCACCGGAACGCGGGACAAGATCAATGCTTGGATGCAGGGTCACCCGGAGGACTACCGGTGAGGCCAAGGCCAGGCGTGGGCCTCACAGGTCACACCGTTCGGGGATCGGCGAAGGCAGTGCCCGGTCTCGACCAGGTACGGAGGAACGTCGCCTCAGGCGTGAGGTCATCCCTGTCGGCGCTCTGATCCTGCTGTGCTTTCCCCCTTGATCAAGGGCCGGGCTCTTATAGGCCCACTCGGGGCCGTCGGGGCCGTCCGAGAATGCTCGGCGACGGCCAACGCCGACAACCACCGACAGCCGGGTCGAGGTCGAGGTCGCAGCATCGGTCGGTTGCAGGGGCACAGGTCAGAGACCCGGCCCCGTGCTTCTTCGGCTGCTGCCCCGCACTTCTTCGGCTGCTGATCGAGGGTCACCGAACCCTTGGCCCCCGGGAACCGCCTTGTCGATCCGCAGGGTGAAAGTGAAGGGCCGGCCGTCGCCCACCGAGGTGGCCGAGGGCGGCTCGGTCAGCTTCACCGCGGGTCCGGTCCCGGGTACGGGGTGTTCGGGGCGGTCCGGATACCGGCTCTCCGGACCGCCCCGTCGTCGCGGCCGTGTACCTGCCGGTCTCAGTCTGGCGTGGGTGCGACGCCTGCCCGGCCGGACGTGAAGAGCGCGGAGCGCCATCGCACCGCCGCCCCCACGCGCAGGATGGACCGCTCGTACACATGGGACGCGAATGCGGCCAGGCCCGCCGCCGCCGCGAGGAGGAACAGGGCGGCTACCACGTTCGGCAGCCAGCCGGCCGCGCCCACGCTGACCTGCAAGGGCATGATCAGCGTGGAGAAGGGCGGAACGTATCGGAGGACGTTCACCCAGGCGGCCGTCGGGTCGGAGACAGCCGCTACCGCCGCACCGTAGGGCACCATCGTGGTCATCAGCACCGGCATGACCGTGGCCGACACGTCCTCGGCCCGTGACACAAGGGATCCGGCGGCGGCGAAGAGGAACGCGAAGAAGACGAAGCCCAGGACGAACCAGCCGACAGCCGCCAGCAGGGCAGGGGCCGCGGGGAAACCGCCGGGCAGGATGCCCCAGAGCTGATCGGCGCCCATGACCGCCGCGGCGAACAGCAGCATCTGGAGCAGCGCCGCCGCCCCGATGCCGAGCACCTTGCCCGTCATCAGCCGTAGGGGCGTGATCGTGGAGAGCAGAACCTCCACGACCCGTGTGGACTTCTCCTCCACCACTCCTTGCGCCACCAGCATCCCGTAGCCGAACACCTGGAAGAAGAGAACGGTCACGACACCCACGGCGGCGCCGAGGGCCGTGCCTCCCGCGGCGGTCCCGCCCAGGGTCTGCGTGACGGGCTGCGCCCGCACCACCTGTCGGTGCAGCAGAGTCATGTCGGTGTGCTGGGCCCGTAGCGCACGGCCGGTGGCCCACTGCTGCACCGCCGCGGAGACAGCGGCTCGTACCTGGTCGGGGGTGTCCCGTCGTACGACCAGCCGCGTCCGGCCGTCGTGCACCAGGAGAGCGGCGTCCACCTTCTTGTCAGCCACCTGCCGGCGGGCCGCGCCGGGGGTGGACGCCCCTCTCCAGTCCACGGGGCCGTGGGCCCGGTCGCCGCCGGGGGCCAGGTCGAGGACCGAGGCGCCCGTGACGGCGACGGCCGGAACGTCCTCGCCCCGGGACGGACCGAAGAAGAAGAGGAGGCCCAGGATCGCGGCGATGTTCGCCAGCGTGCCGAGCGCGAAGGCGCGGGTCCTCACCCGGGCCGTGATCTCCCTCCGCGTCACCAGGGACACGGTCGCCCACCATGACGGCCGACGGATGCCGGACTCTGTCATGTCGTCACCTTCTCCCGGGGCGTCGGGCCCGGTTCCTGTCCGTCCGAAAGAACGTCGTGACGAGACTCCTGGCCCGCGGAGACATAGTGGCGGAAGAGCTCCGGCAGGCCCGCCCGGCGGCGGTGGAAGGCCCGCAGGTTCCCCGCCGACAGGGCGTGCCGCACGAGCCGGTTCTCGTCATGGCCCGCCCGGAGGCGCACAGCCGTCCCCGCACCCTCCGGTCGCGCCGACTCGATGCCTTCCACGCGTTCGAGCCAGTCCGGGGACGCGCCGTCCACCTCGATGTACAGATGCGTTCCGCCGTCGGCGCTGAGCTCGTCCACGGTGCCACAGGCCACGAGAGCCCCGTCGGCGACGATGCCGACCCGGTCGCACAGCCGCTCCACCAGGTCCAGTTGGTGGCTGGAGAACAGCACGGGCACACCCTCGGCGGTCTTCTCGCGCAGGATGTCGCTCATGGTGTCCACGGCCAGCGGGTCCAGCCCGGAGAACGGCTCGTCCAGGAGCAGGAACGAGGGCCGGTGGACCAGCGCCGCAGCCAGTTGTACCCGCTGGCGGTTGCCGAGGCTCAGCGTCTCGATCTCCTTGTCGCGGTACCGGTCCACGTCCAGGCGGTCGGTCCAGTGCAGCATGGAGACGACGGCCTCCTGCCTGGGCAGGCCATGGAGCCGTGCCAGATAGACGAGATGATCGCCCACCGTCATCTTGGGATACAGCCCGCGTTCTTCCGGCATGTACCCGACTCCCGCGCGGATCTCGGGAGTGGCGTCCTCGCCGTCCCACCGCACGGCTCCGCCGTCGCTCTCCAGGACACCGACGACGATGCGCATGGTGGTGGTCTTTCCCGCGCCGTTTCCCCCGACGAAACCGAAGAGCTCACCCGGCGCGACGCCGAAGGATATGGAATGAAGGGCTCTTCGGGGTCCGTACCATTTCGAAACGGAATCCACTTCAAGTCCCTTTGCGTGCACCAACACGCACCTCCCCGTCATCGTCTTTCCTGCCGCGCCCCGGTTCCGGCGTGCGTTCGTTCGCCATGGCGCATGAGTGCTGCGGGGCATCCCGATGACGTGGCAGAACGAGGCATCGCGGGACCTGGTCACGGCCTGGATGCCCTTCCGCACCACACAGCATGATCCTTACGGATCGATGATCTCTCCGTAAAACCGCCCGCTTCAAGGGAGTTGAGGCTTTCTTGAGGAGGTGTTTCATGCCGCCCGGGCATTCGCGGCGGTCCTCGGATTATTTTCGGGCAGCGCAAAGGATCTCTGCGCAAAAAAGGCGAGGAAAGAATCCGAGACCGGGTGTCACGGTGCCCTCCAGCGAAGAGGAGTGGTCAGCTCCCCTTGCTTCCGGTCTGCTTCGTCCCAGGCCTGGCGGCCAGGAGCGACAAGCGGCCGACGCTTCGGGCAAGTACCCGTCGGCAAGGAGTACGTGCCGACCGGTGCCGAACTGCCGGCGGCCGGTCCGGTCCAGGACCCCGGCACCCGCGCGGTGCGGACGAAGGGCCGTTCCGCCTCCCCACTGGAACCGCCCGTATCCGTACGGCAGTCTTCTCCCTCGTGGGGAATCTTCCGTCTCAGAGCGCGCCGGGTGACACCGCCGAGCACATGGTGGTGGCCGGGGACGACGCCCTGGCTCATCGGCTGGCCGCCGAATTGCGCGGGGTGTACGGCGAGCGGGTGACCCTGGTGGTGCCGCCCGCGCAGCACGGTGTGCGGCCGCCGGTCGTCGGGCGGACTCGGGCCACGGCCCTGTTCGACCGGGTGTCCGCGGCGGTGAACCGGGCCTCCGGGAACGGGGGCGGAGGCGGGAACGGTGGGAGCGGGACCGGCGGAACCGGCGGGAGCGATGAGCCGCCCGGGTCCGAGCGGATCGTCGAGGCCGCCGAGCTCACCGAGGGTGCGCTCGCCTACGCGGGTGTCGAACGGGCCGCCGCGCTCGCCCTCGTGTACGACGACGACGAGACCAACATCCGTGCCGCGCTCACCGCCCGGCGGCTCAACCCGCGGATCCGGCTGGTCCTGCGGCTCTACAACCGGCGGCTCGGACAGCACATCGAGGCCCTCCTCGACCAGGCCTCGGCACTGGCGGCCGCCGCTGCCGCGGCCGACGGTGCACCCGGTGCCGGCGACCCGGGGGCGGACGGCTCCCGGGCCGGCGGGAACGGCGCGGCCTACGACGCCTCCACCACCGTGCTGTCCGACGCCGACACGGCCGCGCCCGCCCTCGCCGCGACCGCCGTCGCCGGCACCAGCAAGGTCGTCCAGACCGACGGGCTGATGCTGCGCGCGGTGGAGCGGCCGCCGCCCGGTCCGGGCGAGGTCGCCGATCCGGGGCTGTGCACGCTGGCGTTGCTGTCCGCCACGACCAACGACCCGGCGGGCGCGGACGGTTCGGAGAGCAGCGGTACACAGGGGCCCCAACTGCTGCCCGACGAAAGGGCAGTGGCCGCCGCCACCGGGCGCGGCATCGTCGTCCTGGAGAACGTCTCGTACTCCGGTCCCGAACTGGGCTCGGGGCGGGGTGTCGTGCCGTGGTTCGGCTCGCTGCTGTCCCGGCGTCTGCGCTGGTCGTTCGCGGGACTCGTCGCGTGTGTGGTCGGACTCGCCGTGGCGTCGATGCTGGTCACCGAGGAGCAGCCGCTCCAGGCGACCTATCTGACACTGCTCGATCTCTTCGCCATCAACGATCCGGCCATCGGGCAGCCGCTGGGGCGGCAGATCCTCCAGCTCTGCTCGGGGATGGTCGGGTTGCTGCTCCTGCCGGTGCTGCTCGCCGCCGTGCTCGAGGCGCTCGGCACCTTCCGCAGCGGGACCGCTCTGCGGAAACCGCCCCGCGGACTGTCCGGGCACGTGGTGCTGCTCGGGGTCGGCAAGATCGGTACGCGGGTGCTGTCGCGGCTGCGTGAGCTGCGCATCCCCGTGGTGTGCGTGGAGGCCGATCCCGAGGCCCGGGGGCTCGCGCTGGCACGGAGACTGCGGGTGCCCGTGGTGCTGGGGGACGTCACGCAGGAGGGGGTGCTGGAGGCCGCCAAGATCCACCGGGCGCACGCGCTGCTGGCGCTGACCAGCGCGGACACGATGAACCTGGAGGCCGTCCTCTCGGCACGGACCCTGCGGCCCGATCTCCGGGTCGTCCTGCGGCTGTACGACGACGACTTCGCGACCGCCGTCTACCGCACCCTGCGGGCCGCGCACCCCGGCGCGCTCACCCGGAGCCGCAGCGTGTCCCATCTGGCCGCGCCCGCGTTCGCCGGGGCGATGCTCGGGCGGCAGATCCTCGGGGCGATCCCCGTCGAGCGGCGGGTGCTGCTGTTCGCCGCGGTGGACGTGGGCGGGCATCCGCAGTTGGAGGGGCGCACGGTGGGGGAGGCGTTCCGGGCGGGAGCGTGGCGCGTGCTCGCGCTGGACACGGCGACCCCCGAAGAGCGCCGGGCGGCCGCCGCGTCCGCCCCGGGCGGTCCCCGGCTGGTGTGGGACCTGCCCTCCACCTATGTCCTGCGGCCCGAGGACCGTGTGGTGCTCGCCGCCACGCGCCGGGGGCTGGCGGAACTGCTCGGCCGACGGCCCCGGCAACGGGCCGGCGCGTAGAGCAGGACCGGGTCGGCACGTAGAGCAGGCCCGGCCCGGCGTGCGGCCGATACCGGCCCGTGCCGGGAGGGCCGATACCGGCCCGTGCCGGGAGGTCCGGTGCCGGCCCGGCCCCCGGACTCCGCGGCAGAGCCCCGGGGCCGCCCGGCGTCACATCGGTGTCACCTGCCCAGGTGCCGCTCCGCGAAGTCCAGTTCCAGGCGGACCTGCTTGATGCGTTCGTCGACGACCAGGGAGCCGTGGCCCGCGTCGTAGCGGTAGACCTCGTGGACGGCCTCGCGGGCGGCGAGGCGGGTGACGTAGTTGTCGATCTGGCGGATGGGGCAGCGGGGGTCGTTGACCCCCGCCGAGATGTACACGGGGACCTTGACCGCGTCGACGTAGGTCAGCGGGGAGGACGCCTCGAAACGTTCGGGGACCTCCTCCGGGGTGCCGCCGAGGAGCGTGCGGTCCATGGCCTTCAGCGCCTCCATCTCGTCGTGGTACGCCGTGACGTAGTCGGCGACCGGGACGGCGGCGATGCCGAGGGCCCACGCGTCGGGCTGGGTGCCGACGCCGAGGAGGGTGAGGTAGCCGCCCCAGGAACCACCGGTGAGGATCAGCCGGTCGGGGTCGGCCAGACCGGAGGTGACGGCCCATTCGCGGACCGCCGCGATGTCCTCCAGCTCGATGAGGCCGACACGGTGCTTGAGCGCGTCGGTCCAGGCCCGGCCGTACCCCGTGGAGCCGCGGTAGTTGACGCGGACGACCGCGTAGCCGTGGTCGACCCAGGCCGCCGGGCCCGCCGCGAACGAGTCGCTGTCGTGCCAGGTGGGGCCGCCGTGGATCTCGAAGACGGTGGGCAGCGGGCCGGTGGTGCCGGCCGGCTTCTGGATCAGGGCGTGGACGCGGCCGCCGGGTCCTTCGACCCAGACGTCCTCCACGGGCACGGAGCCCGGGGACTTCTCGCCGGGCGGGTCCAGGACGATCTCGCCGGTCGTCGACCGGACCGCCGAGGGCTCGGCCGCCGACGACCACAGGTACTCCACGGTCCCGTCCGGGCGGGCCGTCGCCCCGGAGACCGTGCCGGGCGGCGTCGCGACCTCGGTCAGCTCGCCGGAGGCGAGGTCGTAGCGCCACAGGTTGCTGCGCGCCTCGAAACTGTGGGCGATGAGGAGGGCCGAGCCGTCCGGATACCACTCGGCGGCCACGTCACCGGGGAGGTCCAGGCCCAGGTCGGTCTGCTCGCCGGTCGACACGTCCCACACCAGGGGCTCCCAGCGGCCGCGCCGCTGGTGCCCGATGAGCAGCCGGCTGTCCCCGTCGACGGGGGCGAAGCCCAGCACCTCCAGGCCCAGCTCGACCGTGCCGCCCTCGGTGTCGTCCAGCTCGGCGACCGCCGAACCGTCCGGGCGCAGCACCTTGAGCGCCGAGTGCATGGCGTCGCCGTGCTCGGTGTGCTCGACGGCGATCAGCGAGCCGTCGTGCGAGAGGTCACCGACCCCGGCCGACTCGCGGTGCCGGTAGATCTCCACCGGGGCCTCACCGGCGCGGGCCACGTGGATCGTCGATCCGTCCTCGTCCGTCGAGCGGCCCACCACGGCCGTGCGCCCGTCGCGGCCGATGGCGAGGCCCGCGGGGTAGGAGGGGTCGAGGCCGGGAACCGCCGGCTCGTCCACGGCGCCCACGACCAGGGCGGCGTCGAAGGGGCGGCGGCGCCAGACGCCGAACTCGTCGCCGTCCTTGTCGTCGAACCACCAGATCCACGCGCCGTCGGGCGAGAGCACCCCGTCCGTCGTGCCGTTCGCCCGGTGGGTGACCTGGCGCTGCTCGCCCGTCTCGCGGTCCCACGCGTACAGCTCGTACGTCCCTGTCGCGTTCGAGACGAACAGGGAGCGGTGCGGGGCGTCCTCCGCCCAGTCCGGCAGCGACACCCGCGGTGCCCGGAAGCGCTTCTCCCAGTCGGGCATGTCCTGCTGCTGCGGCTCGGTGGACCTGGTGCTCTCAGTCATGGCCCCATAGTGCCTGGCCCGGCCCGTCTCGCGCCGACGAGGCCCCCAGCCTGTGGACAACCTCGCGGCCCCCGAGCGTTCCACCGGCCGCCGAACGGCACGCGACGCCGCGCCCGCGCTCCGGGAAGGCGCCCGGAACCAGTCCCACCGCGAGGGGCATGTGTGCAGGTCAGAGCCGTTGTCAGTGGCGAGGTGCAGACTTTTTCGCATGACCGATCTACGCAAGGCCGTCGAGCGTTACTGGGCCTGTGCGGACGCCCGGGGCTGGGAGGCGTTCGCGGAGCTGCTCGCCGAGGACGTCGTCTACACCCTGCCGCAGACCCGGGAGCGCATCAGCGGCCGGGAGCAGTACGTCGAGTTCAACCGCGAGTATCCGGGCGACTGGCACGTCCGGATCGAACGCGTCATGGCCGAACCCGGCCAGGCCGTCACCTGGACCCACTTCACGGTGGGCCTGGAGGAGACGCACGCGATCACGTTCTTCACGGCGGACGCCCAGGGCCGTATCGCCACGGTGACGGACTTCTGGCCCGAGCCGTACGAGCCTCCGGCGGGCCGGGACCACCTGGCCGAGCGGTACTGAGCGGGCCCCACGGCCGAGTCCGGCTCGGCCGCCCCGTACCGTGGACGGCGTGTACCGGTTCCTGCTGACGCCCCGCTGGTGGGGGATCAACGTCTTCGTGCTGTTGGCCATCCCCTTCTGCATCTTCATGGGGTCGTGGCAGTTGGGGCGCTTCGAGGACCGGGTGCACGACCACCGGACGGCACAGGCGGCGGCCTCCACGGCCGAGACCGAGCCCGCCCGGCCGCTGGCCGCGATGCTGCCCGTGACCACGGAGACGTCCGGGAAACAGACCACCGCGAAGGGCCGCTACGGCAAGCAGCTGCTCGTGCCGGGCCGGGAACTGGACGGCAGGAGCGGTTACTACGTACTGACGCTGCTGCGGGTCGACGGCGGCAAGGCGCTGCCCGTCGTCCGCGGCTGGCTGCCCGGTACGGCGGACGCGGCGAAGGCCCCGCCCGCGCCCACCGGCGAGGTCACCGTCACGGGTGCGCTCCAGGCGTCCGAGAGTCCCGGGTCGAACGGCGTCAGCGCGGCCGGAGGACTTCCTCCCGGGCAGACGGCCGCGATCAGCGCCGCCTCGCTGGTGAACCTCGTGCCGTACACGCCGTACGACGCGTGGATCACGCTCGACAAGGCCGACGCCGGGATGAAGGCGGTGCCTCCGGCGGCGCCGGACAACACGGGCCTGGACCTCAAGGCGTTCCAGAACCTCGGCTACACCGGGGAGTGGTTCGTCTTCGCGGGCTTCGTCGTCTTCATGTGGTTCCGCCTGCTGCGCCGCGAGGTGGAGTTCCTCCGCGACGCCGAACTGGGCCTGCTCCCGGACACCCCCGGCACCTCCGGCACCCCTGACACCCCGGAGAAGAAGTCCGAGGACTCCGGCACCACGTCGGCGGCACCGTCCGCCACCGCCTGACGGAACGAGGCGGCCGGAGGAGCCGAACATCGCTCCTCCGGCCGCCTCGCACACCATGCCGGTGCCCCTCAGGACACGTGCCCGGTCTCCGTCAGGACGTCCCCAGGATCCCGGTGTGGTACACCGTGCCCGCGCAGGCGTCGGCCACGGTGACCGATGCCACCGCGCCACCCGTCGCCGCCGTGCTGGAGACGACGACACTGCCGTCCAGCGTGCCGTCCTCGACGAGGAGCTGGGGCGCGGGGTTCGTCACCGCCGCGTCGTTGGTCGTACCGCCGGAGTCGGTGGTGCCCTGGGTCGGGGTGGGGTCCGGTGAGGGCTCCACCTGGGTCGGACACGTCGACGAGGGCACCCAGGCGAACTTCACCACGTACGAGGTGCCCGGCTGGAGCACCAGGGAGGTGACCTCCATGGAGGGGTCGGGCAGCCCGGCGGCCGCGTCGCCCCCCACATGCGTCGCCACGCCGACCTTGGCGGGGTCCGCCGCGCCCTGGGCGGTCGCGTCGACCTTGCCGGCGCCGGTGACCGTGCAGGCGGTGGTGGAGATGTTCGAGACGGTGAACGAGCCGTAGACCGCGCCGGTGGAGTCCGGTGCGGCCACCGTGCCGGAAGCCCCGCCGAGCTGGTCCGCGGTGCAGGTGGGGGCGGCCGAGGCGGAGGCCGAGGGATCGACGCCGCCCGTGACGGAGCCGTTCCCGCCCTTGTCCTTGTCGCCCGGTGCCGGCGTCTTGCCGCCGGAGCCGCCGTCCTTGGACGTGCCGGCCGAGCCGCCCGTGTCCTTGCCGGAGCCGCCGCTCGTGCCCTTGTCCTGGCCCGCGCCGCCCTGGGCCTGTGAGCTGTTGGCCGCGATGGACGGGTCGGGGTTCGACCCCGAGGCGTTCGAGACGTGCACGAACGCCGGGATCGCCGTGCCCATGAAGAGCGCCGCCGCCGCCATGCCGACCAGGGCCTGCCGCTTGCGGGCGCGCCGGGCCGGTACCGCCCGGCGCAGATGGTCCAGGGTGCCGTCGGTGGGTTCGATCTCCTGAACGGCCTGGTGCAACAGCCGGCGCAGTGCCAGCTCGTCGCTGCCGAGCCCTTCGGGTCCCAGTCCGTCCATGTCCGGTGTTCCGGGCTGTTCGTCGGGGCCGTGGTTCACATTTCCGTTCCCAGCGTGCGATTGCTTGTGCTCGTGTTCCGGGCGCCCCTCGTCCTCGGGGTGCCGCAGCTCGTCGTTCTCGCTCATGCCGAGGCCCCCATGGCGACGCGGAGCGCGGCGATGCCCCGCGAGCCGTACGCCTTCACCGAGCCCAGCGAGACACCGAGCGTCTCGGCGACCTGAGCCTCGGTCATGTCCGCGAAGTAGCGCAGGACCAGGACCTCGCGCTGACGGCGCTGGAGTCCCTTCATCGCCTTGATCAGGGCGTCGCGCTCCAACTGGTCGTACGCGCCTTCCTCGGCGCTCGCCATGTCGGGCATCGGCTTCGAGAGGAGCTTGAGGCCGAGGATGCGCCGGCGCAGGGCCGAACGCGACAGGTTGACGACGGTCTGGCGCAGGTAGGCCAGCGTCTTCTCCGGGTCCCGGACGCGTTTGCGCGCCGAGTGCACCCGGATGAAGGCCTCCTGGACGACGTCCTCGCAGGAGGCCGTGTCATCGAGCAGGAGCGCCGCGAGACCGAGGAGCGAGCGGTAGTGCGCCCGGTAGGTCTCGGTCAGATGGTCGACGGTCGTGCCCGCCGCCAGGCTGTCCTGGGAGCCGTCACGCTGATTCGGGATGCGGGCGGGCCGCGCTGAGGGCATGGGCGCGATCACCGGCATGCCACCGGGCGCGCCGGGGCTGCGGGGTCGGCGGGGTGGACGCAGGGCCATGCCCCTTGTCTGGACCGCGGTGAATTCGAGTACCTCTGCCACGCCAGTTGGACACACGTCCCCCCGGGAGGGTTGTACGCGACAGGCATCACAATCGCGCCGGATTTCACACCGGCCGGGGTCCCGTCCGCCGGAACACCTCCCGGACCCCCCGCCGTTACGCCCTCTCGCGCGCGCGACAGTGCATCAGATGCCCTCATGCGTAACAGCTCTTCTCCTGTGCCCAATGCTCTGCCGCCCCCCGGACGCCCCTGAATGGCGAGGGCGAAGACGCTCTCGGACCGCCGCACGGTTGCGCGGGACGACAACGAAATCTTCGAACACCGATACGAGGACGTTCAAGTGGTCAGGACCATTAAGTTGATCACTGAACCGGTAAAGATCCTACAAACCTACCCTCCCCGGGGCGCCGGAATTACCGCCGGAGGGTGCCGGGAACGGGGCCTCGCAGGGCCCTGACCAGGCAGAAGGCCAGGCACAAGAGTAGTTGGAAGGCCGACCGGAGGACCGCCGAGGACCGCCCCAAAGCCGGACGGCCGGGCGGCCTGGCGGCCGGACCCACGATCGGCCGGCCGGCCGGACCTACGGCGTTCTGATGATCTCCGCCGCCACCAGCTCCGCGATCTGAGCCGTGTTCAGGGCCGCGCCCTTGCGCAGGTTGTCCCCGCACACGAACAGCTCGAGGGCGGTCTCGTCGTCCAGTGCCCGGCGGACCCGGCCCACCCAGGTCGGGTCGGTGCCCACCACGTCGGCGGGCGTGGGGAACTCGCCCGCCGCCGGGTCGTCGAAGAGCACGACGCCCGGCGCGGTGGCCAGGATCTCCCGCGCCTTGTCGACGGTCACCTCGTCCTGGAAGCGGGCGTGCACGGTCAGGGAGTGCGTGGTGACGACGGGAACGCGGACGCAGGTCACCGCGACCTTCAGCCGGGGCAGCCCGAGGATCTTGCGGGTCTCGTCGCGCACCTTCATCTCCTCCGAGGACCAGCCGTCCTCGGCGAGCGACCCGACCCACGGCACCACGTTCAGGGCGACCGGCTCCGGGAACGGGCCCGTGTCGTCGCCCACGGCCCGGCGTACGTCACCGGGGCTGTTCCCCAGCTCCGTGCCCGCGACCAGGGACGTCTGCCGGCGCAGGGTGTCGACGCCCGCCCGGCCCGCGCCGCTGACGGCCTGGTACGAGGAGACGACGAGTTCGCGCAGCCCGAACTCGGCGTGCAGGGCGCCCAGCGCCACGATCATGGACAGGGTGGTGCAGTTCGGGTTGGAGACGATCCCGCGCGGGCGCACGCGCGCGGCGTGCGGGTTCACCTCGGGGACGACGAGGGGCACTTCCGGGTCCATCCGGAAGGCGGCGGAGTTGTCGACGACGACCGCGCCCTTGGCGGCGGCGATCGGCGCCCACCGGGCGGCCACGTCGTCCGGGACGTCGAACATGGCGACGTCGACCCCGTCGAAGGCGTCCTCCGACAGGGCCGTCACCTCGACCTCGACACCGCGCACGGCCAGCTTGCGGCCGGCCGAGCGCGGCGAGGCGATCAGTCGGATCTCGCCCCAGATGTCCGCGTGCTGGGACAGGATCTGGAGCATGACCGTGCCGACGGCTCCGGTCGCTCCCACGACCGCGAGCGTCGGTCGTCGGGTCATCGCCCGGTGCCTCCGTAGACGACGGCCTCGTCGCTGTCGGAGTCGAGCCCGAAGGCGGTGTGCACGGCACGCACGGCGTCGTTGACGTCGTCGGCGCGGGTCACGACGGAGATGCGGATCTCGGAGGTCGAGATCAGCTCGATGTTGACCCCGGCGTCGGTGAGCGCCTCGAAGAAGCCGGCCGTGACACCCGGGTTGGTCTTCATGCCGGCGCCGACGAGCGAGATCTTGCCGATCTGGTCGTCGTAGCGCAGCGACTCGAAGCCGATGACGCTCTTCGCCTTCTCCAGGGCGTCGATGGCCTTGCGGCCCTCGGTCTTCGGGAGGGTGAAGGAGATGTCCGTCAGGCCCGTGGTGGCCGCCGACACGTTCTGCACGATCATGTCGATGTTGATCTCGGCGTCGGCGATGGCGCGGAAGATCGAGGCGGCCTCGCCCGGCTTGTCCGGGACACCGACGACCGTGACCTTGGCCTCGGAGGTGTCGTGAGCGACACCGGAAATGATGGCCTGCTCCACCTTCTGGTCCCCTTGCTGCTGTGTCTTTCGAACGAGTGGTGCGCTGCTGACCCAGGTGCCCTGCAGCCCGCTGAAGGACGACCGCACATGGATCGGGATGTCGTAACGGCGGGCGTATTCCACACAGCGGTGGAGCAGCACCTTGGAGCCGGAGGCGGCGAGCTCCAGCATGTCCTCGAAGGCGATCCAGTCGATCTTCTTCGCCTTCTTCACCACGCGCGGGTCGGCGGTGAACACGCCGTCGACGTCGGTGTAGATCTCGCACACCTCGGCGTCGAGCGCCGCGGCGAGCGCGACGGCCGTGGTGTCGGAACCGCCGCGGCCCAGCGTGGTGATGTCCTTCTTGTCCTGCGAGACGCCCTGGAAGCCGGCGACGATGGCGATGTTGCCCTCGTCGAGCGCCGTACGGATACGGCCCGGGGTGACGTCGATGATCCGCGCTTTGTTGTGGACCGAGTCGGTGATGACGCCTGCCTGGCTGCCGGTGAAGCTCTGGGCGCTGTGGCCCAGGTTTTTGATCGCCATCGCCAGCAGGGCCATGGAGATCCGCTCTCCGGCGGTCAGCAGCATGTCGAACTCTCGTCCGCTGGGCATCGGAGATACCTGCTCGGCGAGATCGATCAGCTCGTCCGTCGTGTCGCCCATCGCGGAAACGACCACGACCACCTGGTGGCCGTTCTTCTTCGCTTCCACGATCCGCTTGGCGACGCGCTTGATGCCCTCGGCATCGGCTACGGAGGAACCTCCGTACTTCTGCACGACAAGGCCCACGTGCGCTCCTCGCTCAGTCCGTCTCTGCACCGCACTACTGCGGTCGGCTCAGTCTAACGAGCGGCCGGATTTCCCTTCCGGGGTATCGCATCGTGAGATGTCCCGCTCACGACGTGATCACTCCGGGCTGTCAGGTCGGTAAGGGAGATCCGGCCGCTCCGAGAGCGCACCTGCCCGTGCCGGAGCCCCGCCACTCCGAACGTGCCCCAGGTCACACCGCGGACGGGCGGAAAGCGGCCGCCGAGCGCGGACCGCTCACTTGACCGTGCGCAGGCCGAGCGGCCCCGCGATCTCCTCCGCCATCACCTTGCCGGCCTCCTCCGCGAGCACTTCCTCGCCGAGGTCCTGGTCGGTGTCCAGGCCGTCCAGCTCCTCCAGGGGCTGGTTCAGCCGCACGTGGGCCACGATGGACTGCAGGGCGCGCAGGGTCGCGGAGGCGGTGGAGCCCCAGTTCGAGAAGTAGGAGAACTGCCACCACCACAGGGCCTCGGTGGTGCGGCCCGCGCGGTAGTGGGCCATGCCGTGGCGCAGGTCGGTGATGACGTCGGCGAGGTCGTCGGAGATGCGGGCCGGGACCGGGGCCTTGCGGGGCTCGTACGGGTCGAAGACCTCGGAGTAGACGTCGACCGGCTCCAGCATCACGGCGAGGCGCTCGCGGAGTTCGTCAACGTCCGCCTCCGGGCCGGGGTCCGGCTCGTAGCGCTCGTCGGGAACGATGTCCTCGTGCGCGCCGAGCCGGCCCCCGGCCAGGAGGAGCTGGGAGACCTCCAGGAGGAGGAAGGGCACGGCCGAGTCCGGCTCGTCGCCCTTGGCGATCTCGGTGACGGCGACCAGGAAGCTCTCTACCTGGTCCGCGATCTGGACCACGAAGTCGTCGGGGTCCTGGCTCGTCGCGTGCAGCGTGGCGTCAGACATCTAGAAGTCGTCTCCCCTCGAAGGCGCGGCCGAGCGTGACCTCGTCCGCGTATTCCAGGTCGCCACCCACCGGGAGGCCGCTGGCCAGGCGGGTGACCTTGAGGCCCATGGGCTTGATCATGCGGGCGAGATACGTGGCCGTGGCCTCGCCCTCCAGGTTCGGGTCCGTGGCCAGGATGAGCTCGGTGACCGCGCCGTCGGCCAGGCGGGCCAGGAGTTCCCTTATCCGCAGATCGTCCGGGCCGACGCCCTCGATCGGGCTGATCGCGCCGCCGAGCACGTGGTACTTGCCCCGGAACTCGCGTGTCCGCTCGACCGCGACGACGTCCTTCGGCTCCTCCACCACACAGATCACCGTGAGGTCCCGGCGCGGGTCGCGGCAGATGTTGCACAGCTCCTCCTGCGCCACGTTGCCGCAGGTCGCGCAGAAGCGGACCTTCGCCTTGACCTCCATGAGCGCCTGGGCGAGCCGGCGGACGTCCGTCGGCTCCGCCTGGAGGATGTGGAAGGCGATCCGCTGCGCGCTCTTGGGACCGACGCCGGGGAGCCGCCCCAGTTCGTCGATGAGGTCCTGAACAACGCCTTCGTACAACGGACTGCCTTTCCGAGTGCTTCGGTACCGCCTGGTCCCGTCCTGCTGTTTCTTCCTGGTGCGTACGGTAGTTGGATGCCGCCGGTCTTAGAAAGGCAGACCGGGGATACCGCTGCCGCCGCCCAGCCCCTGGGTGAGCGGGCCGAGGGTCCGCTGCTGGAGCGCCTGCGCGTTCTCGTTCGCCGCGTGGACGGCCGCGACGATCAGGTCGGCGAGCGTCTCGGTGTCCTCGGGGTCGACCGCCTTCGGGTCGATCACCAGGGCGCGGAGCTCTCCGGAGCCCGTCACGGTCGCCTTCACCAGGCCGCCGCCCGACTGGCCCCCGACCTCCGTCCGTGCCAGCTCCTCCTGTGCGTTCGCCAGGTCCTGCTGCATCTTCTGGGCCTGCTGCAGCAACTGCTGCATGTTGGGCTGGCCACCACCGGGAATCACGATCAGCTCCTGGTTTCGAGTACGGCTGTCCGAGCGCTTTTTCCTGTCCAGCACGAGCCTACGTGGTCGACGGGCCCGTCGCCCAAGCACTCTTTCGAGTGATATCTCAGCGGCGCCTATACCTGATCAAGGCCCACTTCCGGGCGGAAAAGCCGGTAAACCCGGTCCGTCGCCACCCATTGGGCGGTAGGAAGGGTCCGGCGCATTCGCACCACGCGTCACAGGACATCACGCGCTGTCAGTGCTGTCACCGTCGCCACCGCCGTCCGTCGTCACCATCGTCCGCCGTCTGTCGTCAACTAGGGAGTGCCGGGTGAGTCAGCCGGAGATGCAGCCGGAGGGGCCGCTCCAGGACGGGCGGAGCGAGGGCGCGGCGGGACTGCGGCCCGGCGACCTGACCGGCCGGCCGTTCCCGCTCGGCGACTGGGGGGAGCCCGCCGAGCGGCTCCACGAGCTCTACCGCTGGGTGGAGCAGGGAGCCCTCGACACGGCCGCCTGGTATCTCTCCGATCGGGTGTGGAAGCGGTGGGCGGCGCGTGTACTGCGCTGCGGTGCCTCGCTCGGGGCGATCGCCGGGGCGGCGCTGCCGCTGCTCGACCTCACCGGATCGGCGCGGGGGGCGGCTCCCTGGGGATATCTGGCGCTGCTGCTCGCGGTCTCCTGCGTCGCCGTCGACCGGTTCTTCGGAGTGACCTCCGGATGGATAAGGGACGTGGCCACCGCGCAGGCCGTGCAGCGACGGCTTCAGGCACTTCAGTTCGACTGGGCGTCCGAGAGCGTCCGGGAGGTCCTCGGACCCGCCGACGGAACGGCCAGCGAGGCGGCCGACCGCTGCATCGGAGTGCTGCGGAAATTCTCCGAGGACGTCACGGAGCTGGTGCGCACCGAGACGGCGGACTGGATGGTGGAGTTCCGCACCGGACCGGCGCCGTTGGGGATCCAGTCGTCGGCGGGAGCGCCCCGGCCCGACGGGCCGCCGCTGAACGGGCGCCCCCCGCTGCCGCCGGGAACCCGTCCGAACATGCCCCGCCAGCGCCCGCCCGAGCCCCGGTAGCCGGGTCGGCACGGCGTCGGCGCCCGGTCGCCGGGGCGCCACCGCGTCAGCCGGACCCGCAGATCCTCAGCCCGACCGGTGTCCCACAGGGGAGATGACCGTGGGTGCGGATGACGTCCTGGCCGCTGCCCCGGCTGATGTAGGAGAGGAAGCTGGAGGCGAGGGAGTCGGCGGGCGGCTGCCCGTAGGTGTAGGCGTACTCGATCTCGCGGTACGGGTAGTCCGAGGTGCCGTGCTCCAGGTCCTCGACGGAGGCGGCGTGGGAGTCGAGGCCGATCCGGTGCAGGCCCTTCCGGCCGGTGGCGTCGTTGAGCTCGCTGTAGCCGATCGCGCCGGGCAGCCTGGCGACCGTGGCCAGCACCTGCTCGGTGGAGTCGAGCTCGCACCGCACGACCGGTGCCGTCGCGTCGTCCTTGTGGACGCAGTCCAGCGAGGAGTTGGCGATCTCGCCGCGCCCGAGGACCCGGCGCTGGAACACCTGCCGGGTGCCGGAGTCGGCGTCCCGGCTGACCAGGAGGACGGGCCTGTCGGGCCCGCCGAGCTGCTTCCAGTTCCTGATCTCGCCGCGGTACAGCCGCCGTACGTCGGTCAGCGACAGGTTCCTCACCGGGACGGCGTCGTTGACGACCAGTGTGAAGACCGACACCGCGATCCGGTTCTCCCGCAGCCGCGGGAAGTCGCCCGGCCTGGGGCCGTCGGAGAGCGCGACGAGCGCCGGGGACCCCTTCTTCGACGCCCGCCCCGCCGCGTCGAGTTCGCGCACGCCGGCCGTGCTGCCGTGGGCGTCCACCGTGATCGTGGACCCCTGGCAGTCGTGCTCGTACTTCTCGGCCAGTTCGCGCGCCACCGGCTCGAAGGCGGTCGAGCCGGTGATGGCCAGCGTGCCCCGCTCGCAGCCGATCGGGGGCGGTGTGCCGTCGCGCAGGACCACGATCAGGGCGAGCGTGACGACGCACACCGTCAGCAGCACGGTGAACAGCCGCGCGGCCCGGCTGAACAGCGGCGGCTGGTCGTCCGGTGTCGTACTGCGGTTGGGCCGCACCTCGCCGTCCCGGATGCCGCCGACGATCCGGACCGGACGCCCCACGTCCCCGCCCGACAGCAGGACGAGCAGCTTGAAGTGCTCACCCCGGTTGAGCGGGACCCGCGGGATGCGCAGGGTGCCGTTCTCGTAGCTGAGCCCGGCGGCGGCGGTGAAGTGGTCCATCAGATGGTCGGTGCCGGGCGGCTGGGTCACCGACACACCGCGGATGGTGCGGTCGGTGAACACCGCGGTCAGGCCGTGCCGTTCATGGCTCGTGTAGTCGTCCCCGGCGATGCTCTGCGAGCCGTCGTTCTCGATCCGCAGCAGGACGAGGGTGGCGTCGGACATGCCGGGCGTCTCGTCGAACAACCCGAGCCGTACGTTCGCGCGCCCCGAGCGGACGTCGTCGCCGATGGGACTGTCCATCTGGACGCGATAGCCGACGGTCTTGCGGCGCGGCACCCTTCGCTCGTACCAGACCATCACGGCGGAGGAGACGACACCGATGACGGCGGTCCCGACGGCCACGACGTTCTCTGCGCTCAGCCACTCCACGTGAGCCACTCCCCCGAGCACTGCCCTGCGGTGCGGTCACCGTACGGCTCCGGCCGGAAACAGCCCACATACGGGAGGTGAACTTCGGCGGCCGTGCCGTCCACGGCCGCCGGCGCCCCGCCGAGGGTGCCCGGGCCGCCCCACGAGCCGGTGCCCGTGGGGCGGCCCGGGGGCTCAGCCGCTCTTCGTGTAGGTCAGCTCGGCCTCGGCCGCCGAGCCGGTCTTCGCCCGCCGCAGCCGCCCGTCCGGCAGGAGGGTGACCTCGGAGGCCGCACCCGGATTGCAGGACGGCGGTCCGCCGACGGTGACCGCGGAGGGGCCGATCTCCAGCGGCCCACCGGGCCCGGGAGCCGCGGAGAGGGCGGCCTGGAAGACACAGTGGTAACCGGCCGAGCCGTCCGCGACGATCGTCAGCACCGTGTCGCCGACACCGCCCTGCTGGATCGTCATCCGGCGCGTGTGGTGACCGGTGTCGTTGTCGATGACCGCGTCCCAGGTACCGAGGAACGCCTCCGGGATCGTGCCGCCCGGTGTCGCCGGGGCGCTGGACGTCTGCGGGGAGGCGCTGGTCGGCGGCTGTGACGTGGTCTGTCCCGGTGTCGTCGCGCCGGAGGCCGTGGTGGACGCCTTGGGGTCGTCCTGGCCGCCCCCGCCCCCTCCGCCGTTCAGCAGCGCGAACACGCCGCCGCCCGCGCCGAGCGCGACGACCAGGGCCACGACGACGAGAAGGGCGGTGGACCGGCCGCTCCTGCGCGAGGGCTCCGGGCCGAGCGGGACCACACCGGGACCGTACGGGGGAGTCGCGCCGTAGGGCGGGGTCGGGCCGCCGGGACCGTACGGACCCGCGACGGCACCCGGCCCGTAGGGAGGCGTCGAGCCGTACGGCGGCTGGGCCCCCCAGCCGGCCTGCGGATAGCCGTAGGCGGGGTGGGCCGGGACCTGGCCGGAGCCCGGGTGCTGCTGCGGATAGCCGTAGGCCGGGTGCGGGCCGGCCGGCGCCCCCGGGGGAGGCGTCTGGCCCGGACCCGCGACCACGGTCGGCAGGTGGTTCACCGGGCCGGGCTGTCCCGGGGCGGGCGGGACCGCGGCCCCCTCGGCGGGCGCGGGCGCGTGCTCCGGGGAAGCCTCGGCGGACGCGGCCGGCGCGGAGGAGGAGGCGGAGGGCGTCGAGGAGGCGGCGGAGGACGAGGAAGCGGGCGAGCCGGACGGCGGCTTGGAGAAGTCCGGGGTGGCCACCGGCGCCGCGGGTCCCGGCGGCAGGGCGGGGACGGCACCGGGCGCCGGAGCACCGGGCGGGAGCTGCGCCGGTCCCTGGGCACCGGGCGGGAGCTGTGCCGGTCCCTCGTCGGGGTTCTCCGTGTCGAGCAGCTTCACGGCGTGACGCCCGAGCTGGGCGACCAGCGAGCTGGGCAGCCAGGGGTCGAGGGTGCGTCCCTCCGCGACGGTGTCCTCCGCGCCCGTGCGCTCCAGGATCTCCTCCAGGCCCGGCCGGGCCCCGGGATCCTTGCGCAGACAGTCCCGCACCAGATCGGCGAGTCCCTCGGGCACCCCTGTCAGGTCGGGGTCCTCCTGCGCGATGCGGAACATCATGGCGTGCACACCGCTGTTGGCCGCGCCGAACGGAAGGGCCCCGGTGGCCGCGTACGACAGGACCGAGCCGAGGCAGAAGATGTCGCACGCGGGCGTGACGCGGTCGCCGCGCACCTGCTCGGGGGCCATGAACCCGGGCGAGCCGACGAGCGCCCCGGTGTGGGTCAGGCCGCCGTCGGTCACCGTCTCCAGGGCGCGGGCGATGCCGAAGTCGATGACGCGCGGGCCGTCGATGGTGACGAGGACGTTCGAGGGCTTGAGGTCGCGGTGGATGAGGCCCGCCGCGTGGATGTCCTGGAGCGCGTGCGCGAGGCCCGCGGCGAGGATGCGCACGGAACGCTCGGGCAGGGCGCCGTGGTCGCGCCCGACGACGGCCTGGAGCGAGGGACCGGCGACATAGCCGGTGGCCACCCACGGGATCGGGGCATCGGTGTCCGCGTCCAGGACGGGTGCGGTCCACAGCCCGCCGACCCGGCGGGCCGCCTGCACCTCCTGGCGGAAGCGGGCCCGGAACTCCTCCTGCTCGGCGAGTTCCGGCCGGACGAGTTTGACGGCGACGGTACGTCCCCGGTCGGACCGCGCGAGATAGACGTGGCCCATTCCTCCGGCGCCGAGTCTCGCCAGCAGCCGGTACGCGCCGATCTGCTGCGGATCCCCCGCCCCCAGTTTCTCCATGGCAGTGCCCACCCTCCCCCATATGTGTGCAACAGACCGAGGATAGTGCGCTCTGCGGGGCAACGGGCGGGGCGGTGTCTACGGTTCCGTCATGGCTGGTGCCGTTTTGGTAACGGGTCCCGCCCGCGTCCGTGACGTCCCCCGCCGGGCCCCATCGGGCGGATGCCCGACACGCGGACCGGCGTGCGGCGGGGCGCGCGGCGGTCCGGCGCACGCCCGGCCAAGCCCGACAGTCTGTCGCGGAAAGCCCCCGACCGCAGACAGGACGCCGATACCGCGCCCGGTCCGTGGACACCTACGCTTCGCCGCATGACCCCTCAGCCCAACCCCCAGGCCGGCGCCGCCGTGAAGGCCGCGGACCGCGCGCACGTGTTCCACTCCTGGTCCGCGCAGGAGCTCATCGACCCGCTCGCCGTCGCCGGCGCGGAGGGGTCGTACTTCTGGGACTACGAAGGCAAGCGGTATCTGGACTTCACCAGTGGGCTCGTCTTCACCAACATCGGCTACCAGCACCCGAAGGTCGTCGCCGCGATCCAGGAACAGGCCGCGACCCTGTCCACGTTCGCGCCCGCCTTCGCCGTCGAGGCGCGCTCGGAGGCGGCCCGGCTGATCGCCGAACGGACCCCGGGCGACCTGGACAAGATCTTCTTCACCAACGGCGGCGCGGAGGCCGTCGAGAACGCCACGCGGATGGCCCGGCTGCACACCGGCCGCCCGAAGGTGCTCTCCGCCTACCGCTCGTACCACGGGGCCACGTCCACGGCGATCAACCTCACCGGTGACCCGCGGCGCTGGCCGAACGACATCGGCGCGGCCGGTGTCGTCCACTTCTGGGCGCCGTTCCTGTACCGCAGCCCCTTCCACTCCGACAGCGAGCGGCAGGAGTGCGAGCGCGCGCTCCAGCACCTGGAGGACACGATCGCCTTCGAGGGTCCCGGCACCATAGCCGCCGTGATCCTGGAGACGATCCCGGGCACCGCGGGCATCATGACGCCGCCGCCCGGCTACCTCGCCGGGGTGCGGGAGATCTGCGACCGGTACGGGATCGTCTTCGTCCTGGACGAGGTCATGGCCGGGTTCGGCCGCACCGGCAAGTGGTTCGCCGCCGACCACTACGAGGTGACGCCGGACCTGATGACCTTCGCCAAGGGCGTGAACTCCGGCTACGTGCCGCTGGGCGGCGTGGCGATCTCCGGGGCCGTCGCCGAGACGTTCGCCCGGCGGCCCTACCCGGGCGGGCTCACCTACTCCGGGCACCCGCTGGCCTGCGCCGCCGCCGTCGCGACGATCAACGTCATGGAGGAGGAGGGGATCGTCGGCCAGGCCGCTGCCATCGGCGAGACCGTCCTCGGACCGGGGCTGCGCGAGCTGGCCGAGCGGCACCCGAGTGTCGGCGAGGTGCGCGGCACGGGCGTCTTCTGGGCGCTGGAGCTGGTGAAGAACCGGGAGACCCGGGAGCCGCTGGTCCCGTACAACGCCGCGGGCGAGGCGAACGCGCCGATGGCCGCGTTCGGTGCCGCGGCCAAGGCCCGCGGTCTGTGGCCCTTCATCAACATGAACCGCACCCACGTCGTCCCGCCATGCAACATCACCGAGGCCGAGGCCAAGGAGGGGCTGGCGGCCCTGGACGAGGCACTGTCGGTGGCGGACGAGCACACGGTGTGAGGCCGTAGGGGTTCGCGCCCTCGTGGGGGCCGGCCGCGCCGTACGCCCGCGCCCTTTCGGGGGTGCCGGGGCATCGGCCGGCCGGCCCCCACGGCGTATGGTGGCCTGCTCCAAGAGATACGCGAGTAGATACGCGCACCCACCCACGCGACGGGGAGTGAGATCACCACCATGGCCGGGACCGGCGGCAGCGGCGCCGTAACACGCAGCACCCTGCGGCAGCAGATCGCGGACGCGCTCCGTGACGAGGTGCTCGGGGGTCGCCTCCGGCCGGGCCAGGAGTTCACGGTGAAGGAGATCGCCGAGCAGTACGGCGTCTCCGCCACCCCGGTCCGCGAGGCCCTGGTCGATCTGTCGGCCCAGGGGCTGTTGGACGCCGACCAGCACCGCGGCTTCCGTGTCCACGAGTACTCCAATGCCGACTACCGCGGCATGATCGAGGCGCGCAGCCTGATCACGGAGGGCATGTTCCAGCACCTCGTGGCCACCGGCATGCCGCAGGCCGACGACCCCGGCGCGCTCGCCGCCCTCGCGGCCGTGCGGCGCCGCGGCGAGGAGGCCCAGCGCGCGGCCACCGCCGGCGACCTGAACATCCTCATTGGCTACGACCTGCGCTACTGGCGTGAGCTGAGCAACCTCTTCGGCAACACCTACCTCGCCGACTTCCTGCACCGGATGCGGGTCCAGTCATGGGTCTGCACGGTCCAGCACCTGCGCCACGTCTCCGATCTCAGGGGCCATCTGTGGTCCGGCCACACCCAGCTGGTGGACGCCCTCGCGCGCCGCGACGCCGACGGGGCGCGGGCGATCGTGACGGCGTACAACGAGCACGCGCTCACCCTCATCGAGCGCCTCGACGCCCCCTGAGACGCGGGCCCCGCAGGCCCGGACACACCCCCGGGGACGCGGGCCCGGGCCCGGACCGCCCCCGTCCCGTGTTTGAGGACGCTCCCTCCGGGCGATCGGGGGATGGGGGCGCGGCCCCGGGACGGACAACCCCGGCCACCCGCGGGCCTACTTGCGTACCGGCCTCTTCACAGGACCGCCACGCGCATTACGCTGCCCTGACCACCCTGCACCCCAAGGAGCAAGAGGAGCCGTCTGTTGGCCTGTGACCTGTGGTTGGTCCCGCTCGTCGACGTGCTGTGCCACACCCCCGACAACCCCTTCGCCGAGGAACTCGCGCTCTACGACAAGGCGCTCGCCGAGGCCGGACTCCCGCCGGTGCCGGTGTACGCGTACATGCCCGGCCTGTCGGGTGACGTGGCCCCGGTCGCCGGTTTCGACTACGAGGCGCTGCATTTCCTGCGCCGCGCCTACCTGCTCCAGATGTGCGGGCTCGCGGTGGCGCCGGTCGACGAACTCGGCGGTGACTACGAGCAGTTGCTGGAGATGTTCGAGACGAACGCCCAGCAGTCCCATCTGGTCTGGCACTACGACCACGCGGGCGCCTACCTCCCGGTGGAGTTCCCGCATCCGCTGGCCAACGACGAACTCCTCGCGGGCGGCGGGCCGCTGGGCTCGTCCCAGGCCCTCCTGCGCGAACTCGAGTTCGTGGCCCCCTCGATCGGTATCGACCCGGCCAATCCCCCGGCGCCGCCGCAGCCCCCGAGCGCTCCGACGGAGCTGGAGGAGCCCGCCGCTCCGGCCCCCTACGACTCCAGCCCCTTCGCCCGCGAGCGGCACGTCTGGCTGGGCCTGCACGCGGCGGCGACCCGGAGTCTCGCCCAGGGCTCCATGATCGTCTTCAGCTGATCCGGACGTCTCCCGGTGCGGGGCCCGGCCGTGCGGCCCCGCACCGTACCCCGCCCGGCCGTCAGCCGAGTTGCGACAGGCCCTTATGGAGGTCTTCCGCGTTCATGACGGGGGTGAATTCCAGCCGGGCACCGAGACTCGTGAAGAACGGCTCGGCGATCGCCGGCATCTGGCTGCTGTCCTGCATGTCGAAGACCATGTAGCAGGTGCGGCTGCCCTCGTGGGCCGTGAAGTAGGCCGCTTCCGGCTTCAGCCGGTCCATCGTCTCCTGCATCATCTTGGGTAGCTCTCCGCTGCGGATGAGTTCGTTGGCCTTGTCCGTGTCCATGGTCGCCTTGAGCATCACGCGCATCGCGCCCCCCTTCTCCGCCGCTCGACGCACCCACAGGCCCCCAAAAAGTGCCCTTCCAGGCTATTCCTCCCGCCGTCCCCCTGCCCACTCCAGCGCCTGGAGCGGGCAGGGGCGCCGGACCCGGCGGCGCGGGGAGGCGGCGCGGGGACGGCGGCACGGGAACGGCTCAGAAGACGGGCGTGCCGTCCTGGGTCAGCCTCCAGTTGGCGGCCGCGAAGTCCGCGGGGTTCAGGGTGCCCTTGGCCGTCACGTAGTCGATCATCAGCTGGCGGATCTCGTTGGTGGAGCTGTACGCGATGTCGGCGGCCGCGATGTGCGGGTAGCCGCTGCCGCCGTTGGCCCGGTAGTTGTTGACGGCGACGACGAAGACCTGGCCGTCGGCGACCGGGGTGCCGTCGTAGGAGAGGTTCTTGATCCGCGACCCCTCCGGCTGCGCGATGTCGATGTCGTACGAGACGCCCGCCGCCGTGTCGTACATGTAGTCCCAGAAGCTGTTGGCGTTGGTGAGGGTGGCGGTGTCCACCGCCGTGCCGGAGGGGACCTGGTGGTAGTACTTCGCCGCGTACTCCAGGTAGTCCTTGAGCTGGGCGCCCGTCAGCTTCTTGCCGTACAGGGTGTTGTCGTAGATGTAGAGCCCGGCCACGTCGCGGATCGTGACGTCGCCCTGGGGGATGTCGGCGGTGCGGCTGAAGGGCGCGGCGACGGAGATGAGCGGCAGGGCCGCGTCGGCCGTCGACAGACCGGCGGCGACGGCCGTCATCTGGACCTGGTGGATGAAGTCCATGACGGGGACGTCCTTCCAGCACGCCTCCGCCGCCGAGAGGTCGGCGGTGCACGTGCCGACGGGCGTGTTGACGTACTTCACCACCAGGTCGTGGTCCGCCTTGACCAGCCGGGTGATCTCGGCGTCCTCCTCGACGGCGTTGGTGTTGAGCGTCTGCGCCTTGGTGCTCGTCACCTTCCACTGGCCGCGGACGAGCTCGAGCTCGAAGTCGAAGACGGTCAGCCGCATGCCGTAGCAGTACGGCTCGGACAGGACGACGTCCTTGCCCGTCTCGGTGTTGGTGACCGTGTAGGACGAGACCTCGGTGTGGGTGTGGCCCACGAGGATCGCGTCGATGCCGGGGACCTGCTGGGCGACGAGGTTGGAGGCGTTCTCCACATAGGGGAGTTCACTGCCGTACGACGAACTGCCGTCCAGGCCGGAGTGGTCGGTGAGGAACACGACGTCGCAGCCGAGCGCGCGCATCCGCGGCACGTACTTCTTCGCCTGCTCGACGAGCCCGGTGAACGCCATCTTCCCGGCGACGTTGTCCTTGTCCCACAGGGCGATCCCGGGGTTGGTCAGACCGAGGATGCCGACCTTGATGTCCGGGGCGCCGGGGACCCGGATGCGCTTCACGGTGTACGGCTTGAAGGCCGGGCGCAGGGTCTTCGCGTCCAGCGCGTTGGCGCCGAGCAGCGGGAAGTGACACTGCCGCTCGAACCTGCGCAGCGTCTCGATGCCGTAGTTGAACTCGTGGTTGCCGAGCGCGGCGGCGTCGTAGCGCATGGCGTTCATCGCGATGGCCATGGGGTGCACGGGGCCCCGCTTGCCGTCGGCGCCGACGATGGGGTCGACCCGTGCGTAGTAGTACGCCAGCGAGGTGCCCTGGATGATGTCGCCGGCGTCGACGAGCAGGACCCGGTCCTCGCCCTTGGCGGCGCGCTGCTGCTTGACGAGGGTCGCCACGCGCGCGACACCGACCGAGTTGCCCTTGCTGTCCTTGTACGCCGCGTCCGTGTAGTAGTCCCAGTCGAAGACGTGGCTGTGCAGGTCGGTGGTGCCCAGGATCGAGAACGACCAGGTGCGCGGCGGCTTCGGCGGCTTGCGGTCCGCCGCCTGCGCGGGGCCCGCCAGGGCGGTGCCGCCGACGGCCACGGCCGCGCCGGTGACGGCCGACTTCTTCACGAACTCCCGGCGGTTCAGGGGATTGACGGGCATACGGACTCCTGGGACTGGGGTGGCGGGGGACGTGCCGTGCGGGCCGTGCGGAACTACACGCGTAGAGCGTGGTCGCCCGGCTGCCCCCTCCGGAACCAGGAGAAGCCCATGTCCCGGTCAAGTAAGGGTCAGTTCACGGCTTCCGGGACACCGGGGACCGGGGTTTCGAACCGTGTTCACCTCGATTCACCTCGATTCACCTCGATTCACCCCGTCGTCCCACGTCGTTGCGCCGCCACGCCCGCCACCGGTCGCGCGGCACCCAACTCCCCTGAAGCACACCCGGCTTCCCCGGGCCGGCGCTCCCCGCACACGCGTGTGCCCCCGGCCGTCGGCCGGGGGCACACGCGCGGAACTGCCGGACAGGCCCTAGATGAACGAGTTGATCTCGATCGTCTCGGTGCGGCCCGGGCCGACGCCGATCGCGGAGATCGGGGCGCCCGACATCTCCTCCAGCGCCTTCACGTAGGCCTGCGCGTTCTTCGGCAGGTCACCGAAGGTCTTCGCCTTGGTGATGTCCTCCGACCAGCCGGGGAGGGTCTCGTAGATCGGCTTCGCGTGGTGGAAGTCGGTCTGGGAGTACGGGAGTTCCTCGACGCGCTTGCCGTCGATCTCGTACGCCACGCAGACCGGGATCTCCTCCCAGCCGGTCAGGACGTCCAGCTTGGTGAGGAAGAAGTCGGTCAGGCCGTTCACGCGGGTCGCGTAGCGGGCGATGACCGCGTCGAACCAGCCGCAGCGCCGGTCACGGCCGGTCGTCACACCGCGCTCGTGGCCGATGCGCCGCAGCGCCTCGCCGTCCGCGTCGAACAGCTCGGTCGGGAACGGACCCGAGCCGACCCGGGTCGTGTACGCCTTGAGGATGCCGATGACCCGGCTGATCTTGGTCGGACCGACGCCGGCGCCCGTGCAGGCGCCGCCCGCGGTCGGGTTCGACGACGTCACGAACGGATACGTGCCGTGGTCGATGTCCAGCAGCGTGCCCTGGCCGCCCTCGAAGAGCACGACCTTGTCCTGCTCCAGCGCCTGGTTGAGGATCAGGACGGTGTCAGCGACGTACGGCTTCAGCCGGTCGGCGTAGCTCAGCAGCTCCTCGACGACCTGGCCCGCCTCGATGGCGCGGCGGTTGTAGAGCTTGGTGAGCAGCTGGTTCTTGACCTCCAGGGCCGCCTCGACCTTCTGGGTGAGGATCGACTCGTCGTAGAGGTCCTGGATGCGGATGCCCACGCGGTTGATCTTGTCCGCGTATGTCGGACCGATCCCGCGCCCGGTGGTGCCGATCTTCCGCTTTCCGAGGAAGCGTTCCGTCACCTTGTCGACAGTGACGTTGTAAGGCGTGATGATGTGAGCGTTTCCGCTGATCAGCAGCTTGGAGGTGTCGACGCCGCGCTCGTTGAGCCCGTTCAGCTCGGAGAACAGGACGGACGGGTCGACGACGACTCCGTTGCCGATCACCGGAGTGCACTCCGGCGTGAGGATTCCGGAAGGGAGGAGGTGGAGGGCGTATTTCTGGTCGCCCACGACTACCGTATGACCGGCGTTGTTGCCGCCCTGGTAGCGCACCACGTAGTCCACGGATCCACCGAGCAGATCGGTGGCCTTTCCCTTGCCTTCGTCACCCCACTGAGCACCGAGCAGCACAAGTGCGGGCACAGGCGTACACCCCTTCCGGGTGGGGCATGTCCAAGGTCGGGGACGTACGCGGCCGCTTGTTGCCACGGCTGCGCACACCGGCGACCATCATTGGCCGCGACCGTCGAACCGGATGCCCCGGAATAGACGAAGCCCCTGGCGCAAAGGCGCAAGGGGCTCTTGCAGAAAGATGCTACCCGAGGAAGCGAGGCAGGACCGAGGTGGCGGCTTCCGACCAGCTTCTGGTGGTCATCGACCCGGTCGCCCGGCGGACGGACGGCGAGTCCGTACGGATCGCGAAAGACGTGCTCAGCGCGGGTGCGGTGACCAAGGTGTGCCTTCCGGAGGGGCCCGAGGAATTTGCCCGGGCGCTGATCCGCCGGGGTGCGCGCCGACCCGTCGTCATCGGGGACGACGGCGCCCTGCTGCGGGCGGTGTCCCTGCTGCACCGGCGGCGGGAGCTCGCCGCGTGCGCGTTGTCCTTCGTGCCCGTGGGCGGTGTGTCGTCGCTGTCCGGTTCGCTCGGCGTGCCGGTGGGTGCCGTCGCGGCGGCCAGGGCGGTCCTCGACGGGGCCGAACGCCGGCTCGACCTGCTGGTGGACGACAGCGACGGCGTGGTGCTCGGCGCGCTGCGCATCCCCTCGCTGCCCTCCCGGCCGTCGTCCGCTCCGGTGCCCGCGGGAGCGCCCGGGGAGGAGGACGGCGGGCGTCCGTGGCTGCGCACCTGCCAGTCGCTGGTCCGGACCCTCGCCTCACGGCCGTCCCGGCTCGCCGCCGCGCCCGCGACGGGGCCCTCCCGGCTGCGGATCGAGGTCGACGGAGTGTGTGTGGTGGATCTGGACCAGCCCGTGGAGGCCGTGTCCGTGACCCCGGGCGCGTCGGGAACCGGCGCCGAGATCGAGGTCCGCGCGGTCTCCGCGACGGCCGGGTCCTCGCCCCTGCGGCTGCTGGGCCACAAGGTCACCGTCTCCGGCCCCGACTTCCGCTACCGCGCGGACTCCGTGGTGAGCGGCCCGGTCCGGACCCGAACCTGGACGGTACGGGAGGCGGCCTGGAGCCTGACCCTGCCCGCGACGCCCTGACGCCACCGGGGCCGGTGACGGCCCCGGGCACGGCCGGCAACGCGGTCCCGCCGCGGCGGGACGGGAACGGGGTGCTCCGGCGGAGCCGGGCACGGCACGCCGGCCGGACGGGCCCGGGCGCTCCGGCGGAGCGGGGCAGGTGCGGACCCGTGGCGGGACAGGTGCGGGACCCGTGGCAGGACAGGCGCGGACCCGTGGCGGGCGCGAGCACGGGACCCGTGGCGGGACAGGCGCGGACCCGTGGCGGGCGCGAGCGTGGCGTCAGGCGTTGTCGCCGAACAACGTCTCGCGGTGGGCGCGCCAGCGTTCCATCATCGCGGCGACCTCGCCGTCGATGAACTCGAAGAACGCGAGGGTCTCGGAGAGCCGCCGGCCCGCCGGGGTCGTGGAACCGAGGGAGTCGACACCGGCGCGCAGGGACAGTTCCCAGCGCTTGAGCACGGCGTCACGGTTGGTCAGCGCCTCGTACCACTGGTTGCTGTGCACGCGGTACCGCTCGCGCCGTGAGCCGGGTTCCCGCTCGCGCGCGACCATGTGCTGCTGCGCGAGGTAGCGCACGGCGCCGGAGACGGCGGCGGGGCTGACCTGGAGCTGCTCGCCGAGTTCGGCGGAGGTCATGGCACCGGAGTCGGAGGCCAGCAGGGCGGCGAAGACACGGGCGGGCATCCGCTGCATCCCGGCCTCGACGAGCTGGGCGGCGAAGCCCTCGACGAACTGCGAGACCGCCTCCGGGTCCCGCTCCTGCGCACTCGCTTCCGCCATCTGCCGATCATCTCCCCTGCTCACGCATCGTCGTCGAGTGTATCCAGGGTTTATACGTTTCCTTAACTTCACAAATTTCTGAAAGAAGCGTACGTTCAGGGCCATGACGAAGGCAATCAGCGTCGCCGGGCTGCACAAGTCGTTCGGCAGGACGCACGCGCTGGACGGCCTGGACCTGGAGGTCGAGGCCGGTGAGGTGCACGGCTTCCTCGGCCCCAACGGCTCCGGGAAGTCCACCACCATCCGGGTCCTGCTGGGCCTGCTGCGCGCCGACTCGGGGACGGCCCGGATGCTGGACATGGACCCCTGGGCGGACGCGGTCGAACTGCACCGCCGGGTCGCCTACGTCCCCGGCGACGTCACCCTGTGGCGCAACCTCTCCGGCGGCGAGGTCATCGATCTCTACGGGCGGCTGCACGACGGAGGCCGCGCCCGGCGCGGCGGACAGGGCGGCGGACGGACCGGCGGCCTCGACCCGGCGCGGCGCGCCGACCTGATCGAGCGCTTCGAGCTGGACCCCACCAAGAAGGGGCGCACCTACTCGAAGGGCAACCGCCAGAAGGTCGCCCTCGTCGCCGCCTTCGCCTCGGACGTCGACGTGCTCATCCTCGACGAGCCGACCTCGGGCCTCGACCCGCTGATGGAAGAGGTCTTCCAGAAGTGTGTCCGCGAGGAGCGCGACCGGGGCCGCACGATCCTGCTGTCCTCGCACATCCTGAGCGAGGTCGAGGAACTCTGCGACCGCGTCAGCATCATCCGCGCGGGCCGGACCGTCGAGAGCGGCACCCTCGCCGACCTGCGCCACCTCACCCGCACCAGCGTCACCGCCGAACTCGCCGGCCCGCCGAACGGGCTGGCGTCCCTGCCGGGGGTCCACGAACTCGACGTCCAGGACGCCGGGGTCCGGCACGACGGGGTCCGCTGCAAGGTCCGGTTCCAGGCCGACAGCGACCAGCTGAACGCCGTCCTGCGGTCACTGACCGACTCCGGCGTACGGTCGCTGACCTCGACCCCGCCGACCCTGGAGGAGCTGTTCCTGCGCCACTACCAGGAGGACGACCGGCCGGGTCCCCGGGCGGACGGCCGGACGGACGACCCGGCCGACGACCCGGCCGACGACCGGGCGGACGGATCCGAAGAGACGGTGGCCCGATGACCGCCACGACCACCCCGGCCGCCGGCACGTTCACCGCACGCGTCGGCGGCTCCCGCCCGCTGGCCGGCACCGGAACCCTGCTGCGCTTCGCGCTGCGCCGCGACCGCGTGATGATGCCGCTGTGGATCGGCGTCATCGCGCTGATGACGCTCTCCCTGCCGGCCTCGCTGAAGACCGTCTACAGCACCCCGGCCGAACGCGCCGCCCTGGCACAGCAGATGCTCGCCAACAACTCCCTGCGCGCCACCTACGGACCCGTGTTCAGCGACTCGCTCGGCGGACTCACCGCCTGGCGCATCGGCGCCTACGCCGGAGTCCTCGCCGCCGTCATGAGCCTGATCGTCGTCGTCCGGCACACCCGGGACGAGGAGGAGAGCGGGCGCCAGGAACTCGTCAGTGCCGCGATGGTCGGACGGCGGGCCCCGCTGACCGCCGCCCTGCTCGCGGCGCTCGTCGCCAACGGCGTCCTCGCCCTGCTCGTCACGGTCGGTCTCGCCGGACAGGGCGGTGCGGGGGCCCTGGCGCTGGGGCTCGCGATCGGCGCGACCGGGATGGTCTTCGCGACCATGGCCGCGATCGTCGCCCAGCTCACGGAGAGCGCGCGGCTCGCCAAGGGACTGACGGGCGCCCTGGTCGGCGCCGCCTTCGTCCTCAGGGCGGCGGGCGACTCCGCGACCGACGACGGCTCGTCGGTGCTGACCTGGATCTCACCGGTGGGCTGGCTGGAGAACGTCCGCGCCTTCGCGGACGAACGCTGGTGGGTCCTGCCGCTGTTCGCCGCGGCCGTCGCCGCGCAGGGCACCGCCGCCTACGTGCTGGCCGGGCGGCGCGACGTGGGCATGAGCTTCCTGCCCACCCGGCCGGGACCCGCGACCGGCCGCCTCGGCACGGCCGGGGCGCTGGCCTGGCGGCTGCAGCGCGGCGCGGTCCTCGGCTGGAGCCTCGGGTTCCTCGCGGCCGGCGCCGCGTTCGGCGGCATCACGAAGGGGGCCGCGGACCTGGTCGGCAGCAACGCCAAGACCCGGGAGATCATCGAGCGGATGGGCGGCCAGGCCGGGATCACCGACGCGTTCCTGGCCGCCATGGTGAGCATGCTGGGCATGGTCGCCGCCCTCTACATCGTCTCGTCCGTCCTGCGGCTGCACGGCGAGGAGACCTCGCAGCGCGCCGAGCCCCTGCTCGCCGCCGCCGTCGGCCGGCTGCGCTGGGCGGGCGGGCATCTCGTCCTCGCCTTCGGCGGCGCGGTGCTCATCATGCTGCTCGGCGGCCTCGGCCTCGCGCTCGGCTACGGCTCCGAACTCGGCGCCGTCCTCGGCGCGTGCCTGGTCCAGGTCCCGGCGGTCTGGACGCTGGGCGGGCTCGCCGTCCTGCTGTACGGCCTCTCGCCCCGCCTCGCCCCCGGCGCCTGGGCCGCGGCGGGCCTCGCCCTCCTCCTCGGCTGGATCGGCCCCGCCCTGAAGATCCCGCAGGCGGTCATGGACCTCTCCCCCTTCGGCCACCTCCCGAAGCTGCCGGGCGGCACGATGACCTGGACACCGGTCCTCGTCCTCACCGCGATCGCGGTGGCCCTGACGGCAGCGGGACTGGCCTGCCTGCGCCGCCGCGACCTGGCGACGTGAGCGTCGGCACTCCCCGGCGGGGCGAGCGGTCGCGCCGCCGGGTGCGGTGCCGGGCCCTGCGCCGAGCGCACCACCGGGCCTGGTACCCGGGCCCGGGGTGAGGTGGGGGCCCGGGCTCGCCGAGAGCGCTCAGACCTCCACCGACAGCCCCTCCAGTCCGCGGATCACGAAGTTCGGCTTGCGGACCGGTTCCCCGGCGAGCCGGAGGCCGGGCGCCTTGGTCAGCAGCGCGCTCATGGACGCGGCCAGTTCGATCCGGGCCAGCGGAGCGCCGATGCAGTAGTGGATGCCCGCGCTGAAGGAGATGTGCGGGTTCTCCGACCGGGACAGGTCCAGCGTGTCCGGGTCCGCGAACACCTCGGCGTCACGGTTCGCGGACCCGAAGAGCAGCGCGATCTCCGCACCCCGCGGAACCGTCGTCCCGTCGATCTCGATGTCGTCCAGCACCCAGCGCTCGAACAGCTGGAGCGGGGTGTCGTAGCGCATCAGCTCCTCCACCGCCGTGGGGATGAGCGCGTGATCCGCCCGCAGCCGCTCCAGCTGCGCCGGATTCCGGAACAGGGTCCACCAGCCCGTCACCGTGGCGTTGACCGTCGCCTCGTGCCCCGCGTTCAGCAGCAGCACGCAGGTGGAGACCATCTCCTGCTCGGTGAGCCGGTCGCCCTCGTCGTGCGCCGCAATGAGCCCCGAGATCAGATCGTCCCCCGGCTCCTTGCGGCGGGACTCGATCAGCCCGCGCAGATACTCGGTGAACTCGACCGACGCCCGCACCGCCCTACGGGCCACCTCCTCGGACGGGTTCAGCTCGTACATTCCGCAGATGTCCGCCGACCAGGGCCGCAGCGGCGCCCGCTCGGACTCCGGGACACCCAGCATCTCCGCGATCACCGACACCGGCAGCGGCTCCGCCACATCGGTCAGCAGATCCCCGCCGCCCGCCTCCACCAGCCGGTCGACCAGCTCCCCCGCCAGCCCCTCCACGTACGGCCTCAGCCGCTCCACCGTGCGGGGTGTGAACGCCTTCGACACCAGCCGCCGGATCCGTGTGTGGTCCGGAGGCTCCAGATCGAGCATCCCGTGATCGTTGAGCACGTGGAACGGCTCGTGCTCCGGCGGTGGCGCGGTCCGCCCGAAGTCCTCGTGCGTGAACCGGTGCTGGTACGTCCGGCCCAGCCGGCGATCCCGCAGCAGGGCCGACACATCCGCGTGGTGCGGCACCAGCCACTGGTTCGTCGGCTCGTAGTGGTGCACCCGGCCCCGCGCACGCAGTTCCTCGTACGCCGGGTACGGGTCCGCCACGAAGGCCGGATCCCACGGGTCGAACGCCCGAGCACTCTCCATAGCTGCCATGAACGGACGCTAGCCCGGTCCACCCCCCACTGACCAGGGCCGCCCCGCACCGCGAGCGCCGGGTGCCGTCATCTGGGGGTGACCAGCCGCGCCTCGTACGCGAACACCGCGGCCTGGGTCCGGTCCCGGAGTCCCAGCTTCACCAGGATGCGGCTCACATGGGTCTTGATCGTCGACTCGGCGACGACGAGCCGCCCGGCGATCTCCGCGTTCGACAGACCCTGCGCGATCAGCACCAGCACCTCCGTCTCCCGCTCGGTCAGCTCCCCGTACGCCGCGTGCGCCGTCGCCGACACCCGGGGCTCCTCCGCGAGCTTGGAGAACTCCGTGATCAGCCGTCTGGTGACCGAGGGGGCGAGCAGCGCCTCCCCGGCCGACACCACCCTCACCCCGTCGGCGAGCTGGCGGGCCGAGGCGTCCTTGAGCAGGAAGCCGGAGGCCCCCGCACGCAGCGCCTGGTACACGTACTCGTCGAGATCGAACGTCGTCAGCACCAGCACCTTCGCGGCACCGTCCGCGGCGACGATCTCCCGGGTCGCGTCGATGCCGTTCATCTCCGGCATGCGGATGTCCATCAGGACGACGTCCGGCTGCAGCTCCCGGACCCGGTCGACCGCCTCCCGGCCGTTGACCGCCTCGCCGACCACCTCGATGTCCGGCATCGCGCCGAGCAGCACGGAGAAGCCCTCGCGGACCATCATCTGGTCGTCGGCGATCAGTACGCGGATCGCGCGACCCGTCCCGCCCGTCATCCGGTCCCCTCCCCCGACGGCACCGGCAGGAACACCGTCACCTCGTACCCTCCGTCGTCCATGGCGCCCGTCGTCATCTCACCGTCCAGCATCGTGACCCGCTCGCGCATGCCCGTGATGCCGTGCCCCGCACCGTGCGTGGACTTCTCCAGGGTCGTCACCGGCGCGGGGCCGTTGACTATGCGCAGGCCGAGCCCGCCGAGGACATAGCCGATCTCGACGCGGGCCGACGCGCCGGGAGCGTGCCGCAGGGTGTTGCTGAGAGCCTCCTGGACTATCCGGTACGCCGAAAGTTCGACGCCCTGCGGCAGCTCGCGCACCGCGCCGGTGACCGTCTTCTCCACGGTCAGACCCGCGTCCCGGACGTTGGCGAGGAGCCCGTCCAGCTCGGCGAGGGTGGGCTGGGGCGCGTCCGGCGCTTCGTAGTCCTCGGCCCTGACCACGCCCAGCACCCGGCGCAGCTCGGTCAGCGCCGCCACCGCGTTCTCCCGGATCGTGACGAAGGCCTGTTCCAGCTCCGGCGGCGGATTCTCCACCCGGTACGGCGCCGCCTCCGCCTGGATGGCGACCACCGACATGTGGTGCGCGACCACGTCGTGCAGTTCGCGGGCGATCGTCGTGCGCTCTTCGAGGAGCGTGCGCCGGGACCGCTCGTGTGCCGTCTCCGTCTGGTGGGCCGTCACCTCCTGCTCGGCCTCCCTGCGGATGTTCAGGACCGTGACGATCAGGAGGCAGAGTGCGGAGACGAACAGGAGCGGGAACGAGTCGGCGCTGTAGTACCCCCCGCCGAAGAAGGTCTCGGCCATCAGGCTGTACCCCGCGGTCAGCAGCCACATCCAGGCCGCGACGCGGGGGCGCGAGCGCAGGGCGACGACCGTCAGCACGGTGACGTGCGCCAGGAAGCTGCCGGGCGCCCACGGCCAGTCGCCCCAGGAGCCGTCGAACACAGCGACGACCGGGACCGCCGCGATCGAGAACCAGAAGGCGCCGATCGGGCGGACGAGGGTCGCCAGGACCGGGAGCAGGGCGAGGAGCCCGCACAGCAGGGACGCGACCGAGCCTCCGCCCGGACCGCCGGCGGCGGTGTACCCCGCGGCCATGGCCATCAGGCCGGCCGCGGCCACCACCGCGTGCGGGGTCCAGGCGGCGTACCTGCGCAGGCTTCCGGACAGGCGGCGGGTGATGGGGCCGTCCGTGCGCATGGGGGGCAGCGGGCGGTAGGCGAAGGCGTCATGGAACATGTCCTGCCGCAGGCCGCGCACGGCGTCCGCCGCGAGGCGGTACTCCGGGCTGCGGGGCTTGCCCCCGGCGCCGCCGGGGGGCGGGGACATCGTCTGCGTCTGGGTCGTCTCGGTCACGTTCGAAACGGTAGGGCCGGACGGGGTGCGCGGTCGTCACCTGCGAGGAGGGTCCTCGCAGGTCCGTCTCAGGTACTACGGGTAGGGCCCGGGGCCGGGTCAGTAGCCCGTGGGGCGGACCAGGCCCGATTCGTAGGCGAAGACCGCCGCCTGGGTGCGGTCGCGCAGGCCCAGTTTCACGAGGATGCGGCCGACGTGGGTCTTCACGGTCTGCTCGGCCACCACCAGGCGCTGGGCGATCTCGGCGTTGGAGAGGCCCTGGGCGATGTGGGCCAGCACCTCGGTCTCGCGTTCGGTGAGGTCGCCGACGCGCTGCTTGAGCGGTGCCCGCGGGGTGGAGTCGAGGCGGGAGAACTCGGCGATGAGGCGGCGGGTGATGCCGGGGGCGAGAAGGGCGTCGCCGGCCGCGACCACCCGGACCGCCTCCGCGAGCTGATCGGCCGAGGCGTCCTTGAGGAGGAAGCCGGAGGCACCGGCGCGCAGGGCTTCGTAGACGTACTCGTCGAGGTCGAAGGTGGTCAGCACCAGGACCTTGATGTGCGGGGTGTCCGTGGTGATGCGACGGGTCGCCTCGATGCCGCCGAGTTCGGGCATGCGGATGTCCATCAGGACCACGTCCGGGGCGAGTTCGGCGACCTTGCGGACGGCGTCGAGCCCGTCGACCGCCTGGCCGATCACCTCGATGCCCGGGTGGGTGTTGAGCAGCACGGTGAATCCCTGACGGACCATCTGCTGGTCGTCGGCGATCAGTACGCGGATGGTGCCGCTCACGGTCGTCATGGTGTCTCTTCTCCTCGCGGGCCTGGGAAGGTGTGGTCGGTCCGGGCGTCGTCGTCGGGGGGCGCGGTGCCGTTGCCCGGCAGGAAGGCCGCCACCGCGAACCCTCCGCACGACGTCCTCGAGGTCACGAGGGTGCCACCCAGCATCGCCACACGTTCCCGCATGCCGAGCAGTCCGTGCCCCGCGCCCGGGGAAGGCGGTGCGGGGCGCTGGGGCCGCGAGTTGACGACCCTCACCTGGAGGCCCCGCGGGAAGTGCCAGAGTTCGACCTTGACCGCGGAACCCGGCGCGTGGCGAAGGGCGTTGCTCAGCGCCTCCTGGATGATCCGGTACGCCGACAGCTCCACGCCGGGGGCCAGCGGAAGCTGTTCCCCCTCGATCTCCGTGGTCACGTCCAGGCCCGCGGCGCGCGTGTTCTCGACCAGGGCGTCGAGCCGGTCCAGCGTGGGCTGCGGGGCGTCCGGCGCCGAGCCCGCCCCGGCGCCGAGCCCGTACGGGTCCTCCGGATTCTCCGAACGCAGCACTCCGAGCACCCGGCGCAGCTCGGTCAGCGCCTCCAGGGCGTTCTGCCGGATGCCCTCCAGGTTCTCCTTCAGCTCGTCGGTCGGACGGTCGACCAGGTGCGGGGCGACCTGTGCCTGGATGGAGATCACCGACATGTGGTGGGCGACCACGTCGTGGAGTTCGCGGGCGATACGGCTGCGCTCCTCCAGGACCGTGCGGCGCGCCCGCTCCTCCTCGGTCAGCGAGGCCTGCTCGACCAGTTGGGAGCGGGCCTCGCGGCGACCGCGCAGCGCCGTGCCGAGAAGGACGACGGCGGCGAAGGCGACGACCGCCGACATCCCCGTCGGGTGATAGTGCGGTCCGCCGAGCGGGGCCACCGGAGGGTGGGGCCCGCCCGCCGTGGGCCCAACCGCCGTGGGCCCAACCGTCAGACCCTGCAGGGCGTAGGTGGCCAGGGCGGTCAGCGACAGCGCGCCGACGGCGACGCGCGTGGGGGACCGCAGGGCGAGCAGGAAGAGCACGACGGCCTGCGCCGTGAGCGCGGACGTGCTCCAGGGCCAGTCCGGTCCCACTCCCAGTCCCGCTCCCGGTCCCGTTCTCGGTCCGGCGATGTCCGCGACCAGGCCGGCGTGGGCGGCGGCGGCCGCGACCACGGTGGCACCCAGCGACAGCCACCAGGCAGGTACGGGGCGCCACAGCGCGAACGCGACGGCCGCGCCCAGCGCGAAGCCGCTGAGCGTGCCCAGCGGGAAACCCAGCCGGTAACCGTTGCTCAGCTCGTCCATGGCCGCCAGCCCGAGCCCGAGGGCGATCAGACACACGACGACGTGCGGCAGCCGGTTCAGCCGACGTGGCCGGGACAGCGGCGGCAGCGGCGCGGCCGCGGGCACCGCGAGCTCGGCCAGGACCCCGCGCAGGAACGGAAGAAGCAGGAACGGGGCCCGGGTCAGTGCCCGGGCAAACGCCCGGCCGCGTCCACCGCTGCCGGGGCCGGGGCCGATGGATGCGGTGGCAGGAGACTCGGACGGGGGTGAGAGGGCGTCAGGGAGCCGTGGCTGCTCGCTGATCGGGGGCCTGTGCTCCTCGCTGGTCACGTAGCCAACCCTAGGCACGGGGCGCCGCCCCGGGTGCGGCCCGGCCGGGACCGCGGTGGACGCGATGGACGCGGACGACGCGGGACGGGCGGCCGGTGGGGCGCCGGGGTCCCCGCTCCTGCACACCGAAAGCGGACCGGCACAGGATCAGGGCGCAGCCGAAGACGGGCAGCCAGGCGACGCGCGCGGCCACCCAGACGACGGAGTCGGGGGTCGTGTGCAGCCCGGGAAGCCTGCCCGCGAGCAGACCGAGGGCGGTCACCGCCATCAGGGACGTCTGGTGCCAGAGGAATATCGTCATCGCGGAGAGGTTGGCGAAGGCGGTGCAGGCCCAGACCGCCGGGCGCCGCATCACCCGGCGCAGCGGTTCGCGCAGCAACAGGGCGAGTCCGCACTGGGCCAGGCCGAAGGTGACCACGGCCAGCGTCGGCGGGTCCAGATTGGAGACGGCGGCACCCGGTATGCCGACCATGGACGCCGGATAGCCGGCCCATGTCACCAGCAGGGCCGTCGCCACCGCGCCGCCGCCGAACAGCACCCAGCCCGCACGCGGCCGCTCCAGCTCGCCGCGTGTCCAGGCCGCGCCCAGGGTGTACGGCACGAGCCAGCCCGCCGCGACGTTCACCCAGCCGAGCCACGCCGGGCCGCCGAGGCCGAACCGCACGACGTCCACGTGGAGGACGACGGCCAGCGGCCACAGCGGGTTCAGCCGGGCCAGGAGCGGTGTCGCCGCGGTCAGTCCGGCGAAGACCACCAGGAACCAGAGGGGGGACAGCGCCAGCTTCACCAGGGTGTGCACCGTGCCGAAGTCCGCGCCGGACAGCAGCAGACAGCCGGTCGCCACCGCCCAGAGCGTCAGCACCGCCGCCACGGGCCGCAGCAGACGGGCCGTGCGGGCGCGCAGCCACTGCCCGTACGTCGCGCCGCGGGCCCGCGCCGACGCGTGGCTCTTCGTCGCCACATGACCGCCCACCAGGAAGAACACGGCGAGCGTCTGGAAGATCCAGGAGACCGGGGTCAGCCAGGGCATGTACCGCAGCGGGCTCGCCGTGCGCAGCGCGCCGCCGTCCGCGACGAGCGCCGTCACCAGCCAGTGGCCGAGGACCACGCCCAGGATCGCGAGGGCACGCAGGGCGTCCACGGCGCGGTCCCGCTCCACCGGGGTGGCCCGGTCGATGCGGTGGATCGCGGTCCGTAATCCGGTCAGGGCGGTCGTGCCGGTCGCGCCTTTCAGGGCGGTCGTGCCTTTGGGGTCACGCACGGGTCACCTCCGAGGTGTCGCCGAGGACGATGCGGGTGAGGTTGGCCAGGGACTCGGAGCCCGGCGCGAAGTAGCCGCTGTGGCCCGCGGCGCCCGCCCGGAAGACCCGGGCGCCGAAGGACGGGGACACCGGGTCGGAACCGAAGCCGACGGTCGTACCGAAGAGGCCGGCGCTCGCGTGCGGCACGTACGCGATCCAGTCCGCGGAACCGCGGGCGGCCCAGACGCGGGCGGAGGTGCGCAGCGCGGCGGCCGAGGACGCGCCGGTGCCCGGGCTGCCGACGACGACGATGTCGCTCACGTCCAGGCCCGGGGCGGCACGGCCGCAGACCACCGTGCCGTACGAGTGGCAGAGCAGGGAGATGTGCGCCGACCGGCCGACGACTCCGCGCAGCCCGCGCACGAACGCCCTCAGACGGGGGGCCGCTTCCTCGGCGCGGTCCGGCGTCAGGACCGTCGTGCTCACGGTGCCCGGCGTCTCGTACCCGAGCCAGGCGAGGACGGCGCCGCGCGGGCCGAGCCGGTCCCGCAGGGCGAGGGCGCCGGCGCGGAAGCGGCCGTACGTCTCCAGCGTGGTGTCCGAGCCCGGGACCAGGACGGCCACGCGGTCGGCGTGGGCGAGATCGCCGAAGACCTCGACGGCACGACCGGTGCCGCGGCCGTCGAAGGAGAGGAAACGACGGGAGGGCGCGGCCATGGCGCGGTCGGCGGCGGCCCGGGTGCGGTCACCGTGGGCCGCGGCCATCCGGGCCGCCTCCGCGGCGTCCGCCCGGTTCGCCTCGTAGATCCCGCCCAGGTTCGACGCGGTCGGCGGTGCGAGGACCGCGGGGGCCGGTGCGGGGATCCGGGGGCGGGCGGCGGCGGACACGGGAACGACGACCGCGGCCATGACCGTCGCGGCGAGCAGCGCCCGGCGCAGCCGCCGGGCTCGCACCGCCCGCCGCAGGCTCCCTTCCCGCATCTCCCGGCGCGGCCGCCGGGCTCGCACCGTCCGCCACAAGCTCCGGTCCCGCACCGTCCGACGCAGGCTCCGATCGCCCGACGTCCGACGCAGACGTCGATCCATGGTGTCCGTCCCTCCCCGTCCGCCCGGTCGTCGGGCGTCGCTGGAAGGGAAATTACGGATCGTCTCCTGTCGTCCGCGTCCCGCTGGGGACCCCATCCGAGAAGTAGCTCTCAGGTACTACGGGTATGACCGGGGTCCCAGGGAGGGCTGATCAACTCCCCCTGTCGGCAGCCCACTTGAAGCGCCTACCAAGCCAGCTGGGCGATCTCCTCCGCCACCACGGCACAGGCGTCGGCGGCCGGGTCGATCAGGGGGAAGTGGCCGACGTCCTCCAGCAGCGTCAGCCCCACCACCTCGCCGGCCTTGGCCGCCGCGTCCGCGTACGACTCGGCGACCGCCTGCGGGACGACGACGTCGCTGCGGCCCTGCACGAGCGTGGTGGCGATGCCGGTGGGCAGCAGCCGCACCGGGTCGGCGTAGGGCAGGCGCTCCTCGAACAGGGCTTCCCCGCCCAGGAGTTGGCTGGACGCCCCGCCGCACACGGCGAGTTTCTCCGCGACCTCGAAGTCGGCGATCGGAGCGAGGGCGACGACGCCGCGCAGGGGTGCGGGGCCGTCGGTGCGCCAGGGCGCGTCGGCGGGCAGGAGGTGCCGGGCCGCGGCCCACAGCGCCAGGTGGCCGCCCGCCGAGTGGCCGGTGATCACCATCCGTCCGGGGTCGGCCCCCGGGAGCGCCCGGCGTACGAGTGCGGGCAGCGCGTCGAGTGCGGCCGCCACGTCGTCGAAGGTGTCGGGCCAGCGGCCGGCGACCGGGGCTCCGGCGGCGGTGTCGCCGGACCCGGAAGAGGCCGCGCCGTCCCGGCCGGGATCCGCGGGACCGCTCTGCGCGGGGATCACGGGCCCGCCCGGAGCGGGTGCCGGTGCCTCTCCGCGGCGGTACTCGACGTTCGCCACGGCGAAACCGCGCCGGGTCAGGAAGTCGGCGAACGGGGTGATGTGACGGCGGTCGTACGGGGCACGCCAGGCGCCGCCGTGCAGAACGGCCACGACGGGGGCGGGGACCGCCGGGTCGGGATCGCGCGGGGCGTAGAAGTCGATCACCTGGTCCGGGTGGTCGCCGTACGGCATGGTGACGTCGGGGTCCACGGCCGGGTGCGAGAAGGCGGACGCCTCCTCGGCGGCGTCGCGCGCGATGGCGGCGGCGTCGTCGTCCCGCGATGCGGCGTCGTCCTGCATGCTCCAACCTCTCAGCGGTGAAACGGATTCGGCGGGCGAGGGAACAATTCGGCCGTTCGCGGGGACGGTATCAGGCCTGTGCCGTGCGTCGGCATCGGACTGTCGCCCCCGGTCGGGGCCGAACGGTTCTGCTGTTTCCGTGGTCCCCCGGGCGGGCGGGTACCCCGCGTACGGGGTAGGGGCGGAGGGGATTTCGCCCCCTCCGCCCCTACCCTCCCCCAAGGTCTCGGCTTCGCTCGACCAGGGGGGACCCCCATCGCACCCGGGGCTCCGCCCCAGACCCCGCTCCTCAAACGCCGGAGGGGCTGACACTGGCCGTCAGGCCTGAAAAATCCTCAGCCCAGGACCTCCGCCAGGACCCTCGCCGCCCGCTCCGCGTCCGCGAAGCCGACGTACAGGGGGGTGAAGCCGAAGCGGAGGATGTCCGGGTGGCGGAAGTCGCCCACGACGCCCCTGTCGATCAGGCTCTTCATCACGGCGCCCGCGTCCGCGCAGCGCAGGGCCACCTGGCTGCCCCGCTCCGCGTGGGCGGACGGGGTCACGGACTCGACCCGGCCTTCCGGGACGTACGCCGCGACGCACTCCAGGAAGAAGTCGGTCAGGGCGAGCGACTTGGCACGGACGCTGTCGATGGAGACGCCGTCCCACACCTCCAGCGCCGCTTCCAGGGCCAGCATCGAGAGGATGTCCGGCGTGCCGACCCGTCCGCGCAGCGCGCCCGGCGCGGGCTCGTAGGACGAGCTCATGGCGAAGGGCTCGGCGTGCGAGTTCCAGCCGGGCAGCGGGGAGTCGAAGCGGTCCTGGAGGTCCGCGCGGACGTAGAGGTACGCCGGCGAACCCGGGCCGCCGTTCAGGTACTTGTAGGTGCAGCCGACCGCGAGGTCCACCCCGTGCTCGTCGAGACCGACCGGCAGGGCGCCCGCGGTGTGGCACAGGTCCCAGACGGCGAGTGCGCCCGCCGCGTGGATCGCGGCGGTGAGGGAGGGCAGGTCGTAGCACCGGCCGGTGCGGTAGTCGACGTGGTTGAGCAGCACCGCGGCCGTACGGGGGCCGAGCGCCGAGGACAGCTCGTCCGGGTCGACCGGGCGCAGTTCACAGCCCGTCATCCGGGCCGCCGACGCGGCGATGTACCCGTCCGTCGGGAACGTCGTGGCGTCGACGACGATCTCGTCGCGCCCCTCGCCCGCCAGCCGTACCGCGCCCACGAGGGCCTTGAAGACGTTCACGCTCGTCGAGTCGCCGACCACGATCTGTCCGGGCGCCGCGCCGACCAGCGGGGCGATCCTGTCGCCGATCCGCTCGGGCGCGGTCCACCAGCCGCTCTCGTCCCAGGAACGGATGCGCATCTCGCCCCACTGCCTGCGCACGACGTCCTCGACCCGGCCGGGGACCTCGACGGGCAGCGCGCCGAGCGAGTTCCCGTCCAGGTACACCACGTCGTCGAGCACGAACCGCTTGCGCAGTGCGGCGAGTTCGTCGGCCGCGTCCAGTTCCGCCGCCCGCGCGGCGAGCGCGGACGTCCGGTCTCGCTCGGGCAGGGTTCGCTCAGACATAGGACCTCGCTGTCCACAGTTCGGGGAACACGTTCTTCTGCGCGCGCTTCTCCAGCCAGGCCACTCCGGCGGAGCCGCCCGTGCCGGTCTTCGAGCCCATCGCCCGCCGGGTCGCGACGAGATGGTCGTTGCGCCAGCGCCACACCAGCTCGGCGACGTCGGTCAACGCCTCGCCCAGACGGGCGAGTTCGTCATTGTCGTCACCGGAGTACAGGGCCGTCCAGACGGCCTGCACCTCGGGCACGGGCTCGTAGCGCAGCGACACGTCGCGGTCCAGCACGGCGGCCGGTATCGCGTGCCCGCGCCGCGCGAGCAGCCGCAGCACCTCGTCGTAGAGGCTCGGCTCGTGCAGCGCCTTCTCCAGTTCGGCGTACACGCGCGGCGCGCCCCGGTGCGGGACGAGCATCGACGCGGACTTCTCGCCGAGCAGGAACTCCATGCGCCGGTACATCGCCGACTGGAAGCCGGAGCCCTCGCCGAGGGCCGAGCGGTAGGAGTTGAACTGCGCGGGGGTGAGCTGTCCGAGCGGGCGCCAGGACGCGTTGAGCGCCTCCAGCTCCCGTACGGACCGCTTCAGCGCGGCCACCGCGACGGGGATGTCGTCCGCGCGCAGCGCCTTGGCCGCGGTCTCCCACTCGTGGACGATGACCGTGAACCACAGCTCCATGACCTGGGTCGTCACCAGGAAGACCATCTCTCCGGGGTCGTCGGAGAGGGTGTGCTGGAGGTGGGTGAGCACGTCCGCCTGTACGTAGTCCTCGTACGGCGTCGTGCCCTGGAAGTCGAGATGCGGGGTCTCGGGCTCCTGGGCCTGCGTGGGCCGAGCCTGGTGGGACATCGCTGTCTCCTGAGATGTGCTCCGGGTAGCGGTCCGCCCCTGCCGTTACCGACACGGGGGCCCCGGTCCCCACCGGGCATCCTCCACAATCGTCCCCCGAAACCGCAAGGTCCGCCTGGTCACACCAGGCGGACCCGCTTCCGGAGCCCTCGCGGAGGGGCCCCGCGCCGAGGATCCGGCCTAGCCCAGGGTCTGGGCCGCCGTCGGCGAGGAGTCCTTCAGGAACTGCGAGCAGCGCTCGTACTCCTCCTGCTCGCCGATCGCCTGCGCGGCGCGGGCGAGGCCGTGCAGGGCGCGCAGGAAGCCACGGTTCGGCTCGTGCTCCCAGGGCACCGGACCGTGCCCCTTCCAGCCGTTGCGGCGCAGAGCGTCCAGACCGCGGTGGTAGCCGGTACGGGCGTAGGCGTACGACTCGACGACGCCGCCCCGCTCGAACGCGTCGTCGGCGAGCTGCGCCCAGGCGAGCGAGGAGGTCGGGTACTTCGCGGCGACGTCGGCGGGGGCCGTGCCGTTCGCGAGGAGCTCGCGCGGCTCGGGGTCGTCGGGGAGACGGGTCGGGGGCGGTCCCCCGAGGAGGTTCTCGTGAATCGTCATGGGTTCCAGTCTGCTGCATTGTGCGTGATCGGTAACGGTTGCCCACGGCACCCGGGGAACGATCGGTTCCGCGATCAGACTGCGAGCGGCATCTGCCGAACGTGTTCACGTCACATGGGGGAGTCACCGTGCGTACACCGACCGCTGCCCTGATCCGCAGGAGGGGCGCCCTCGGCGCCCTCTCCGCCGCCCTGCTGCTCACCGCGACCGCCTGCGGACCGGAGGACGACACCGGCGCGGGCGCCACCGGGACCTCCTCCCCGCCGGCCTCCGCCCCGACCGCGGCGTCCCCGTCCCCGGCCCCGTCCTCCACCGCGGGCGGCGGACCGACGGCCTCCGCGTCGAAGGGTTCCGCGGCCTCGCCCACGGCCTCCGCCGACGGCCCCGTCTGCAAGGGCTGGTCCGGCATCGACCTCACCCTGCTGCCCGGCGCGCACATCACGAAGGGCCGCGCCTACCTCGAGGTCCAGGAGGGCACCTGGACCTGCCCGCGGCCGGACGCCCCCGTGTGGCACGCGATCGGCCCGCGGCACGAGATCCGCCTCTCGGAGACGGCGGAGGTCCTGGTGAACGAGCCGTTCTACAGCACCGACGTGAACAAGCGGATCGACGTCCGGACGTTCGTCGACAAGGCCGACACCGCGGCCACCGCGACCCGGATGTACTTCGCCTACCGGATCGACGGCTCGGGCACGATCACGAAGCTGGACCAGCGCTGGAAGGCCTAGCACCCGGGGAGCCCGGGGAGCCGCCGTCCCCGAGGACGCCCCGGGACCGCTCCGGCTCCAGCGGGGGCGCCGTCAGCGAGCCGTGCCTGCGGCACTCGGGGCGCAGACAGCCCGGAGGCGGGCGGCGTACGGTCGTGAAGGCCAGCACCGCGCCGACCACCAGGACGCCGGCGCACAGCGGCATCGCCCGGCGGAAGGCGGCGTCGAAGGCCTCCGCCGAGCGGTACGCCTCCGGCCCCATCCCGGTGAGCAGCGGCAGCGCGGCCACGGCGACGAGCCCGGCCGCGCGGGCCGCCGCGTTGTTGATCCCGCTGGCGAGCCCCGCCCGCCCGGTGTCCACGGAGGCCAGGACGGTCGCGGTCAGCGGCGCGACCAGGGTCACCATGCCGAGGCCCATCACCAGCAGCGCGGGCAGCACGTCGGCCGTGTACGACGCGTCCTGGCCGACCCTCAGCATCAGCAGCATGCCCGCCGCGCACAGCAGCGGCCCGACGGTCAGCGGGATGCGCGGCCCGATGCGCCGGGACAGTTCGCCCGAGCGGGCGGAGAACAGCAGCATCAGCGCGGTGGTCGGCAGCAGTGCCGCACCGGCCTGGAGCGCCGAGTAGCCCGCGACGACCTGGAGCTGGAGCGCGGTCAGGAAGAAGAAGCCGCCGAAGGCCGCGTAGACGCACAGGGTCACCAGGTTGACGGCCGTGAACTGGCGCGAGGCGAAGATGTCCAGCGGCATCATCGGGTCGGGCCGCCGCCGCTCGACGTACACGAAGGCCACGCCGGCCGCCACGCCCGCGACCACCGCGACCGGCACCAGCACGGAACCGCTCGGGGCCTCGATCAGGGCGTACGTCACCAGGGCGAGCGAGAGCGCGCCGAGGACGGCGCCGAGGACGTCGAAGCGGCGGTGGACGGGCTCTCCGCCACTCCCGGCCACGCTCGGGCGGGCGGTGGCACCGGTGGACTCGGGCACGTGGCGCAGGGCGATCGGGGCGCACACCAGCGCGACGGGGATGTTCAGCAGGAACACCCAGCGCCAGCCCGGCCCGTCCACCAGCCAGCCGCCCAGGAACGGCCCGACGGCGGCCCCGACTCCCCCGAAGCCCGACCACAGGCCGATGGCGCGGGACCGGTCGTCCGGGTGGAAGGAGGCCTGGATGATCGCCAGCGAACCGGGGGTGAGCAGGGCCCCGCCGACGCCCTGGAGGACGCGGGCCGCGACGAGCACGCCCACGTTCGGCGCGATCCCGCACAGCAGTGAGGCGGCGGCGAACCACACCACGCCCATGACGAAGATCTTCCGGCGCCCGTAACGGTCCCCGAGCGAGCCGCCCAGCAGGATCAGCCCGGCCAGCGACAGCATGTAGCCGTTCACGGTCCACTGGAGGGCGGCGAGGCTCGCGTCCAGGTCACGGCCGATGGTGGGCAGGGCGACATTGACGACGGTCGAGTCCAGCAGGGCCATGCTGGAGCCGAGGACGGTGGTCAGCAGGATCCACTTCCCGGCCGGGGAGGCGATCCGTACCGCAGGTCCGCCGTCCGAAGGCCTGCGGTCCGAAAGCCTGCGGTCCGAAGACCCGCCGTTCGAAGATCCGCCGTCCGAAGGTTCGCCGTCCGATGCGTCCCGCGCGGGCACAGCCATACCTCGGAGCATACGGAAGGGCCCGGCACCTTGGCGGGTGCCGGGCCCTTCCGTACGACGTGCGGCCACCGGACAGTCGTACGACTACCGGGCGGTCACCAGGCGGCTACTTGAGGCGGGTGCCCGTGGAGCGCAGGGCGGCGCAGGCCTCGGTCACGCGCTGGGCCATGCCGGCCTCGGCGAGCTTGCCCCAGGTGCGCGGGTCGTACTTCGACTTCGTGCCGACCTCGCCGTCGACCTTCAGGACACCGTCGTAGTTGCGGAACATGTGGTCCACGACCGGCCGGGTGAAGGCGTACTGGGTGTCGGTGTCGAGGTTCATCTTCACGACGCCGTTCTCCAGCGCGGTGGCGATCTCCTCGGCGGTGGAGCCGGAGCCGCCGTGGAAGACGAAGTCGAACGGGCTCGCCTTGCCGTACTTGGCGGCGACGCCCTCCTGCAGGTCCTTGAGCAGCTCGGGGCGCAGGACGACGTTGCCCGGCTTGTACACGCCGTGCACGTTGCCGAACGACGCGGCGAGCAGGTAGCGGCCCTTGTCGCCCAGGCCCAGGGCCTCGGCGGTGCGCAGCGCGTCCTCGACGGTCGTGTACAGCTCGTCGTTGATCTCGTGGCTGACGCCGTCCTCCTCGCCGCCGGTCGGGGTGATCTCGACCTCGAGGATGATCTTCGCGGCGACGGCCTTGGCGAGCAGCTCCTGGCCGATGGCCAGGTTGTCGGCGAGGGTCTCGGCGGAGCCGTCCCACATGTGGGACTGGAACAGCGGGTTCTCGCCCTTGGCGACGCGCGCGGCGGAGACGTCGAGCAGCGGACGCACGTAGCCGTCCAGCTTGTCCTTGGGGCAGTGGTCCGTGTGCAGCGCGACCGTGATGTCGTACTTCGCGGCGACGATGTGCGCGAACTCGGCGAGGGCGACGGCGCCCGTCACCATGTCCTTGTTGTGCTGACCGCCCAGGAACTCCGCACCACCGGTGGAGATCTGGATGATGCCGTCGCTCTCGGCCTCCGCGAAGCCGCGCAGCGCAGCGTGCAGGGTCTGGGACGAGGTCACGTTGATGGCCGGGTAGGCGAACTTGCCTGCCTTCGCCCGGTCGAGCATCTCGTTGTAGACCTCGGGGGTTGCGATGGGCATCTGTCCGCTCCTTGTATGTGCGGGTCTGCGTACTGCTGCTGCGGTACGACGGGACTGGTGCTTATGGCCCTGACCTAGGGGGGCGACGTCATCGTCGGCCCCATCTTTCCAGACGTCGCCGGATACGGCGGACACCCCGTCCGACATGCGGGACCGGGCGTTCGGCCCGGTCCCGCGGGAGCGTCGTCAGTCGAGCCCCAACTCGCCCTTGGAGTAGGCGAAGAGGTACGGAACACCGGCTCCGGCCTCGATCTTCTCGGCGGCACCGGTGGCGCGGTCGACGATCGTGGCGACCCCGACGACCTCGGCCCCGGCCTCCCGGACGGCCTGGACGGCCTCCAGCGGGGAGCCGCCCGTGGTCGAGGTGTCCTCGACCACGAGGACACGCCGGCCCTTGATCTCGGGACCCTCGACCCGGCGCTGCAGGCCGTGCGCCTTGGCGGCCTTGCGGACGACGAACGCGTCCAGCCTGCGCCCCTTCGCCGCGGCGGCGTGCAGCATCGCCCCGGCGACCGGGTCGGCGCCCATGGTCAGCCCGCCGACCGCGTCGAAGTCCAGGTCGGCGGTGAGGTCGAGGAGGACCTGCCCGACGAGCGGGGCGGCCTCGCCGTCCAGCGTGATCCGGCGCAGGTCCACGTAGTAGTCGGCCTCAAGACCCGAGGAGAGGGTCACCTTGCCGTGCACCACGGCCTTGTCCTTGATCTGCTGCAGCAGCTCGCCGCGTACGTCACTCATGGACGCCAGCTTAGAGGCGCCGCCAGCTCCAGGTCGTGGTGGCTTCGAGGGGCTCGATGGGTGTGACCAGCCGGGGGTGGGTGTTGAGCCCGTTCGGCGGACCGGTCTGCGGCTCCACGCACACGGCCGCCTCCTGCTCGTCGTAGACGACGACCCACTGCTCACGGCTCGCGACCTTCAGCTCCAGCCGCCCGGGCCAGGTGAGGGTGACGTCGACCCCCTCCGGCATGCCGAAGCAGTCGTCCCAGGGGCCGGGCACGGGGTCGATCCGTCGGCCGGTGGGCAGGTGGTCGTCACCCCGCTCCTCCTGCCAGGCGGGCCGGAAGTCGACCCGGACGTCCTCGCCGCCGTCCCCCAGGTTCCGGTTGAACCAGGGATGCCAGCCGATCTGCGCCGGGAACGACTCCCCGTACGTCTCCACCGACATGGTGACCGTCAGGCCGTCCCCGGTGAGGGCGAAGGCCTGGGTGACGCGGGCGGGGTGCGGCCAGGGCTCGACCAGGTCGTACGTGATCACGGCCTCGTCCGCGCCGACGCGGGCCCTCTTCCAGGCACCGTCGCGGGCGGTGCCGTGGATGGCGTGCGGCGGGGAGTTGAGCGGCATCTGCCGGACGGCGGCGCCGTCGAGGAACCTGCCGTCGCGGATCCGCCCGCACCACGGGACCATCGGGAAGCACCCGAACCTGTCGCCCTGCCGCAGCAGTTCGACGCCACCCACCCGCAGACTGCCGATCCGTCCGCCGTTCCCCGGCGACACGGTCGCCTCCGCGTCACGCGCGGTCAGCGTGATGTCTTCGTTACTCACGGAGTCGACCCTACTGGGGTGGGGGCGCCGTACGGTTTCCCGCCCTCGTCACCGCCTCAACGGCGCTTGCGCAGCGCCCGGGTCAGGGCGATGGCCGAGGCCAGCGCCAGGGCCGCCGCGGGGGCCGCCCAGCGGAGGGTGGCGCGGGCGGCGGTGGCCTCCGGGGGCGGGACGGGGGCGTAGCGACCGCGCGGAGGGGCGTGGTCGACCTCCTCCGCGCTGCGCCCGATCATCGTCCGCCGCGCGTGCGCCGCCTCGGCCATCGCGTCCGCCCGCCCCGGCTCCGCGGCCCGTGCCACGAAGTCCTCCCCGTCGAACTCGTCGTCACCGCCCAGCGGATCGGGGGAGGGGGGCACCACGTCGGACTCGAATCCGGGGGGTGCGTCGGGGTCGGGGGCGGGTTCCGCGTCGGCAGCGGGTTCGACGTCGGCTTCGACACCGGCGTCGGCGTCGGCGTCGGCTTCGACACCGGCTTCGGCGTCGGCGTCGGCTTCAGGGGCGAGGTCGGGTTCGGAATCGGGTTCGGGTTCGAGCCCGGCTGCCGGTTCCCGTCCCGGTACGGCCTGGTCCCGGGCCTGGGGATCGGCCTCGGCCTCGGCCTCGGTCTCGGTCTCGGGGCCGGCGTCGGCGTGGGAGGCGGACCCGGGTTCGCCGCCGGACTCCGGTTCGGGCGTCGTGGGCGCGGCGCCCGGCCCGAAGCCGGCCTCGGGCTCGGTGACCGGCCCAGGCGCGGAGCCGGAACCGCCCGGGGACGCGACCGCGGAACCGGTCCCGTTCGAGGGCGCGGCCGTGGGGCCCGTCGCGGACCCGGAGCCGGCCCGCGACGCGAGGTCCGTGGTCAGGGTTTCACCGAAACGGGTCAGCAGGCGCTGCCCCGCGGAGGACACCGCGTCGTGCGGGAGTTCCGCCACGCGGCCGTCGCCTGAGGCCGTGCCGCCGAAGGAGAGGGTCGTACCGCCGTCGGCGGGCAGGAGCCGCAGGGTCAGCGCGAGTTTCACGGCGCCCCCGCCGCGCACCTCCGTGGCGTCACCCTCGACGGCGTACGAACCGTCGCCCTGTGCGGTGACACGGAACGCGCCGCGATAGGTGATCGTGTGACCGGCGACGCGGACCTTGAGCCGCCCGGCGACCCGCGCGGCCCCGGCACCCGGACCGAGCCCGGCGCCGGAGGACCCGCCCACGGTGTCCCGCCCGGTCCCGGAGACGGGCGGCGAGCCCCCGGCCGTCTCCGCCGCGCCGCCGGCGACGGCCGACGCGTCCTGCTGGAGACCCGGGATCGCGCGGGCGACCCGGACGGGATCGGCCAGCGCCTCTCTCAGCCGCCCGGCCGGAAACGGAACGAACACCTCGTGCTCCATGTCAGCCGAGCCTACCCAGCACGACCCGGACCGCACCCGCGTATCACGGGATTCCCGGCCTCGTCCCTCAGCCGGTGTACCGCGGATGCACCAGCGTGGAGGGCGGGAGCGGACGGTGGAAGCGGCTGCGGAGGGCGGCGCGCGCGTCCGCCGTCAGGGCCGCCTGGGTGAGGGTGCGCGGCCGCGGGCCGGACGGGTTCAGCCGCAGGGGTACGGGTGTGCGGGAGGCGAGGATGAAACCCCAGCCGCCCGCGGGCCCCGCGCCTCCGGTGGCACCCGCTCCTCCGGCGGACCTCGCCGCGCCCGCAGACCCCGGGGCGGCCCCGGCGCGACGACCGGGCCGGACCGCGCCGCCGACGTCCCGGCCGCCGACGCGGTAGGGCCGGGTGAACAGGCCCGCCGCGCGGATCGTCGCGTCGGCCGTCCAGAAGTCCTGGCGCCGGTCGGGCGACGGGCCCACGTGGACCACGAGACGCCCGCCGGGGGCGAGCACGCGGCGGGCGAGGCCGTAGAACTCCTGCGAGTACAGCTTCGTGGCGGCGGTGACGCACGGGTCGGGCAGGTCCGAGATGACGACGTCGTACGTCGACCGGACCTCGCGCAGCCGGCCGAAGGCGTCCGCCGTCACCTCGTGGACCCGGGGATCGTCGTACACGTGCTGGTTGAGGGCGGACAGCGCGGCGTCGCGCCGGGCCAGCAGCACCACGTCCGCGTCGGGTTCGACGATGTCGACGCGGCGCACGCCGGGGTGACGCAGCACCTCGCGGGCGGCGAGTCCGTCACCGCCGCCGAGGACGAGCACGCGGGCGTGCGGACCGTTCATCGCGGGGTGGACGAGCGCCTCGTGATAGCGGCGCTCGTCACGACCGCTGAACCGCAGGCGGCCGTCGAGGAAGAGGCGGAGCGGACGGCCGTGGGTGCCGCCGCTGAGGACGGCCTCCTGGACGCCGGTGCGGAGTGCGACGCGCGCGCCCGCCCCGTACAGGGCGTGCCGTGCGGCCCGTTCGAAGTCGTCGACCAGCAGCGCGGCCGAGGCGAGGAGGCCGAGCACGAGGACGTTGACGACGAGCAGGGTCCAGCGCGCGCGGCGGGTCAGGTCGCCCCGGAACAGGCCGAGGACGAGGGCGCCGCCCGCGATCACGTTCACCGTCCCGGTCAGCAGCGCGCCCGTGAGCTGGCCGAGCTGGGGCAGCAGCAGGAACGGGAAGGCGAGGCCGCCGAAGAGCGCTCCCACGTAGTCCGCCGCGAACAGGTCCGCGACCGCGCCGCCGGGGTCCTGGCGGCGGATGCGCTGTATCAGCTCCATGAGCAGCGGGACTTCGGCGCCGATGAGCAGGCCGATGGTGAGCGAGAAGACCACCAGGAGGCAGCGTGGCCCGTACGCCCACGGGCCGCCCCATCCGCCCGTCCAGGCGAACGCCGCGTACAGCGCCATCGCGCTGCATCCGCCGGCCAGGGCGAGCGCCGCCTCGACGGCGCCGAATCCGGCCGCGGCGCGCGGGCGCAGCCGCTTCGCCGCGAGCGAGCCGATGCCCATGGCGAAGACCATGACGGAGAGCACGACGGATGCCTGGGTGACCGAGTCTCCGATCAAGTACGAGGCGAGGGCGACGAGTTCGAGCTCGTACACGAGTCCGCAGGCCGCGCAGACGAACACTCCCGCGAGGACGAGGAACCTGCCGACGCCCGGCCGGACGGGCAGCCGCGCCTGGCCCTGGACGCCCCAGGGCGGCGGCGCGCCGGGTGGGGCTGGCGCGTGCGGTTCGATCACGTCGTGAACGCTACGTCACGCCACCACTACGTCTCGTCACCCACACGTGTGGAAAGCGTTGCTCTTCCCGGCGTACGGAGTTGACCTGGGCATTTTCCCGGCCCACAGCACGCGAACCCCGCGCCCGCGGCCGGTCCGCCCCACCCCCGCGCCCGCGCCCGGCGCCGTACGTCCGGCGTGTCCGCCCGGCCCGCGGGCTCCGCCGTCAGACGCCGGACGCGCTGAGGGCCTTTGTCCGTACGCCGACTCGCGTGCGCGTCGCGACCAACTGACCGTCCTGCGGGTACGCGTGCCACGTACGCCAGTGGACCTGGCCCTCATGACGCTGGGCGAGCATCGCCGTGAACGCGTGCGGACTGCCGGGGAAGACACCGGCGAGACCCTGGGGGTGGTCGGAGACGAGAGCCAGCAACTCCTGGGCGCGGCCCGCGAAGGAGCCGGGGGACAGGATCTCGACGCGGGCCGCGAACTCGTACTCCCAGTCGTCGAACCTCTTCGCGACGCCGAGCGGCAGCGGAGTGCTGCTGCCGGCGATGCACGCGACGGTCTCCGAACAACTGCCCCGCTCCTCCTCCAGGAGGACTTGGTGGGACGCGCCGAGCAGTCTCAACTGGAGTTTCGCCCCGGCGAGTTCGAGATCGAGGGTGGCAAGGGCCGGCAGCGGTTCGCGGCCCAGGGCCCAGGCGAGATCGGCCGCGCGCGTGTCGGTGTACGAGGTGTTCAGGGTCGTGAGCATGGGTCGGCTCCGCTAGCACGCAAAGGTGAGGTGGGGTTCCTGCGCACCCGGTCAACACCGGGGGAACGGCCAGGCCAGCCCGGCTGGAAGGACATCCGTCGGACGCGTCCGACAGGACCGTCCGACGGCCTTCCGAGGCCTGTCGGCCCAGGGCTGCTTGGTGATGTACCAGGGCCGCTTTGGTGGTTTAGAGGGAATCATGAACTGTGCTGACGCCACAGCGTTTTTACCCAACTTCGTGGGGTTTCCATCCCCCCGAGGGCTTCACAGCTCAACTGTTCAACCACGACGTGCGTCCGGCGCACGGACGTGCCCGTCGGCCGTGACTGCCGACGGGCACGTCCGTGCGCAGAACGCGTTTCGCGGGCAACCGCGTCCGTACGTCCGGATGCGCGACCCGCGGGTGACGGCCCCTGCGCCGGACGGGCCCGCCGCGGGAAGTTCGGCCGTCCCGCGCGAGCCCGGCCGCCCCGCCTCAACTGCCTCCGCCGCACCCGCCTCCGCCGCACGAGGACCCGCCCCCGCACGAGGAGCCTCCGCACGAGGAGTGCCCCCCGCACGACGAGTGCCCCCCGCAGGAGTGACCCCCGTGACCTCCGTGACCTCCGTGGTGCCCGCCGGACGAGGCGCCGCCCGCACCGCCGGCCCACCAGCTGCTGTCGCTCCCGGCACCGCTGCCGCCGGTGCGCCGCCGCCGCTTCCCGGACCTGCCGACGGCCTTCAGCACCACAACCAGCACAACGACCCCCAGGATGATGCCGAAAATCATGGCGTCACCCTCCTTCCGTTCCCCCGGAAGCGGCCCCCCGTGGGCCGTGCTTCTCGATTCCGGTCCTGCGTGACAGGGGGATGCCCGGCCCCTCCACGACGCAAAGCAGAGTTGAGGAACTCCTGAGCATGTAAATGCGCCGTCCCGGCGCTGCCCGATCCCGTTCAGTCGGCGGATCACGGCACCGTACGCCTGCTGTCCCCGGCCCGGCTCATCCACCGCTTCGGCACCGGCCGTCCGACGGCCGACAACGGCACCGCCCCTGTTCGGAGGCGGCGCACACCGCACTTGCGCGGGTGTCCGTCGGCGAAGGCGAGTTGAAGAGCTCCGGAGCTTGGGCGCAGGATGGCCGGCATGACCTCCAGCGTGCGCCCCTTTCTGAACCGTCGGCTCGCCGAGTTCGGGACGACGATCTTCGCCGAGATGTCCGCCCTCGCGATGAGTACTGGCTCGATCAACCTCGGCCAGGGCTTCCCGGACACGGACGGCCCCGAGGAGATCCGGGAGGCGGCCGTCCGCGCGCTGCGGGACGGCCGCGGCAACCAGTACCCGCCGGGTCCGGGCGTCCCCGAACTGCGCACCGCGATCGCCGAACATCAAAAGCGCCGATACGGCCTGTCGTACGACCCCGACACCGAGGTCCTGGTCACGGCGGGCGCGACCGAGGCCATCGCCGCCGCGCTGCTCGCGCTCCTGGAGCCCGGCGACGAGGTGATCGCCCTGGAGCCGTACTACGACTCGTACGCGGCCTCGATCGCCATGGCGGGCGGGACGCGCGTCCCCGTGACGCTGCGCCCCGACGAGACCGACGACGGGGACGGCCACCGGCGCTTCCGGCTCGACCTCGACGAGCTGCGCGACGCGGTCACCGAGCGGACCCGGCTGCTGCTGGTCAACACCCCGCACAATCCGACCGGCACCGTCCTCACGCGCGCGGAGCTGACGGAGATCGCGCGGATCGCCGTCGAGCGGGATCTGCTCGTGGTGACGGACGAGGTCTACGAACACCTCGTCTTCGACGACGCCGAGCACGTACCGCTGGCGACCCTGCCGGGGATGCGCGAGCGGACGGTCACGATCGGCAGCGCGGGCAAGACGTTCTCGTTCACCGGCTGGAAGGTGGGCTGGGTGACGTCCACGCCGGAACTGGTCACGGCAGTGCGGTCGGCGAAGCAGTTCCTGACGTACGTGGCGTCGGGGCCCTTCCAGTACGCCGTCGCCGAGGCGCTCGCGCTGCCGGACGCGTACTTCGAGGACTTCCGCGCGGACATGCTGCGCAAGCGGGACGTGCTGGCGGCGGGCCTCGCCGAGGCGGGCTTCGCGGTCTTCCGGCCGCGGGGCACGTACTTCATCACCACCGACATCCGTCCGCTCGGCGAGAGCGACGGCTTCGCCTTCTGCCGCGCCCTGCCCGAACGCGCCGGCGTGGTGGCCATCCCCAACGCGGTCTTCTACGACCACCGCGAGGAGGGCGCGCCTTTCGTCAGGTTCGCGTTCTGCAAGAGGGACGAGGTGCTGCACGAGGCCGCCGGGCGGCTGCGCCGGCTGTCCTCCTGAACTTTTGCCGGCCCGGGGGGCCTGGGCCGGCAAAAGACGCCCCGCGCCTCGGCGGAAGGCCCCGGCCAAGTCCACGACGGCGGTGAGGGCGAGCAGGACGGGGCCGAGCGGGAAGCCCCGGTCGCGGCGGGAGACGGCTCCGGTGGGCCGAAGTTCCGGGCGGTCGCGGAGCGCGGCGGGTCCGGGGAGCGGATGCCGTACGCCCGTGGTGCCCTCCACCAGGTCGCGCCGGTATCGGCGCCGGAGTCTCTGACACGCGAGGATCATGCGGTACCGGCCACCCCCGGGAACGGCAACGTCCCGGCCCCGGAAGTGCCCGAAGGCAACAGCTCAGGAAGGGGCCGCGGAAGACATCGGCGGCATTCCGGAGGCTCCGGAGGAACACCTCCGACGGTTCGTTCGGAACGGCTCCGGAGGAAGTGTCCGGGGGCTGCCGGGGAGCGGGTCGGACCGACCGTTAGCACCGCCCGCACCCCGCACCCGGGCGGCGCGCCGGAGGCCCCGCAACGGAACCCGCGCGGACGAGCAAAGCTCGCGAATGCCCCGTGGGGAACGCACAGTTCGGGGTGTGACCCACCCGAGTACCCTCACTCGCCCCGCTCTCCCGGAGCCCGGTTCCCGTGCCGCACGCCCCTCCCGTGCCGCACGCAGCCTGCCGGGCGCCGCGATCACGGCGCTCGGGCTGTTCGCCGCCGTGCGCCTGGCCGGCCTCCTCGTGCTCGCCGGGACCGCGTGGGCCACCGGCAGACATCCGGTCGCCCTGCTCGCGCGGTCCTGGGACTCGTCCTGGTATCTGGGGATCGCCGCACACGGCTACGGCAGGACGCTCCACTTCCACCCCACGGTCGTCCACAGCGACCTCGCGTTCTTCCCGCTCTACCCGGCCCTCGTCCGGGCCGTCACCACGCTGACACCGCTGACCGGGGGCTCGGCGGGCCTGCTGGTCTCCTGGGCCGCCGCGGCCGTCGCGGCGTGCGGGGTGTACGCGATCGGGGCCCGGCTGCACGGCCGGGCGGTCGGTACGGCGCTGGTGGTGCTGTGGGGCCTGCTGCCGCACTCGATCGTGCTGTCGATGGCGTACACCGAGCCCGTGCTGACCGCGTTCGCCGCCTGGTCGCTGTACGCGGTGCTCGACGGGCGCTGGCTGTGGGCCGGCTCGCTGGCCGCGCTCGCCGGGCTGTCCAGGCCGAACGGCTTCGCGGTGGCCGCGGCGGTCCTCGTGGCGGCGGCGCACGAGATCTGGCGCAGCCGCGGAAAAGTTACCCACAGGGTGTGGACGGGCGCGGCGCTCGCGCCGGCCGGCTGGGCCGGCTATGTGCTGTGGGTGGGACACCGCGAGGGCCACCTGCTCGGCGGCTACTTCCAGGTGCAGCGGCTGTGGGGCTCGCGCTTCGACCTCGGCGAGGGGGCGCTCCGTTTCGTCAAGCACCTGCTGCTGCGCGGGGACCGGTTCGTGTTCCCCATGACGATGGTGATCGTCGCCGCGGCCGTGCTGCTGTACGCGCTGCTGATCGCGGACCGGGCGCCCCTGCCGCTGCTGGTCCACAGCGGCGTCCTGCTGCTGATCGCGCTGGGCGGCTCCGGGTTCTTCGAGTCCAAGCCGCGCTTCCTGCTCCCGGCGTTCCCGCTGCTGCTGCCGCTGGCCCGCGCGCTGGTGCGAACGGCGAGAGCCCGGCCCTGGCACGCGACCCTGGTGGTCGGCGCCCTGGCCGGGCTCTCGTTCGCCTACGGCGCGTATCTGGTCGTGATCGCGCACACCCCGCTCTAGGACCTGTCCCGGGAGCCGGTGCGCGCGGAAGGCGCCGCCGCGACGACGGGCCTACTCTTCCTCGTCGTCGTCCTCGGGCTTGTCCGTCTCGTTGATCTCCTGCTCCAGACCGAGCTGCTCGACGAGCCACTTGTCGAACTCGATGGCGGCGCGCACCCAGCTGACCGTGGAGGACACGAAGTGCTCCAGGCTGACGCCGGTGCCGATCAGCATCTGCGCCTCGCCGATCAGGCGGACGGTGCCGTCGTCGTGGGTGTGGCTGTAGACCTTGGGCCACAGCGTGCGGCGGTTCCAGTCGTCGATCGACTCGAGGAGCGCGGGCTTCTCCTCGAGCTGGTGCGGCCGGTCGTAGAACGTCCGCACCGAGAAGACCTGCTGGTCAGCCTCGCCACGGAACATGAAGTACGTACGGAACTCCTCCCACGGCGCCGCGAGGTCACCCTCGTCGTCGACGACGTACTTCAGCTCCATCTGCTCCAGGAGCTGCTTCACGAGGTCCTGATCCGGGACCACGGGGCCGGCGGGGCCGCCGGACTGCGGCTCGGGCTGGCCCCCGAAATTCGGAATCGAGGACGGGTCGATGCTCACCGTGTATTTCCCTTCGTACGGATACCGCCATCCTCTCTCATGCGGGGCGGGGAGTGGCAACCTCTGGCGGGCCCTGTCCGCCGGGGGCTGACAAGATCCGGTCACGTACGGGCATCGGACCGGCAAAGGGGAGGGCCCGCGGCGGGTGCGCCGCGGGCCCTCCCCTGCGGGTTCCGGCACCGGACCCCACCTGCGGTTTCCGGTGCCGGACTCCCCTGCCGGACCTCCTCTGCGGGTTCCGGCGCCGGACTTCCGCCAGGCTTCCGGTGCCGGGCCTCCGCCGGCTCGCCGGCGCCTGGTCACTGCCGGTCTCCGGTGCCGGGCCTCCGCCGGTCCCCCGTGCCGGTTACAGCTTCTTGTCCGTGGCCGGTCCCACGATCAGGCCGTCGCCGAAGACGTCCACGCGGACCGTGTCGCCGTCCTTGACCTCGCCCGCCAGGATCTCCTTGGCCAGCCGGTCGCCGATGGCCGTCTGGACGAGGCGCCGCAGCGGGCGCGCTCCGTACGCCGGATCGTTGCCCTCCTCGGCGAGCCAGGCCAGTGCCGCGTCGGTGACCTCCAGGGTGAGCCGGCGCTGGGCGAGCCGGCGGGCCAGGGAGTCGATCTGGAGCCTCGCGATGCGCTCCAGCTCCTGCTGGTCGAGCGCGGAGAAGACCACGAGGTCGTCCAGCCGGTTCAGGAACTCCGGCTTGAAGGAGGCGCGGACCACCTCCAGGACCTGCCGCCTGCGCTCCTCGTCGGAGGCCGACGGATCGGCGAGGCTCTGCCCGCTCAGGAACTGGCTGCCCAGGTTCGAGGTGAGGATCAGGATGGTGTTGCGGAAGTCGACCGTCCGCCCCTGACCGTCCGTCAGCCGCCCGTCGTCCAGCACCTGGAGCAGGATGTCGAAGACCTCGGGGTGCGCCTTCTCCACCTCGTCCAGCAGGATCACGCTGTACGGGCGACGGCGCACGGCCTCGGTGAGCTGGCCGCCCTCCTCGTAGCCGATGTACCCGGGGGGCGCGCCGACCAGCCGGGCCACGCTGTGCTTCTCGCCGTACTCCGACATGTCGATGCGGACCATCGCCCGCTCGTCGTCGAAGAGGAAGTCGGCCAGGGCCTTGGCGAGTTCGGTCTTGCCGACGCCCGTCGGGCCGAGGAAGAGGAACGAGCCGGTGGGCCGGTCCGGGTCGGCGATCCCGGCACGGGTGCGGCGCACGGCGTCGGACACCGCCCCCACGGCCTCGCTCTGGCCGATCAGGCGGCGGCCCAACTCGGCCTCCATGCGCAGCAGTTTCTGGGTCTCGCCCTCCAGGAGGCGGCCGGCCGGGATGCCGGTCCAGGAGCCGACGACGTCCGCGATGTCGTCCGGTCCTACCTCCTCCTTGACCATGGTGTCCTTGCCGGCCTCCTCCTCGGCCTCCGAGGCTTCCTCCAAGTCCCGCTCCAGGGTGGGGATCTCGCCGTAGAGCAGCTTGGAGGCGGTGTCGAAGTCGCCGTCGCGCTGGGCGCGTTCGGCCTGGCCGCGCAGTTCGTCGAGCTTCTCCTTCAGCTCGCCGACGCGGTTGAGGGACTGCTTCTCCTTCTCCCAGCGGGCGGTGAGACCGCGCAGCTCCTCCTCCTTGTCGGCGAGGTCGCGGCGCAGCTTGTCCAGGCGCTCCCTGCTGGCGGCGTCCGTCTCCTTGCCGATCGCCAGCTCCTCCATCTTCAGCCGGTCGACGACCCGCTGGAGCTCGTCGATCTCGACCGGGGAGGAGTCGATCTCCATCCGCAGCCGTGAGGCCGCCTCGTCGACGAGGTCGATGGCCTTGTCGGGGAGGAAGCGGGAGGTGATGTAGCGGTCGGACAGGGTCGCTGCGGCCACCAGCGCCGAGTCGGCGATCTGGACCTTGTGGTGGGCCTCGTAGCGGCCCTTGAGACCGCGCAGGATGGCGATGGTGTCCTCGACGGTCGGCTCGGCGACCAGCACCTGCTGGAAGCGCCGCTCCAGCGCCGGGTCCTTCTCGATCCGCTCGCGGTACTCGTCGAGGGTGGTGGCGCCGACCATGCGCAGCTCGCCGCGGGCGAGCATGGGCTTGAGCATGTTGCCCGCGTCCATGGCGGAGTCGCCGCCCGCTCCGGCGCCCACGACGGTGTGCAGCTCGTCGATGAAGGTGATGATCTGCCCGTCGGAGTCCTTGATCTCCGCGAGCACGGTCTTCAGCCGCTCCTCGAACTCGCCCCGGTACTTCGCGCCGGCGACCATCGCGCCCAGGTCGAGCGAGACGAGCCGCTTGTTCCTGAGGGACTCGGGTACGTCGCCCTTCACGATCCGCTGGGCGAGTCCCTCGACGACGGCGGTCTTGCCGACGCCGGGCTCGCCGATGAGGACGGGGTTGTTCTTCGTGCGGCGGGACAGGACCTGCACGACCCGGCGGATCTCGTGGTCCCGGCCGATGACGGGGTCGAGCCTGCCCTCACGCGCCGCGGCGGTGAAGTCCGTGCCGAACTTTTCGAGCGCCTTGTACTGGCCCTCGGGATCCGCGGTCGTCACCCGGCGCCCTCCCCTGGTCTTCTGGAACGCGTCCAGCAGCTTCTTCGCACTGGCGCCCTGCCGGGAGAGTACGTCGGCGATCGCCCCGCCCTTCGCGGCGACCCCGATGAGGAGGTGCTCGGTGGAGATGAACTCGTCGCCGAGTTCCTTGGCGCGCTCGGCGGCGTCGGCGATGACGGCGAGCGCCTCACGGTTGGGCTGCGGGGGCGCGACGGTGGAACCGGTCACGCTGGGCAGGGCGGCGAGCACCCGCTCGGTCTCGGCGCGGACCGAGGCCTGGTCGGCGTCCACGGCCGCCAGCAGATCGATGAGGTTCTCGTTGTCCTGCCCCTCCAGCAGAGCGAGCAGCAGGTGGGCGGGGGTGAGGTCCGGGTGACCCTCCCGCACGGCCCGGTTGCTGGCCGCGTTGATCGCGTCCCGGCTCCTGTTGGTCAGCTCGGCGTCCACGTTCGCGTTCTCCTCCTCCTGGTGTCCTGACCGTTCCCTGACTCATCCAGCGTACACAAAGTTGAGTCTATTCCGCTCAAGGCTGGAAGGACGGGAAAAGGGAGGCCCACCAGGCGTAGATTCAGGCCTCATGGCTTCCCATCCGGTGGACCCGAGGCAGCCCGACGCCGCCTACCTGAGCTTCTGGCGCGAGCGCCACCTGTGCACGCTGACCACCCTCCGGCCCGACGGCAGTCCCCATGTCGTGCCGGTCGGAGTTACATACGACCCCGAGGCCGGTCTCGCTCGGGTGATCACGAACAAGTCCAGCAGGAAGGTGGCCCACGTGCTGGCGGCCGGGCCTGACGGGGCGCGCGTGGCGGTCTGCCAGGTGGACGGCGCGCGCTGGGCGACGCTGGAGGGGCGGGCCCGGGTCCGCACGGAACCGGAGCGCGTCGCGGAGGCGGTACGGCGCTACGCGGAACGCTACGAACGCACGCCCGCGCCGAACCCGTCCCGCGTGGCGATCGAGATCGAGCTCACGGCGGCGATGGGACGCGGATGAGACCGCGAGCGGGCATCCGGCGGCCGGTTCCACCCCGTGCGAGAAGGGGGCGGAACCGGGAGATTTCCCCGGAAACTGCAGCGGCGTCACCGTGTTCAGGTCACGGTGACGCCGCTGCGGGGGGAAGTACCTGCGCGATCTACTACGACGGGGGAATCGCGTCAGGCACTGCGGGGGGTGGCTGTGGCGGTCTCGACGTCCGGGACGTCGGGTCCGGTGAGCTGGTGGTCACGCTGGTCGAGGTTCACGAAGATCATGCCGTACCGGATGGCGCACCGGACGGGCTGCGGCGCCCCCCGAGGCCGCCGCAGACACCGGTAGGCCCGTACGTCCTCGTCGTCGTCGCGGGTGACGACGACGGGCTCCCCGAAGACGGTCACCATCAGCGAGTCACCGCTGTAGGGGATGGCGGTGACCAGGTCGATGAAGTGCCAGCCGGACCGGTAGGCGGTGGCCATTTCTCGGCGGAAGGAACGGTCGTCCGGGGGAATAGTCATGTCAAGCCCAGACACTGTCGTCAGTGCGGTCAGGAGACACCGGCCAGACACTGTCGCCGGCCACCACGGCGGTCGCGGCCGCCGCCGGCCAGACGCTGTCTGCCCGAACGTCGCCCTTCGCATCGGAGAGGCCACTCAGCGCTCCGAAGGCCGTGACGGCGGAGAAGGCGGCGACAAGCACCAAGCGAAGCATTTTCTTACGCATAATCGGCTTCGTCCTCACTTGAAGGTCCCCTCTTCCCCCGTCGGATACGACGATGGCTCATTTGGGGAGGTCATGGCCACACAATCGATGCATCATGTTCCTGCACGTTCAGGACCCTGGGGGGTGGAGATTTGATAACCAAAGGGACTAAAGCGACACATCCCCATGCGGTGACCGAGTTGTGCGGGGAAGGTGGCCGACTTTATGCGAACGCTCTCCGCACGGGACGCATCGCCCGCGCAGACGTGGAGAGTGCTCCCTGTTTGATGGAGTTCGCCCTCCTCCACCCGGATCCTGACGATGCGAACTGGCTGCGCCCCGTGCCCCCGTCGGCCGCCCTGGCCCAGCGGCTCAACGCCATAGAGCGCGAGATCACCGAGCGCAGACGGATGTCGATCCAACTGGCCGATGCTTTCGAGCCGTTCATGACCCTCAGTGCGCAAGCGGCTGCGCCCACTCACTCGATCACCGTGCTCGAGGGCAACGACCGGATCAACGCGGCACTCGACCTGGCCACGGCCCAGTGCCAGACCGAGATGCTCACGGTCCAGCCGAGCGGCCCCCGCCCCGAACGCAACCTCATTCAGGGGCTGGAGCGGGACAGGCCTTTGATCGAACGTGGCGTGCGCATACGGACCCTCTATCAGCACACCGCGCGATACAGCCCCGAGAAACTGGCCTACGTGGACCAGCTCTCCAACGGCAAGGTGGAGCACCGCACCATCGACGAGCTGGTCGAGCGGCTCATCATCTGCGACAAGACCGTCGCCTTCATCCCCACCCGCGACGACCAGAAGGTGGCCCTCGAGCTTCGTCACCCGGGCCTCGTCCGCTACCTGATCAAGGTCTTCGAGTTCATGTGGGGCCGCGCCGTCCCGCTGAACGCCGGCGCACCGTACCAAACCGCCCCCGACGGCATCACGGACATCCAGCACTCCATCGCGAAACTCCTCGTGGAGGGCCACGTGGACGAGGCCATCGCCCGCCGCCTCGGCATGAACGTCCGCACCTGCCGCGCCCACATCGCCAAGCTGGCCTCCGCCCTCGGCAGCGGGAGCCGGGCCCAACTCGGCTTCCTGATAGCGCAGTCGGGGCTCCTGGACCAGTCCGAGGGAGGGGAGTGACCCCGGCCGGCGGCCCGTTACGGGACGCGCCGGGCCGGGCTTCGAAGACCGTTGCGGGCCGGGCGTCAAAGGTCGCGGCAAAAGCATCACCGTCAGCGGCCGGCCGGGGATCCGCGGTCGGGCACGGCGGGGGATCCACGCTCGGGAACGGCGGGGGCGGCCGGCGCGGCCTCCGCGACGGTGACCGCCTCGGGCGCGGGGGAACGCTGCGGCCCGTCCAGACCGGCCTGAGCGATCCGCACGCCGAGCTGCGTCCGGCTCGCCGCGCCCAGCGTCTCCGACAGCCGGGCGATGTGCGCCCGGCACGTACGCACGCTGATGCCCAGGCGTTCCGCGACGACCGCGTCCTGATGGCCCTCGGCCAGCAGCGCCGCGATGGACCGCTCCCGGTGGGTGATGCCCTCGATGCCCGTCGAGGGCATGGGCGAGGCCAGCGGGATCGCCAGACGCCACAGCCGCTCGAAGACCGTCACCAGGTAGTCCACCAGCGCGGGGTGGCGCAGCTCCAGCGCGATCGTGCGGTCCGGGTTGGCGGGGATGAAGGCGACCGTGCGGTCGAAGAGGATGAGCCGCTCCACGACCTCGTCGAGCGTGCGCGCCTCGGCCGCACCGCCCATCAACTCCATGTAGTTCAGGAGGCCTTGGCCGTGACGGGCCACATGGGTGTACAGATCGCGCATACGCACCCCGCGCCGGCGCATCTCCAGCGCCCGGTGCAGGCCCTCGACGAGTTCGTCCTCGCGCCGGATGCCGCCGGGCTGCACGGTGAGGACTTCGCGGGTGCACTCCTCGGTCGCCTTGTCCATGGCGGCGTGGATCCGCGGCAGCCCGTCGAGGACCCGGATCGCCACCCCCTCGGCCGGCGTCCGCACCCGGCCGCCGAGGCCCGCGTACCACTCGAAGGCCGACACCGCGTCGCCCACCCGCGCCTGGCTCGCGCTGACTTCCTCGTACACACCCCGCAGGAGCCGGGTCATGACCTCCTGGGGCGAGGTCGGCACCAGCCAGCCCATGTCGTCCGGATCGGGGTGCAGCAGCGCCAGTTCCAGCAGACAGGGCACCGACTCGGCGTCCTCGCGGGGCACCCGGCCCCGCCGCACGGCCCGGGAGTACACCCGGTCGCCCGCAGCGCACAGCCGGTCAGCGCCGTGCGGATGCCTGTCCGTCCCGTGCCCGGCCATCTCCCACCCCTGGCTCCAGCTCCAACCCCTGGCGTGAGCCCCGCGTCAGGGCGTCCTCCGCAGCGCAACTATGCGCGGACGCGTCCGGCATCGCAACAAGGCTTCGCCGCCGGGAGACGTCCGTTCGCCCCTGCTCGTCCCCATAGATCCTGACCTCCGCCCCGCCCCTTGCAACAAGCTGAAGCACTGCCGCCGGAACGCCGGAACGCTCCGCGAAAGAGCCCCCGCGAGCCCGCCGGCTCCCACCCGGACCCCGCACCCGCGAACACAACTCCGTTCACGCTCAAGGGACTTGCCGGACGCCCGCACGGCCGCGCCGGAGGCTTCGACCGCGCCTCGGCCGCGGAAGCGGAAGCTACGACGGACGGGGCGGAGCGACGGAAAGTTCACAAGCCCCGTGGACGGCACGAGCGGCACCCGTGACGAACGCGCGGTAACGGTCCCCGGAGGACCGGTGCCACCACTCGGTCGGACGGTCGACGAGCCCCACGGCGTCCAACGCGTCGGCCGGAAACCGCCGGTGCGCCCGCGCGGCCCCGGTGATGCCGTCCGCGGCTGTGTATCATGCGCCCCCGCTTTCCTCGGGGCTCGCGTTCAGGCGCGTGCCCCTGTCCGGTTCCCGGCCGGAGGCGTCGACGGGGGTGAGGTCGACGGCGGCGCCCGCGCCGTGCGGGGCGATCATGCCCGAAGGGGGCGTGCGGCCCCGGAGGGCGCCGTGAGGGGTGGGTGCACGCGCCCGGGGGTCCGTGGCGCGGCGGGAGCGGGCAGGCGGGCGTACGCAGCCTCCGGGAGGCGTACCGGGCCCGGGTGCCCTCTCCGACCTGGGGGGTGGCACTGGAACGGCCCCGGTCGCGGGTGGCGCCGTGGGCGCGCACCCGCGAGCGGGGCCGAGTTCGTGTGCTCCCGCCGTCCCGGACGGCGGGGCAAGGGTCCTACTTGATGCCGAGCGAGGAGCAGAGCGACTTGTAGGGCGCCGTGCAGACCTTGGCGACGGGGTAGATGCCGTCCTGGATCACCGTGTTCTCGACGTTGTCCTTGGTGAGGGCGACGACGGGCACGAGCTGGGACGGGACGTCCTTGGTGGTGGGGCTGGTGACCTTGTCGCGGGTGAGCGCGTCGAACTCGATCGAGCGGCCCTGGACCCGGGCGACCGCCATCTCGGCGGCGGCGCTGGCCTCCTGCGGGTACGACTTGTACACGCTCATGTACTGGTCGCCCTTGATGATCCGCTGCACGGCGTCGAGCTCGGAGTCCTGGCCGGTGACCGGCGGCACCTTGCTGACGCCCGCCTCCTTGAACGCGTCGATGACCGCGCCCGCGATGCCGTCGTTGGCGGCGTAGACACCGGCGATGTTGCTCAGTCCGACGGCCTGGATGGACTTCTGCATGTTGGCCTTGGCGTTGACCGGGTCCCAGTCCTTGGTGTCGTACGCGGCGGAGATGATCACCTTGTCCTGGAGCTCGGACAGGGCGCCCTTCTTGAACTGCGCCGCGTTCGGGTCGGTCACCGAGCCGTTCATCATGATGATCTTCTTCGAGGCCGAGCTCGTGCCCAGCGCGCCGACCAGGGCCTTGGCCTGGGTCTCGCCGACGAGCTCGTTGTCGAAGGAGATGTACGCGTCGATCGGACCCTGCGCCAGACGGTCGTAGGCGATGACCGGGATGCCGGCGTCCTTGGCCTTGCGCACGCCCTTGGCGATCGTCACCGAGTCCACCGCGTCCACGAGGATGACGTCGACCTTGTCGTCGATCATCTGCTGCATCTGGCGGAGCTGCTTGGCGGCGTCCTGCTCGGCGTTCAGGTAGACGACGTCACCCTTCTTCTCGGTGAGCTTCAGAACCTGGTCCCGGATGATCGGGTAGTCGAACTTGTCGTAACGGGTGTTCTGCTTCTCCGGGAGGAGCAGGCCGACCTTGATGTCGTCGCCCTTCGTGGGGCTTGCCGAGGTGCCGCTCCCCCCGATGCCCAGGCCGCAGCCGGAAACGGTGATGGCCATGGCGGAGGACGCCACGGCTATGGCGGTACGGCGCAGGCCGGTGTTACGAGTGTTCACATCAGGTGCCTTCCGGGCGAGGTTGCAGCATTGCGACCCAGGTGGCTGAAAGCCAACGCGGCGATCACCTCAGCGTCAAGGAGTAACCACTTAACGAGATGGCAACGGCGTTTCGTGTTCCACAAGTGAACACGACGGGGAAAGACTACGCCCATCCACCGACCGATCCCCTCAGCTTCACCTTCTGTCATTCACAGGTACAACCAACTTCCGTTCACAGGAGTCGCGACCGCCGACGGTTTTTAACTGCCGTTGACGATCAGTCAGGCCCGAAGGAACGCACGCACAGAGCCGTCGGTGCGCAGGACACCCTCGCTCCGGCCCGCACGCCCGTCACCACCGGCGGGCCGCCCGGCACGGCCGGCACGGCGGTCTCCGCAGTGACCAAGCGCACACCGCCCACCCATAAGCGGCAGTTCCACGCGAAATCCACTTTCCCGGGCACGCCGAAGGGCGGACCGCGACTCCGCGGTCGACCGGAACCGGGGCTCGAGCGAACCCTGGACCCTCCCCGTCACCACCCGGGACGAAATGCGGTTCTATCAGGACGACATACGTAAAACGGACCCCCGGAAGAACATCTCGGCCACTCGGTCAAAAACGGTCAGCCTCACCATTCGCGCAGAAAAGGGCACCCTGCGCGTCGATTTCGCCGACGGGACAGACAAGGCAAACATTGCTTTCACCCGCAAACCGGTCACCTCTCCCGGCACCGACAAGATCAAGCCACTTGTTCCCACGGGTTCCACGGCGTCGCACGACACCGCCACCGGCCGGTCCGGGTCTCCTGGTGGGCACCCCGGACCGAGCGCACGCGAAGGGGCCCGGAGGTCGATGACCTCCGGGCCCCTTCGGGTTCGGTACCGCTCGGGTGCCGGTGCTAGTCGGACGTCCGCTTGGGGCGCCACACCACCAGCGCGCTGGTGTGCTGGACCTCCTGGTACGGGACCAGGTCGCGCCGGTAGGAGGCGTGCACGGCGGCCTCGCGCTGCTGCATGGCCACCGCGGCGCCGTCCAGGGCCGACTCCAGCTCCGCGACCCGGGACTGGAGCGCGGCGACCTGGTTCTCCAGCTCGATGATGCGCTTGATGCCGGCCAGGTTGATGCCCTCGTCCTGCGACAGCTGCTGGACGGTGCGCAGCAGCTCGATGTCGCGGGCCGAGTAACGGCGCCCCCGGCCGGCCGTGCGGTCGGGAGAGACCAGACCGAGCCGGTCGTACTGACGCAGGGTCTGCGGGTGCAGTCCGGAGAGCTGGGCCGCCACCGAGATGACGTAGACCGGGGTCTCCTCGGTCAGTTCATAGGGGTTGCGTCGACGACCGGTCGTGTCCATGGCTCCGTCATGCTCCCTTCGCGGCCTGGAACAGCTCCGCCCGCGGATCCTCACCCGCGGTCGCCTCGCGATACGCCTCCAGAGCGTCACGAGCCTTGCCGGACAGGTCCTGGGGGACCGTCACCTCGACGGTGACCAGGAGGTCGCCGCGCGTGCCGTCCTTGCGGACCGCACCCCTGCCCCGGGCGCGCATGGTGCGTCCGTTGGGGGTGCCCGGCGGCAGCTTCAGCGTCACCGGAGGACCGCCCAGCGTCGGCACCTTCACCTCGCCGCCCAGCGCCGCCTCCGCGAAGGTGACGGGCACGGTGACGGTGAGGTTGTCGTCCTTGCGGCCGAAGACCGGGTGGGCGCCCACATGGACGGTGACGTACAGGTCGCCGGCCGGGCCTCCCCGCTCGCCGGGAGCACCCTTGCCGCGCAGCCGGATCCGCTGGTTGTCGCTGACACCGGCGGGAATCCGGACCTGCATCGTCCGGGACGACTTGGCCCGGCCGCTGCCCGCGCACTCCATGCAGGGGTGCTCCGCGATCAGACCGCGGCCCTTGCAGTCCGGGCAGGGGTCCGTGAGCGAGAACCCGCCGCCCGAGCCCCGCGCCACCTGACCGGTGCCGACACAGGTCGGGCACACACGCGGTGTGCCGTTCTTGTCGCCGGTGCCCGAACAGGCCTTGCAGGGCGCCTGCGAGGTCATGCGCAGCGGAACGGTCGCGCCGTCCACCGCCTCCGTGAAGGAGAGCGTGACCTCGGTGTCGATGTCCTGGCCGCGCCGGGGCTGCGTACGCGTGCCCGGGCCGGCGCCGCCGCGGTTGAACAGGCCCCCGAAGACGTCGCCTATGCCGCCGCCGAAGCCGCCGGCCCCTCCCGCTCCCTGGCCCTGGGCGCCGCCTCCGAAGAGGTCACCCAGGTCGAAGTTGAAGTTGCCGCCGGCGCCGGGACCGGGACGGAAGCCACCGTTGCCGAAGAGGGCGCGTGCCTCGTCGTACTCCTTGCGCTTCTTGGGATCGCCGAGCACGTCGTTCGCCTCGGAGATCTCCTTGAAGCGCTCCTCGGCCTTGGCGTTGCCCTTGTTGGCGTCCGGGTGGAACTCGCGGGCGAGCTTCCGGTACGCCTTCTTGATCTCGGCCTCGGTGGCGTCCTTGGGGACGCCGAGGACCTTGTAGAAGTCCTTCTCGATGAAGTCCTTGGTGCTCATCCTCGACGTCCCTCCTCCCACATCGGTTCAAGCTCAGCCCTCGTCCGGGCCACCGCTCTCCTTGTCATCGGCCGCCTCGGCCGAGTCCTCGGCCTTGACCGTCTGCGCCCCGGGCTGCGGCTCGGCGACGGCCACCCGCGCGGGGCGGATGGTCCGTTCGCCGAAGCGATACCCCGGCTGCAGAATCGCCACGCACGTCGTCTCCGTGACGTCCGGCGCGTACGAGTGCATCAGGGCCTCGTGGATCGTCGGGTCGAAGGGCTCGCCCTCCTTGCCGAACTGCTGGAGCCCCATCTTCGCCGCGACGGTCTCCAGGGATTCGGCGACGGACTTGAATCCGCCGACGAGCTCCCCGTGGTCCCGCGCGCGGCCGATGTCGTCGAGCACGGGCAGGAGTTCGGTCAGGAGGCTCGCCACGGCGACCTCCCTGACCGCGATCCGGTCGCGCTCGACGCGGCGGCGGTAGTTCTGGAACTCGGCCTGGAGCCGCTGGAGGTCCGCGGTGCGCTCGGCCACTGCCATGCGCGCCTGGTCCAGCTGGGCCGTCAGGCCGGCCAACTGTGCTGCTGCGTCCCCGTCCGGGGCCGCCGCCCCCTCCGCAGAGGGGGTGGCGGTCTGCGGCTCGGCGTCGTCAGAGGTGGCGCCGGAAGGGACGTCGGGCTGCTCTTCGAAGCCCGGGGTCTCCTCCGTCACGCGGCACCGTCCCGGCGGTCCTCGTCGACGATCTCCGCGTCGACGACGTCGTCGTCGGCCTTCGGGGCCTCGGCGCCGTGGGCGTCGCCGCCCGCGGCCTGGCCGGCCTGGGCGTCGGCGTACATGGCCTGGCCGAGCTTCTGCGAGACCGCGGCGACCTTCTCGGTGGCGGTGCGGATCTCGGCGCTGTCCTCGCCCTTGAGCGCGGCCTTCAGCTCCTCGACGGAGGCCTCGACCTCGGTCTTGATCTCGCCGGGGACCTTGTCCTCGTTGTCCTTGAGGAACTTCTCGGTCTGGTAGACGAGCTGCTCACCCTGGTTGCGGGTCTCGGCGGCCTCGCGGCGGGCGTGGTCCTCCTCCGCGTACTTCTCGGCCTCCTGGCGCATGCGGTCGACCTCGTCCTTCGGCAGCGAGGAGCCGCCGGTGACGGTCATCTTCTGCTCCTTGCCCGTGCCGAGGTCCTTCGCGGTCACGTGCATGATGCCGTTGGCGTCGATGTCGAAGGCGACCTCGATCTGCGGGACACCGCGCGGGGCCGGCGGCAGACCGGTCAGCTCGAACATGCCGAGCTTCTTGTTGTACGCCGCGATCTCGCGCTCGCCCTGGTAGACCTGGATCTGCACGGACGGCTGGTTGTCCTCGGCCGTCGTGAAGATCTCGGACCGCTTGGTCGGGATCGTCGTGTTGCGCTCGATGAGCTTCGTCATGATGCCGCCCTTGGTCTCGATACCGAGGGACAGCGGGGTCACGTCGAGGAGCAGGACGTCCTTGACCTCACCCTTGAGGACACCGGCCTGGAGGGCCGCGCCGATGGCGACGACCTCGTCCGGGTTCACACCCTTGTTGGCCTCGTTTCCACCGGTCAGCTCCTTGACGAGCTCGGCGACGGCGGGCATACGGGTGGAGCCACCGACGAGAACGACGTGGTCGATCTCGGACAGCTGGATGCCGGCGTCCTTGATGACGTTGTGGAACGGCGTCTTGCAGCGCTCCAGGAGGTCGGCCGTCAGCTGCTGGAACTGGGCGCGCGTGAGCTTCTCGTCCAGGTGCAGCGGGCCCTCGGCGGAGGCCGTGATGTAGGGCAGGTTGATCGAGGTCTCGGTGGACGAGGACAGCTCGATCTTGGCCTTCTCGGCGGCCTCGCGCAGACGCTGGAGCGCCATCTTGTCCTTGGCGAGGTCCACGCCGTGGCCGGAGCGGAACTGCTGCACCAGGTAGTCGACGACGCGCTGGTCCCAGTCGTCACCACCGAGGTGGTTGTCACCGTTGGTGGCCTTCACCTCGACGACGCCGTCGCCGATCTCCAGGAGGGACACGTCGAAGGTGCCGCCACCGAGGTCGAAGACGAGGATCGTCTGGTCGTCCTTGTCGAGGCCGTACGCCAGGGCGGCGGCGGTCGGCTCGTTGACGATACGAAGGACGTTGAGACCGGCGATCTCACCGGCTTCCTTCGTCGCCTGACGCTCGGAGTCGTTGAAGTACGCCGGGACGGTGATGACCGCGTCGGCCACCTTCTCGCCCAGGTACGCCTCGGCGTCGCGCTTCAGCTTCTGCAGGATGAAGGCGCTCATCTGCTGCGGGTTGAAGCTCTTGCCGTCGAGCTCGATCTTCCAGTCGGTGCCCATGTGACGCTTCACCGAACGGATGGTCCGGTCCACGTTGGTGACCGCCTGGCGCTTGGCGACCTCGCCGACGAGCACCTCGCCGTTCTTCGCGAAGGCGACGACGGACGGCGTGGTCCTGGCGCCTTCGGCGTTGGTGATGACGGTGGGCTCGCCGCCTTCGAGAACGCTGACGACGGAGTTAGTCGTGCCCAGGTCGATGCCGACCGCACGTGCCATTTCGATTCCTCCAGCAATGACTTGAGTGGAACGGACTCAAGTGTGCACGACGTCCGCCTCCCGGTCAACAGACCTGAGTCGCAGGGGCTCAACTCTTATCCGCTCCTTACACGCATGGGGCCTCTGACCTGTGCTTTTCTCGCTGTGTCAGTGAACCCTCACCGCATCCGGTGCCTCCGGACGGGGACGCCCCGGACGCCCCAGCGGCCTCGGACCGGGTCCCCCGGGGGCCGGGATCGCATGCGGATGGACACGGCGCGGGCGGGACGCGGGACGTGATCCGGGACGCAGGGCCCCCGCGACGGCGACCGCCGCCACGGCGACCACCACCCACCAGGCGGCTCCCGCTCCGAGCCACCCGAGATCGATGCACAGCCCCACGAACGCGGCCGCGAACGCGGCCAGTCCCGTCACGACCATGACCCCCTGCCGGGTGAGCCCCGCCCGCCGCAGCCGGTGCACCAGATGGTCCGGCGCCGGGCGCAGCAGCGGCCGCCCCGCCCGCCGCCGCGACACCAGGACCAGGACGGCGTCCGCGCTGGCCACGGCCGTGAGCGCGAAGGCGGCGCCGAGACCGGGCCCGGCCGGCCGCTCGGCGTGCACCTGCACGACCGCCGAGGCCAGCAGGAACCCGGTGAACAGCGATCCGCACCGCCCCGGCGCGATCCGGGCCGGCGGCCAGCCGTGCATCAGGAAGCCGGTGAGGGCGGCGGCCAGCACGCTGAGCAGCGCCGCGAGCCCGTCCATCAGCTCGGCCGCCGCGCACCCGCCGAGCGCGAACGCGGTGATCACGCCGACCGTCCCCATCACCCCGTCCGCGTGGTCCAGCGAGCGGAAGGCGTACGTGACGAGGACGGTCCAGGCCACCGCCAGCACACCGGCCGGCATGCCGAGTTCGTCGTAGGGGACGGTGAGCGCGGCGGCCACGGCGACGCCCGCCCCGCACACCACCGGGGGCACGGGCAGCAGATCGACGGCCAGGCCGAGCAGGGCGACCACGATCCCGGCGACCAGCAGCCGCCCGACGTCCGGTCCGAGCGGGGCGGCTCCGGTCCAGTCACCGGCCCGGCCGACGAGCGCCGTCGCGCCCGCCACGGCCACCCCGCCGAGGAGCGGGACCGGTCTCGCCCTTGCGGGCGCCCGCGGTCTGGCCCGGCGGGCGGGCAGCCCCGTCCCGTCGGCCGGGCCGAGGCGCAGGGAGAGTGACCGCAGCAGCGCGGTGAGCGTGGCGGTCAGGAGCAGAGCGGCGGTGGCGGCCGTGATTCCGTACAGCACGTCGCCAATTTAGGGGTAATTGTCACAGTATTGGGTGAATAACACGATCAGGTTTACACGTCCTGCCGTCCCGGGTGAACCGGACCCGGCACCCGCCTCCCGGGCGCCCACTCAGGCTTCCCTCAGCGACGCAGATCACCGCACCTCTGACTACAGTGCGGCGGAGGAAGTGGGTAGTCTCAGACGGACTGCATAAGTTACCGCTTAGTAATCAGCTTCGAGCTCGGCCTCGGAGCAACACCTCGCAGGCCCGAGGAGCCCCCGAATGCAACTCGCCGCGATCATTGTGTCGCTGGTCCTGACCGTGATCGGCGTAGCGCTGATCTCGCGGGCCGTCGCGCAGATCTACCGGTTCATCAAGCTCGGCCAGCCCGTACCCGCGGGCAGTCGCACCGACGACTGGAAGGCCCGCAGCGTCACGCTGGCCAGGGAATTCGTCGGCCATACGCGTATGAACCGGTGGGGGATCATCGGCGTCGCGCACTGGTTCGTGGCCGTCGGCTTCCTGACGCTCGGCCTGACGATCGTCACGGCCTACGGCCAGCTGTTCAAGGCCGACTGGACGCTGCCGGTGCTCGGCGGCTTCCTCCCGTACGAGCTCTACACCGAGTTCATCGCGCTGTTCACGACGCTCGGCATCCTCGTGCTGATCGCCGTCCGGCAGCTGAACCGGCCCTCGAAGCCGGGCCGCAAGTCGCGCTTCGCCGGCTCCAAGACCGGCCAGGCCTACTTCGTCGAGGCCGTGATCCTCGTCATCGGCCTCGCGATCATGACCCTGCGCGGCCTGGAGGGCGCGATCCACGGTGTCGACCACTACGAGGCCGCGTACTGGGCCTCGTACCCCCTGGTCGCCGCCTTCAAGGGCCTGAGCCTCGGCACCCTGCAGAACCTGGTCTACCTGACCGCCATGATCAAGCTCGGCGTCACCATGGGCTGGGCGATCACGGTCGGACTCAACACCAACATGGGTGTCGCCTGGCACCGCTTCCTCGCCTTCCCGAACATCTGGTTCAAGCGCGACGCCAAGGGCGCCACCTCGCTGGGCGAGCTGCTCCCGATGACCAGCGGCGGCAAGGCCATCGACTTCACCGACCCCGGTGAGGACGACGTCTTCGGCGTCTCCCAGGTCGAGCAGTTCTCCTGGAAGGGCCTGCTCGACTTCTCCACCTGCACCGAGTGCGGCCGCTGCCAGTCGCAGTGCCCCGCCTGGAACACCGGCAAGCCGCTCTCCCCCAAGCTCCTCATCATGTCGCTGCGCGACCACGCGCACGCCAAGGCCCCGTACCTGCTGGCCGGCGGCGGCAAGACCATGGAGGGCGAGGAGAAGGCGTCCGAGGAGCAGCTCAAGGACGTTCCCGCGGCAGCCCTCGCCGAGGCCGAGCGCCCCCTCATCGGCACCGCCGAGGAGAACGGCGTCATCGACCCCGACGTCCTGTGGTCCTGCACCACCTGCGGCGCCTGCGTCGAGCAGTGCCCGGTCGACATCGAGCACATCGACCACATCGTCGACATGCGCCGCTACCAGGTGATGATCGAGAGCGCGTTCCCGTCCGAGGCGGGCACGATGCTCAAGAACCTGGAGAAGAAGGGCAACCCCTGGGGCCTGGCCAAGAAGCAGCGCCTCGAGTGGACCAAGGAGGTCGACTTCGAGATCCCCGTCGTCGGCCGCGACATCGAGGACCTCAGCGAGGTCGAGTACCTGTACTGGGTCGGCTGCGCCGGCGCCCTGGAGGACCGGGCCAAGAAGACCACGAAGGCCTTCGCGGAGCTGCTGCACATGGCGGGCGTCACGTTCGCGATCATGGGCGGCGACGAGAAGTGCACCGGTGACTCCGCCCGCCGCCTCGGCAACGAGCCCCTGTTCCAGGAGCTCGGCATGGAGAACGTCGCCGCGCTGAACATGGCCTTCGGCGAGGACGACGAGGACGAGTCGACGAAGAAGCCGAAGTCGGCGAAGAAGATCGTCGCCACCTGCCCGCACTGCCTCAACACGATCGGCAACGAGTACCCGCAGCTCGGCGGCGACTACGAGGTCATCCACCACACCCAGCTGCTCCAGCACCTCATCGACGAGGGCAAGCTGCTCCCGGTGACCCCGGTCGAGGGTCTGATCACGTACCACGACCCGTGCTACCTGGGCCGCCACAACAAGGTCTACACGCCCCCGCGCGAGATCATGTCCGCCGTCCCGGGCCTGCGCCAGCAGGAGATGCACCGCCACAAGGAGCGCGGCTTCTGCTGCGGCGCCGGCGGCGCGCGCATGTGGATGGAGGAGCGGATCGGCAAGCGCATCAACAACGAGCGTGTCGACGAGGCCCTGTCGCTGAACCCCGACATCGTCTCCACCGCCTGCCCGTTCTGCCTCGTCATGCTGACCGACTCGGTCAACGGCAAGAAGAACGACGGCAAGGCCAAGGAGTCCATCCAGGTCGTCGACGTCGCCCAGCTCCTCCTCGAGTCGGTCAAGACCCCGGTCGAGGAAGAGCCCCCGGCGGGCGCGGCCGAGTCGGAGAGCGAGCCCGAGCCGGAGCCGGTGAAGTAGCCGTCCCGTCCGGACGACCGTCCGACACGAATGTCTGACCCGGCCGCCTGACCCGGCCGTCAGGCACAGCCGACCGGCCCGGTCCGGATCGGTGGAACCGGTACCCCCGTGCTCCGCGGAGCACGGGGGTACCGCCGTGTCCGGCACCGCCGTGCGCGGTGGGCGATACGCCCGACGTGACCGCCGTACCCGTACAACCCTTGCCCGCCGTCGCGGGTCTCCTGTTCGCCGGCCGATCAGTGAACTGCCGCACAACGCACGGCGAACGAGGGCGGTCGGCACCCCATCGACAGGGGATGCGTGCCCCGCATCCCCGCATGCCGCAGGAGAATCCCGCATGCCCAAGCGTCACCCGCACCACGTGCGCCTCGCTCTCGCGACGGCAACGGCCGCCGCGCTGACCGGCGGTCTGCTCACGTTCTCGGCTGCGACCGCGACCGCCGCGGACTCCACGAGGGTCTCGCAGGCCGACTTCAACGGCGACGGCATCGGCGACGTGGCCCTCTCGGCCCACGGCGCCTACGTCAGCGGCCACGCGGGCGCCGGCCAGATCGTCGCCCTCTACGGCACGGCCACCGGCGTGTCGTCCGCCAAGCGCTCCACGATCAGCCAGAACACCGCCGGCGTCCCCGGCACCGCCGAGGCCGGCGACGCCTTCGGCGCCGAGTCGGCGTACGCGGACTTCAACGGTGACGGGTACGACGACCTCGCCGTCGCCTCCCCGTCCGAGAAGGTCGGCACCGACACGAACGGCGGCGCCCTCGCCATCCTCTGGGGCTCCGCGAACGGCCTCACCGGCAAGAGCATCGACGTCCCGGACCCGTCCCCCTCCTCGCACGACTACTGGGGCAAGGACCTGGCCGCCGGCGACTTCGACGGCGACGGCAAGGCCGACCTCGCGGTCGGCAGCTCGGCGAGCACGCTCTACGTCTACAAGGGCGGCTTCAGCACGTCCGGCACCCCCGGCGGCCGTACGACGGTCAAGCCTCCGATCCAGTCGGGCACCAACGACAACCCGTACGGCCCGCTCAGCCTGACCGCGGGCGACGTGAACGGCGACGGCAGGACCGACCTGATCGTCGACGGCTTCGAGACCCAGACCGACGACGGCTGGAACACGAACTACTTCGTGCCCGGTACGGCGAGCGGCCTGAGCGTGGCGTCCGCCAAGGCCCTCAAGCCCGGCATCGTCACCGGCATCGGCGACATCAACGGCGACGGCTTCGGCGACATCGTCAGCGGCGCGGGCTGGGACGGCGCCCTGGACGACGGCACCCCGATCCCGGACTCCGCCGACGGCGGCAAGGTGAACATCACCTACGGCTCGGCGTCCGGCCCGGCCGGCACGACCGGGGTCACCCAGAACAGCGGCAGCGTCCCGGGCACCTCGGAGAAGGGCGACGGCTTCGGCTGGGACCTGGACATGGGCGACGTCAACGGCGACGGCTACCAGGACCTGGTCGTCTCGGCCCCGAACGAGGACATCGACGGGGTCACCAACACCGGCATGGTCACCGTCCTGTACGGCTCCGCGGCCGGCGTCGACGTCTCCTCCGGCGCCCAGGCCTTCGCGCAGAGCACGGCGGGCGTCCCCGGCAACGACGAGAAGGGCGACCTGTTCGGCGCGGACGTCAAGCTCGACGACGTCAACGGCGACCACCGGGCCGACCTGATCGTCGGCTCGTACGAGAACTCCGCCGACGGCGCGGTCACCTACCTGCCCTCCAACGGCAGCAAGATCACCACGACCGGCTCCCGCGTCGTCTCGCCGAGCGCCTCGGGCGTCTCGACGACCGGCACCCCGCAGTTCGGCGCCGTCTTCGCCGACTGACCGGCGACCCGCCCGGCCCACCGGCCGACTGCTCCCGAGAGGGGGCCGCCCGTCCCCGGGCGGCCCCGCTCCCCGGGGCATTCCGTCGAACACCCGCTCCCGTAGGGGCCGCCCGCGGCGGCCCCTAGGGGATGTCACAGCTCGGCCCCAATGCCGGGCCCGTCGCCCCGGCACCGACACGTCACTCTTCGGGACCAGGTACGTTCGATGACGTGGCTGGATTCAGGATCGGACGCGGGGGCCGGGACAACCGTGCCCCGCAAGGGCGACCGCAACAACAACCGTCGTACGGACAGTCCTCCCAGGGACGTGGGCAGCAGTCCCCCCGGGGAGGCGGGCAGCAGCCGTACGGCTACCCGCCCGCGCCGCAGCAGCCGCAGTACGGGGGACAGCAGCCGTACGGCGGCCAGCAGGGCCCTCAGCCCTACCGCGGCGGGCAGCAGCAGGGCGGCTGGCCCCAGGGCGGCGGACCCGGCGGCGGGTACGACGAACCGGAGTACTTCGGCGACGGTCACCCGCAGCAGGGCCCGGACCCGTACGCCGCGAACAGCCCCGGCCACACGCAGGCCTTCTCGATCGGCGAGGACCCCTACAACCAGGGGGACACCTACCGGGCGGGCCAGGCGGCCGCGCCGCCGGTCGGTCCCCGGCTGCACTGGAAGGACCTGCTCAAGGGCATAGTGATGGCCCCGGGCCGGACCTTCCTCCAGATGCGCGACTACACGATGTGGGCCCCGGCCCTGATCGTGACGTTCCTCTACGGCCTGCTGGCGGTCTTCGGCTTCGACGGCGCCCGCGAGGACGCGATCAACGCGACCCTCTCCAACGCCGTCCCGATCGTCCTGACGACCGCCGTGGCCCTCGTGCTCAGCACGTTCGTCCTGGGCGTGGTCACCCACACCCTGGCCCGTCAGCTCGGCGGCGACGGTGCCTGGCAGCCCACGGTCGGCCTCTCCATGCTGATCATGTCCATCACGGACACCCCGCGGCTGCTGTTCGCCATGTTCCTCGGCGGCGACGCGTCCTTCGTCAAGCTCCTCGGCTGGATCACCTGGGTCGCCGCGGGCGCGCTGCTGACCCTGATGGTCGGCAGGTCCCACGACCTCCCGTGGCCGAAGGCCCTCGCCGCGTCATCCATTCAGCTGATCGCCATCCTGTCGATCATCAAGCTGGGCACGTTCTGACACCGACGACGGCACACGCGCCCGTCCAGGGCAGGTGAGAGGGGCTCCCGGCACACCACCGGGAGCCCCTCTCGCGTCACCACGGCCGACTTCCACGGGATGGGTGCCCCCAGGGGCCGCCGCCCGCGTGGCGAGCGGGTGCGCGAAAGCCCCCGGCGACCCGCCGGGGGCTTTCTGACGTGCCGGGTCGCGGCGACCCGCGCCACCCGTGGGTCAGAGGGCTTCCTTGTTCTCCTTGGACGCCTCTCCCGACTTGTGCACCGGGGGCAGGACGCTCCAGGGGAAGTTGATCCAGTCGTCGGTCCGCTTCCAGACGTACTCGCACTTCACGAGCGACTGGGTCTTCTCGTAGATCACGGCGCTGCGGACCTCGGCGACCTCGCCGACGCAGAAGTCGTGCACCAGCTTGAGCGTCTTGCCCGTGTCGGCGACGTCGTCGGTGATCAGGACCTTCTTGTCGGAGAAGTCGATCGCGTTGGGGACGGGGGCCAGCATGACCGGCATCTCCAGCGTCGTCCCCACCCCCGTGTAGAACTCGACGTTCACGAGGTGGATGTTCTTGCAGTCGAGGGCGTAGGCGAGCCCGCCCGCGACGAAGACACCGCCCCGGGCGATCGAGAGCACGATGTCGGGCTCGTACCCGTCGTCGGCGATGGTCTGGGCGAGTTCGCGTACGGCGACGCCGAAGCCTTCGTAGGTGAGGTTCTCGCGCGCGGGAGCCATGGTCATCGCCTCAGACCTGGGTGCGGTGGAAGTTCAGGAAGGACCGCGAGGCGGTCGGCCCGCGCTGACCCTGGTAGCGGGAGCCGTACCGGTCGCTGCCGTACGGGAACTCGGCCGGCGAGCTGAGCTTGAACATGCACAGCTGCCCGATCTTCATCCCCGGCCACAGCTTGATCGGCAGGGTCGCGAGGTTGGACAGCTCGAGGGTGACGTGCCCGGAGAAACCGGGGTCGATGAACCCGGCGGTGGAGTGGGTGACCAGTCCCAGCCGTCCCAGGGAGCTCTTGCCCTCCAGCCGCGAGGCGAGGTCGTCGGGCAGCGAGATGACCTCGTACGTACTGGCGAGGACGAACTCTCCGGGGTGGAGGATGAACGGCTCGTCACCCTCGGGCTCGACGAGCCGCGTGAGGTCCGCCTGTTCGACCGAGGGGTCGATGTGGGGGTAGCGGTGGTTCTCGAACACCCGGAAGTAGCGGTCGAGCCGCACGTCGATGCTCGACGGCTGCACCATGGATTCGTCGTAGGGATCGATCCGGACCCGCCCGGCGTCGATCTCGGCCCGGATGTCCTTGTCTGAGAGAAGCACGTCCTGAGGATACGCAAGGCGCGCGGAGCCACCACAATCGTGACGACCCCACGCGCCCGCACCACTCGTTCACTTCACGCGCTTCATGCGCTTCACGCACGACGGCGGTGTACTGCATGCACTGCGACGACGGCGTCGCCCGGTCCACCGCACCGCGAGGACATCGCCGGCGCCATCGCCGTCACGCCAGTGCCCCGGTGCCGACGCACCTCTGCCGCGCCCGCCCCTGTCACACTGCCGCTGTCACTGCGTCCTACTGCTCCGACACTGCCTTCTCCAAGGCCACCGGCACCACACTGCGGAGCCGGGCACACCGTGGACACCGGAGCAGCCGGCCGGGGCCGAGCCGCTCGGCCTGCTGCATCGGGAACGAAGCGGTGCTGAACACGTGCCCCTCGGCACAACGGACGACGGTGCGCTCCATCAAGTCCCAGAGTCCCTTCCCCAAGAGCCGCGTCAGGCTGATGCCCTGACAACGAAAGCCACATTACGGGATGAAAGGGATGGCTCTCCAGGCGGCACTCCGCCCCCGCCCGGACCCGCTCCAGCGCCCCCACCGTACGCCCCAACTCCGGCACCCCGCAGCCGCATCCGCCCTCCGAAACGCGAACGGGCCCCACGGCTTCGACGCCGGGGGCCGGGCATGAGGTACAGTGAGCGAGCATTCGGACACCGGCCCAACCGGCGTCTTACGCGGGTGTAGTTTAGTGGTAGAACATCAGCTTCCCAAGCTGAGAGTGCGAGTTCGATTCTCGTCACCCGCTCCATGACAGAGGCCCAGGTCATCGACCCGGGCCTTTTTGCTGTCCGCTGTGATCACTCGCCGCGTGCCAGATCCGTGCCAGAACATTGTTCGTCTGGATCATCGGTGTTCTCAACTGGCACGGCAGCAGCTTCCTGTACTTCCTGGCGTGCCTGGCGGACGGTCACGTCGAGTCCCGCAGCAACTTCCTGCTGTCGATCGTCGTCGGAGTGCTGATAGATCAGCGCCGCCCTCTCCGAGGACTGGTCGGCCCGCACCATCATGTCCTTGAGCGTCGCACCGGAGCGCGTGGACAGGGTGTGCCCGGTGTGCCGGAGGTCGTAGAACCGAAAGCCCTCCGGCATGCCGACCAAGGCCCGTGCCTTTCTCCACTTCGTGCCGAAGGTGCTGCGCCGGAAGGGAGCTCCTTTCTCCCCGACGAAGATCAGACCGTTGGCCCCTCCTCGGCGTACGACTCCAGATGCCAGCGCAGCTCTCGACGGAGGAACGCGGGAAGGACGACCGTTCGAGTGCTCGCCTCGGACTTGGTTTCTCCCTGCACGCGACGCCCGTTCATCCGCTCCGGCTCGGCGAGGCGAACGCAAATACGCAGGGTGTCGAGGTCGACGTCTCGGCGGCGGAGGCCGGCCAGCTCTTCCGGCCGCATCGGACCGTAGGCGCCGAGGTAGACCATGAGGCGCCACCGCATGCCCGCGAGCGCGGGCTGGCCCTTGGGCTTGGCCCAGGGCCGCAGCGAGTGCGGGCCCGAGTCGAGAACGGTAACCACGCTGTGGGCCGGTTGGCTCCGAGACTTTAGGCAGCCACCATGGGGCGAGCCTCGAAGATCATGGCCCCAACGTCGTGCTTTACGGGCAGGTCCACAGACTGCCCGACTCGCCGGAAGCTCAAGGGGCCATGATCACTCGCCCCATGGCAGCTCCCGCCCAAAGTCTCGGAGCCGACCTCTCAGCGTCGTCGACCGCAGACCGTGGTGCGCCGGTGGTCCGACCAGGAACTGCTCGACCGATCAAGGATCGGATTCGCGCTGTCTCCCGGCCCACGCGGCTGCGATTGTGGATGCATGAGCGATCTCAAGGCGCCGAAGCCCGCGCCCAACAGCGAGGAAGTGGCTGCTCAGTGGCAGGCGCTTGTCGCGGGCGACGTGACCCGTGAGGCGGTCCATTCATGGGCAGCCTCATGGGTCGAAGACGAGGCAGCGATCCGCATCCCGCCGTTGGTCTTCGGGGCCCTGCAGCATCTGCACGGCTTAGACCTGTGCCGGGATCCACATCGTCCGGGAGTCGTCTGGCACGGCACCACGGGTGAGGGTGAGTGGATCCACTCGCCTGACGACATCGCCGGCGGATTCGCCCGCTGGCAGGAGAGGCGCAGTCGTAACGGCGTGGGCTGACATCAGCGACTGACACCAACGAACGCGAACAACGGCGACCGACGCCAGATCTCGGCGGACGCTCGACTGAAGCGCCAGGACGGTTTGTCACTGTCGGCAAGTCCCTGTCTTCGACCTGATAAGGACGAGGCAGCAAGGCCAAAGCTGCTCGCCGGACGTGACTCTCAGTCGGTAAGCCCCTGCTTGTGCAGGGCGGCACGGGCCCGAAAGCGGATACGGCCGCAACAATCACGATCTTCATCCGAGGTCTCTGGACCGCAGCAACAATGCTCTGCCAGCCGACGGAGGTCATCGGGAGCGAGCCAGAGGGCGACCCGCCCCATCTCGTGCTCTCGCTGCGGGTCAGTGGGAACAACAGCAGTCATGGCAACAGAGGCTATCCGTGCCCTTATCGTGCCCGTTCGCTCGAGGAGCCAAGGGGAACACCGGGCGCCAGCGGTGCCAGGACATGGCAACGGCCCCTGACCGAGTTACCTGGTCAGGAGCCGTTCACCTGCGGTGGGTGTGGGATTTGAACCCACGGTGACTCGCGCCACGACGGTTTTCAAGACCGTCGCGATCTCGGGTGCCTTACCTCTTTGGCCTGCAAGGAAACCCCGAGGGCGCCTCTGCAAGCCGCCCTCGGGCTGTGCTTCACGCCGACAGACGCGTCCTGGGCCAACCCGATCGAGGCGCACTTCGGGCCGATGCGGCAGTTCACCATCGCCAACTCCAACCACCGCAACCACACCGTGCAGACCCGGGCCTTGCACGCCTATCTGCGCTGGCGCAACGCGAATGCCCGTCACCCCGACGTGCTCCCAGCTCAGCCCAGCGCCGCGAGCGCGCTCGCATCCGCAGCGAGAAGGGCATCCGTTGGGGCGGACGTCCCCTCGCCGAGCCGCTTGACCAGCCCGGCGACTTTGCCCGGTCGGGTCCTAGCAGTAGCCGTCCACCCGGGCGTCGGCTGGAGTGAGGTTGGGCCAGGGATGTCCTGCTCTGTCGGAGGCAGCGGACCGTAGGAGGTCAAGAATCGTGCACCCCGGGTAGCCCCGAAAACTCGCATAGACACCCCGGTAGTAGCAGCTCCAGTAGCTCACGACCCGCCGTTGAGTGCGAGCGAAGAAAGCAGGGTTGTCCAACAGGAACCGCCCGTAAGCGAGGTGGCCGCAGGTGCCGGGCGCGGCGAGATCACGGAGCTCATCGCAGATGACGACCAGGATCTCCAAGACGTACTCGCCCACCAGCTGCACGACGAAGGGGACGACCCATGGGTCCGTGGAACCAACGACCTTCTCCAGGTGGCGCTGCCTGACCCTGCCGTCGCAGTGCCTTGAGTACAGGCAGTGCAGAAGCTGTTGTTGGCGCGACGAAAGCGACGCCACCCTGTCAGTTGGCGGCTCGTCGTTGTAGAGGCGCCCGGGGATCAAAACCTGCTGGCCCTCGACAGCGACCGAGAACGAGGCATGCGGCTGGAACCGAGAATCGGGCATCACCGCCAGGACTGCCTCGGCATCGCTTGCAAGCTCGGCTGGAAACGCCGTGATCAACGGATTGCTGCGGTCGGAAAGCGGCTGCACGAGCCGAGCATAGGCGGACGCCTCGGCCCGGTAGCTGGCATTAATGGCCCCACACCCGCCCAACCCGGCGAAGGTATGTGGTCAGAGCACTAGTGTGATGCGCCAGAAATCCTGATGCTTAGTTACTACCCTGTTGGCATGTCGCATCCCGGGCCTTCTGCTGTGGAGATCACACTGTCCAAGG
>NZ_JBIRQM010000014.1:226669-283229 GCF_044333225.1 Streptomyces sp. NPDC021080 | reverse complement strand
GGAGCAAGTAACTCCCACTCCAGGTCGGTGAGTTCATGGCGGCGTATCACCCGACCATGATCCACCACCTGATGATCTTTGAAGACGGACCCTAGTTCCCGACGTCCAGGGCTGTCCCGTACAGCCGTTCCACCCGCAACCGGATGACGGTCCTGCGCTCGGCGACGAGCTCCTTGAGGAATGCCTCCTCGTCCGTGGGCCGCGCTGCCGTGGGGATCATCTCAAGCAGTTCCCGTCCGACGGCGTCACCGGGGACCGTCGTCGGCTCGGAGACCTCGGCCGTACCCTCGGCGACGGCGAAGGACCAGACGTCGCCGCCCCGTACGTGCAGCGCCGCGTGGGGGTCGCGCCCGAGGTGCTTGGCCTTGACGCGGTCGGCCGTGGTGGACATCCGCACGACGCGGGCCGTGGGATCCCAGTCGTAGAGCATGGTGGTCAGGTGCGGGTGGCCGCTCCGCCTGACCGTGGCGAGGGTGCCGAACCGCTGCTCGCCGAGCAGGTCCGACAGTGCCTCGTCCGACAGGGGGCGCGGTGCTGGTCCTTGAGTCATGCCAAGGCCAACTTCGCCGAGGTCCAAGGTATTTCACCGTCGACGGCCTCGCGCGCACCCGAGTCCGAGTCGGCTCCCCGGATCAACTCGACCGCATGCCAAGGGGGTTGGGCGGAGCCGGGTCGGGCGTGTGCGTTCACAGGTCTGCCTCGGATTCCTATGACACGCACAGGTCGTTGCCATGGCGCCGCAAAGTGTCGACGAAATTGTTGCGACTATGGTCAACGAAAACCGCGGACACAAGCCGCGCACCCAGGCAGCCCACCGTTCCCGCCGGTGGTTCATGAACAAGGCCCTGCTCGCGGGCGGCGTCTCCGCCGTCGCGGTCATGGGCGGCTACGTCGCCACCACGGCCGACGCCGAGGAGACCGGTTCCGCGGACGCCACGGCGAGCCCCTCCCCGTCGGGCCCGCCGCCCGGCGGCGGCTTCGGCCAGACGATCGCGTACGACGACTTCGTCGGCGTCACCACGGACGGCACGGTCCTCGGCGACTTGTACGCCGTCCACTCCACCGGCGTCTCCACCGTCCCGGTGATCCGCGCGGCCCGCGCCTTCCTCGACGCGCTCACGGACGAGCAGAAGGCGGCCACCCTCTTCGACGTCGACTCCGACCAGTGGCTCGACTGGACCAACGTCGACTCCAACGACCGGGACGGGGTGGCCCTGCGTGATCTGACCGACAAGCAGTACGCGCTCGGCATGAGACTGCTCAAGTCGTCACTGTCGGCCCGCGGTCTCCGGCAGGCCGGCGACATCCGCAAGCTCAACCAGTTCCTCGGCGAGTACGAGGGCGACACCTCCAGGGCGCTCAACGAGGACGCCTACTGGTTCACCGTCATGGGCACCCCGTCGGCGACCGAGGCGTGGGGCTTCCAGTTCGAGGGCCACCACCTCGTCATCAACTACTTCGTCCTGCGTGACCAGGTGGTGATGACCCCGACGTTCATGGGCTCCGAGCCGACGAAGATCACGTACGAGGGCAAGGACTACCACCTCTTCCGGGAGGAGACCGCCGCGGGCCTCGCACTCCTCCGCTCCCTGGACGACACGCAGCTCGCCCAGGCACTCTCCACGGCCGAGAAGTCCGGCACCGACCTCATCGCCGGCGCCGGCCAGGACAACGCGGTCATCCCCTACGCCGGGGTCAAGGGCTCGGCCCTGAACCGCCGGCAGCGCGGACTGCTGCTGGACCTGGCCGAGGTGTACGTCGGCTACCAGGACGAAGGGCACGCGCGGGTGCGGCTGCGTGAGATCGAGAAGCACCTCGACGACACGTACTTCCACTGGATCGGCGAACACGACGACGACTCGGCGTTCTACTACCGCGTCCACAGTCCTGTCGTGCTGATCGAGTACGACGCCGAGTCCCCGCTCGGGTACCACGAGAGCGACACCTCGGCCTCCCCGTCCGCCTCTGCTGCCGAGTCCGCCTCGGCGTCGGCCTCAGCCTCCGCGAGTGCGGGACCCGGCGGACCGGGCGGCCCCCAGGGCACCCCGACCCAGCAGCACATCCACACCATCATCCGCACGCCCAACGGCAACGACTACGGAGTGGACCTCCTCAAGCTGCACCGGGAGACGGACCACTGACGACGACTTCGCTCCGGGCCCGCGAAGGCCTGAGCGTTCTCCGGGGCGGGCCGCTCGACACGGCTGTCCCCCGTCCGGCAGGACGGGGGACAGCCGTGTCATGTGTCGCGTGTGCCGCGGGCGGTGGCCCGGGGTCGCGGCCGTCAGGCGAGCGTGACCTCCACCGGCAGCTTCTTGATGCCGTTGACGAAGTTGGACAGGACGCGGGGCGCGTCGCCGGCCAGCCTGATGTCGGCGATCCTCGGGATCAGCTCCTCGAACATGATGCGGATCTCGGTGCGGGCGAGCAGGTTGCCCAGGCACAGGTGCGGGCTGCCCTTGCCGAACGTGATGTGGTCGTTGTTGGTGCGCGTGACGTCGAAGTCGTACGGGTTGCCGAAGACCTCCTCGTCACGGTTGCCGGAGGCGAACCACATCACCACCTTGTCGCCCTCCTTGACCTGCTTGCCGCCGAGCTCGACGTCGCGGGTGGCGGTGCGGCGGAAGTGGTAGACGGGGGAGGCCCAGCGCAGGAACTCCTCGACCGCGCCCGGGATCAGGGACGGGTCGTCCTTGAGGCGGGCGAGCTGCTCGGGGTGCTGCAGGAGCGCCAGCATCGAGTGCGAGATGGTGTGGCGGGTGGTCTCGTTGCCGGCGACGACCAGGAGCAGGAAGTAGTTGTCGAAGTCCTGCGCGGAGAGCGGGATCCCGTCGCGCGGAACGGTGTTGACCAGCTTGGAGACCAGGTCCGTACCGTTGCCGCCGCGGCGCTGGCGGGCCAGTTCCCGCCCGTACTCGAAGACTTCGAGCGAGGCGGGCGAACGGAACGGCAGGTCGCGGTACTTGTCGCTCTCCGCGCTGTGCAGCAGCACGTCCGCGTAGTCGGGGTCGGTGTTGCCGATGATGCGGTTGCCCCAGTCGATGAGCTGCTGGTTGTCCTCCGGCGGCACGTCGAGCAGGCGGGCGAGGACGTTGATGGGGAAGTCGGCGGAGACGTCGGAGACGAAGTCGAAGGTGCCCTTGGCCAGGGCCGCGTCCAGGGTCTGTGCCGTCAGGCCGCGCAGGAAGTCGCTGTAGCTGTTGATGACGCTCGCGCCGAACTGGCGCTGGATGACGCTGCGCATCGCGCGGTGGCGGACGCCGTCGAGCTCCAGGATGGACGCCCGCTTCTTGATCTGGTCGTCGTCCAGCTCTTCGAGGTTGACGAACTTCGAGGAGGTGAAGGTCTCCGCGTCGCGGTCCACGGTGGCGATGTCCGCGTGCCGGGTGACCGCCCAGAAGCCGGAGTTGGGGGCTTCCTCGGGCTGCCAGTGCACCGGGTCCTCGTGGCGCAGGGTGTGGAACATGCGCCACGGCTTGATGCCGTCCGCGAAGTTGTCGAGGTTCGCGAGGTCGACCTCTTCGAGCGGCAGGGGCTCGGCGAGGGCGGCGCGCAGTTCGGCCGCGGTGGTGGGCGTGGCGGGAACGGTGGGGCTGGTCATGGTGGTTCTCCTGGGCCGGGCTTCGAAGGGTCAGAGGTGGTAGGCGTACTCGGTGAACTCCCAGTCGGTGACGTGCCGCCCGAAGCGCTCGACCTCGTCCCGCTTGTAGGTGAGGAAGGAGGAGACGAAGTCCTTGCCGAGGATGTCGGTCAGGGCGGTGTCCGCCTCCAGGGCGTCCAGCGCGGCGGCCAGGCTCGTGGGCAGCAGCGCGGAGCGCGCGGTGTCGTAGCCGTAGCCCTCCAGCGGAGCCTCGGGCTCCTCGCCGGCCTGGACGCCGAGCAGGGCGGCGGCGATGGTTCCGGCGATCAGCAGGTACGGGTTGGCGCTGGCGTCGCCGAGCCGCAGTTCCAGGCGGGCGCCCGAGCCGCGCTCGGGCGGGATGCGGACCATGGCGCTGCGGTTGTCGAGCCCCCAGTCGATCAGCCAGGGCGCGAGGGTGTCGGGTCCGAAGCGCTTGTACGAGTTGACGGTGGGGTTGGCGAGCGCGGCGAGGGCGGGGGCGTGGGCGAGGATGCCCGCGATGGCGTGGCGGGCCGTGGCCGAGAGGCCGTGCGCGCCCGTCGGGTCGTCGAAGACGTTGTGGCCCTCGGTGTCCTCGCAGGACAGGTGGAGGTGGAAACCGGAGCCGCCGGCGTCGCCGAAGGGCTTGGCCATGAAGGTGGCGAGGTTGCCCTCCTGGCGGGCGAGCTCCTTGACGGCGGCCTTGAAGCGGAAGGCGCGGTCGGCGGCGTCCAGGGCCGAGGAGTGGGTCAGGTTGATCTCGTACTGGCCGCCGTCGAACTCGTGGTTGCCGGTGACGACGCCGAGGCCCAGGTCGCGCAGTTGGCGCAGGGTGCGCAGCAGGTGGTTGCCCGGGTCGGCGCGCAGTCCGGCGGTGTAGACGGCGCCGGTGGTCTCCGGGGAGCGGCGCCAGCCGGTGGGGGTGCCGGGGGCGGGCTCCAGCAGGAAGTACTCCAGCTCGGGGCCGACGACGGGGCGCAGCCCCTGTTCGGCGCACCGGGCCAGGACGGTCCGCAGCAGGTCGCGGGGTGACTCGGGGGCGGGGGCCGCGGTCGCGGGGTCGGTGACCTCGCCGAGGCAGGTCGCGACGCCGGGCTCCCAGGGCAGTGCGGCCGCGGTCGACAGGTCGGGGCGTACGGACACGTCGGGCAGGCCGGCGTCCAGGCCGCCCGCGACGGGGACGACGTCGCCCTGGGGAGTCGTGTGGTAGACGGCCCGGCAGAAGGCCAGCCCGTGCTCGCAGGCCGAGGGCAGGTGGTCGAGCAGGACGTCACGGGCGCGGTCGGTGCCGATCAGGTCGGGATAGACGACCCTGACCACGTCGACGCCCTCGGCGGCGAGCCGCTCCATGTGCCGGCGGATGTCTGAGGTGTCGGATGCGCTCACCGTTGTCTCCTTGGCGGAAAGGTGGGATGTCCCCGTGGTCTGAGGCGCCGGGGACGCGTGGTGTGCAGAGAACGGGAGCCGGGGTGCGGGGGAGAAGGGGGTGCCGTTGGGAACAGTTCGGCGCGGGGGTGCCCGGCGCGGCTCCTCGTGGCGTCGTCGCGCCGTCCGAGTACGTGCCGTACGCGGATGGAGCTCCGCCTCCGGTGCGCCGCACCGGGCCCGACGGCCCGGTCCGAACTGCTCCAGACGACATCCCCGGGGCGGACCCCGAGTCGGTCGTTTGAATCCGAACGGTATGAGCCGGGGTCTGGCCCCGCAAGGGGGTGGCGGTAAGAATTTATCCACCTGGACAGGTATTGACCAGGGTCCAATGGCTTCCTATGTTGTTTGAAGCCAAACGAGTCAGGGACGCGGCTTCGCATCCCTTTGGCCGAGGGGCCCGGTCCGACACCGGTCGGGCCCCTCTCTTCTCCCTTCACACCCTGCTCAGGCGCCCGCATCCCCAGGAGGACCGGCCATGAAGGTCGTCGTCGACATGATCAAGTGCCAGGACCACGGCCAGTGCGTCTTCGCCGCCCCCGACGTCTTCTCGATGGACGACGCCGGCCACCTCGCCTACGTCTCCGATGTGGACGAGGCGCTCCGCGACGAGGTCGAGGAAGCCGCCGACGTGTGCCCGCTCCAGGCCATCCGGATCGAGGGCTGAGGGCCATGACCCGACGCGTAGTCGTCGCGGGCGCCTCGATGGGCGGCCTGCGCGCCGCCGAACAGCTGCGCGCGGCGGGCTGGACCGGCGCCGTCACGGTCGTCGGCGACGAGCCGCACATGCCCTACAACCGGCCTCCGCTCTCCAAGGAGGTCCTCGCGGGCAAGGCGTCGTTCGAGTCCCTCGCCTTCACTCCGAAGGCCGCCGCGGCCGACGTGGAGTGGCGGCTCGGGACGCGGATCGCCACCGCCCGCCTCGACGAGCGGGTCGTCGAACTCGCCGACGGCGAACGGCTGTCGTACGACGGACTGGTCGTCGCCACCGGAATGCGCCCCCGGCGCCTGCGCTGCCCCGGTCCGCTCGTCGGGCGCCACACGGTCCGCACCCTCGCCGACGCCCAGATCCTGCGCGACGCGCTGATCCGGCCCGGAGCACGGGTGGTCGTCGTCGGCGCCGGATTCATCGGCTGCGAGGTCGCCGCCACCGCCGTGGGACTCGGCGCGGCGGAGGTCACGGTCGTCGACCCGCTGCCGCTGCCCATGGCCGGACCGCTGGGCGACCTGCTGGCCGGCGCGCTGCTCAAGCGGCACGAGGAGCGCGGAGTGCGCTTCGCGCTCGGCACGGGAGTCGCCGGGTTCCAGGGCGAGCAACGCGTCACCGGAGTCGTCCTCGGCGACGGAACGGTCCTCGCGGCCGACGTGGTCGTGGAGTCGGTCGGCTCGGTCGCCAACACCGAGTGGCTGGACGGCAACGGACTCGACCTGTCCGACGGCGTCCTCACCGACGAGCACCTGCGGGTCGGCGGACGCCCCGAGGTCGTCGCGGTCGGCGACGTCGCCCGCTTCCCCAACGCCCGTTACGACGGCGTACCCCGACGGGTCGAGCACTGGTCCATCCCCACCGACACCGCCAAGCACGCGGCCAAGGTCCTCGCCGCCCATCTCGGCGGCACCGAAGCCGAGTCGGCCCCGTTCGCCCCGCTGCCCACCTTCTGGAGCGACCAGCACGAGTTCCGGCTCCAGTCCTTCGGCTCGCCCCTGCTCGGCAAGGACGACGTGCGGATCCTCGAAGGCGACCCGGACGGCGACGTCGTGGTCGGCTACCACACCGGCGACCTGCTGGTCGGCGTCGTGGCCCTCGGCGGCCAGTCCGCCGCCCTGCGCGCCGCGCGCTACCGCGCCCAGCTGCTGAAGCAGCCCGCCCTCACCGCGTAACGAAGCGTAAGGAATCCCCGCTATGTCCCCTGTCCGTGGCTACTTCCACCCCAAGACGGCCGGTGGCACCTCGTCGCTCATCCCGTCGCCGCCGTGGCGCTACTCCGGTGACCTGCTCACCGTCGAGTACCGCACGGACCCCGCGCGCGTGCGTGAACTCCTCCCCGAACCGCTGGAGCTGGCCGACGAGGACCCGGGCGCGGTCGCGCTGATCTGGGCCGACTGGCAGTCCTGCTCCGACTCCGCCGAGGAACTCCTCGACCCGGTGCGCGCCCAGTACAAGGAGGCCTTCGCGGTCGTCCGCTGCCAGTACCGGGGACAGACCTACAGCCGCTGCGTCTACATCTGGGTCGACAAGGACTTCGCGATCGCCCGCGGACTGCACCAGGGCTACCCGAAGAAGCTCGGCTCGATCCACCAGACCCGCCCGCACCCCTACGGCCCGGCCCCGCGCATCGAGGCCGGCGCCCGCTTCGGCGCCACCCTCGCCGCCGCCGACCGGCGTCTCGCCGAGACCGTGGTCACCCTGCGGGAGCCGTCCGAGACCAACGGCTTCGTCAACGGCCACCCCATGGCCCACCACCGCTGGCTGCCCTCCGTCGAGAAGGGCAAGGGCCTCGCGCTCGACGAGCTCATCGAGACCGGCGCCGCCTCCTTCGAGGCCGGACCGGCCTGGGTCGGCGACGCCGACCTGAAGCTGTTCGAGGCACCCACCGAGGAACTGGCCCGCCTGGAGATCCGCGAGCCGATCGCCGCCTACTACCGGCAGGTCGGCGTCGTCTGGGACGGCGGACGCCTGCTGGAGTCCGGCACCTCCGGCGCCGAGTGACCCCGACCACCGTATCCACCACAGGACTTGGAGTCCGGACATGACCGAGCACACCCTCACGGTGGCCGGGGTCGCCGTCGACACCCGGCACTGGATCGGCGGCGAACGCGTCGCCTCCGCCGAGACGTTCACCGACGTATCCCCGATCGACGGAAGCGTCATCGGTGAGATCTCCCGCGGCACCGAGCGGGAGGCCGCCGCGGCCGTGGCCGCCGCGAAGGCCGCCTTCCCCGCCTGGGCCGCCACCCCGCGTGCCGAACGCGCCCGCATCCTCCACGCCGTCGCCGACGGCGTGGAGAAGCGGATCGAGGACCTGGCGATCGTCGAGACCACCGACAACGGCGCCCTGCTGCGCTCCCACCGCCGGGGCGTGATGCCGCGCGTCGCCCACAACTTCCGTTTCTTCGCCGACTGGCTCCTGACCCTGGACCACGAGGACTTCGAGACCCGCGGCCACACCAACCACGTGAGCTGGGACCCGGCCGGCCCCTCGGTGCTGATCACCCCGTGGAACGCCCCGCTGATGCTGTCGACCTGGAAGGTCGCCCCGGCCCTCGCGGCCGGCAACACGGTCGTCCTCAAGCCCGCCGAGTGGACCCCGCTGACCGCCTCCCTGCTCGCGGACATCGCCGCCGAGGCCGGACTGCCCGCCGGCGTCCTCAACATCGTCCAGGGGTACGGCTCGGAGATCGGCGACGCCCTCACCTCGCACCCCGACGTGCGCCGCATCAGCTTCACCGGCTCCGTGCCGACGGCGCAGCGGATCACGCAGTCGGCGGCCGCGAACCTCACCCCGCTCAGCCTCGAACTCGGCGGCAAATCACCGCTGTTGGTGTTCGCCGACGCCGACCTCGACCTCGCCGTCGACCTCGCCGTCGAGCAGTACGACAACGCGGGCCAGGTCTGTCTCGCCGCCACCCGCATCCTGGTCGAGGAGACCGTCGCGGAGGAGTTCACCCGCCGCTTCGCCGAGAAGGCCGCGACGATCGTGCAGGGCGACCCGCGCGACGAGGCCACCGACATCGGCCCGAACATCCACGAACGCCAGCTGGAGAAGATCGACGGCTTCGTGCGGCGCGCCCTCGACGCGGGCGCCCGCGCGGTCATCGGCGGCCACCGGGGCGAGGGCCAGTACTACGCGCCGACCCTCCTCACCGACGTCGCCCAGGACTCCGAGATCGTCCAGGAAGAGGTCTTCGGCCCCGTCCTGACCCTCCAGACCTTCACCACCGAGGACGAGGCCGTCCACCTCGCCAACGACACCCGCTTCGGGCTCGCCGCCACCCTCGCCACCGGCGACCGCGACCGCGCCGCCCGCGTCACCGAGCGGCTCGTCGCGGGCACGGTCTGGGTCAACTGCTTCTTCGTCCGCGACCTCCAGGCTCCCTTCGGCGGCTCCCGGCACTCCGGCGTCGGCCGTGAGGGCGGCACCTGGAGCTTCGACTTCTACTGCGACCTGAAGAACACCGTGACCGCGCCGAAGGGATGGAAGGACCATGGGTGAGATCGTCGGGGCGGGGCTGCTCGCCCACGTCCCCACCATCGTGCTCCCCGAGGAGATCCGGTTCGAGCTGAACGAGGGCAAGGAGATCACCCTCGTCACCGGCCTGGAGCAGCTCCGCGAGGACGTCTTCGAGCGCGACGACTACGACACCGTCGTCGTCCTCGACTCGCACTGGGCGACCACCGTCGAGTTCGTCGCCACCGCCCAGCACCGCCGGGCCGGCCTCTTCACCTCCGAGGAACTCCCGCGCGGCATGTGCAGAATGCCGTACGACTTCCCCGGCGACCCCGAACTCGCCCACAACATAGCGAAGTTCGCGGACAAGCACGGCACCTGGATCACCGCGATCGACGACGACCACCTGCCGATCTACTACGCCACCATCAACCTGTGGAAGTTCCTCGGCGAGGGCCTGCCCGACAAGCGGTGGGTGACCATCGGGGTCTGCCAGACCGGTGACATGGAGGACCATCTGCGCCTCGGGCGCGCGCTCGCCGACGGCATCGCCGCCACCCCCGGCCGCCGGGTGCTGCTGATCGCCTCGGGCGCCCTGTCGCACACCTTCTGGCCGCTGCGCGAACTGCGCGACCACGAGTCCAGCGACCCCGCGCACATCCGTACCCCCGAGGCCCGCGAGGCCGACCTCGAACGCATCGAATGGTTCAAGGAGGGCCACCACGACAAGGTCCTCGACACCATGGACGCGTTCTCGAAGTTCAGGCCCGAGGCCAAGTTCTTCCACTACCTGATGATGGCCGGCGCCCTCGGCGAGCGGAACTGCGTCGCCCGCGCCCGCCAGTACGGCGAGTACGAGAACTCGATCGGCACCGGCCAGGTCCACCTCTGGTTCGACCGCCCCTCCGAAGGCTGGACCGGCGCGGGAACCCCCGTCCCGGCCGCCGCAGCGCCCCACAACCCGCACCGACGTTCCTAGGAAGGCAGCCATGCCCGAGTACCGCCGCATCCTCCTCGACGGCGCCGCCGTCCAGGTCACCGTCGACGGGGACGAGCTCGTCGCCGCCGACGGCCGCCGCGTCAAGACCGAGGAGGCCCAGCACCTGCCCCCGGTCGTCCCCTCCAAGGTGATCGCCGTCCACCTCAACCACCAGAGCCGCGTCGACGAGTTCGGGATCGAACTCCCCGCCACCCCCACCTACTTCCACAAGCCGACCTCGGCCCTCAACTCCCACAAGGGCGCCATCGTCCGCCCCGAGGGCTGCAAGTGGCTCAACTACGAGGGCGAGGTCGCCATCGTCATCGGGAAGACCGCGCGGAACATCTCCCCGGCCGAGGCGGGGGAGTACATCGCGGGCTACACCGTCGCCAACGACTACGGCCTGCACGACTTCCGGGACACCGACGCCGGCTCCATGCTCCGCGTCAAGGGCTCCGACACCCTCTGCCCGCTCGGCCCCGGCCTGGTCACCGACTGGGACTTCCGCGGCAAGAGCCTGCGCACGTACGTCAACGGCGAGGTGGTCCAGGACGGTTCGACCGACGAGATGCAGTGGGACATGCACTACCTCGTCGCGGACATCGCCCGCACCATCACCCTCTACCCCGGCGACGTCCTGCTGTCCGGCACCCCGGCCAACTCCCGCCCGGTACAGCCCGGCGACGTCGTCGAGGTCGAGGTCGAGGGCCTCGGGCGGCTCACCAACCACATCGTGACCGGCCCGACCGCGATCCGCACCGACGTCGGCGCCCAGCCCACCGAGTCCGAAGAGGTCCTGTCCACCGCGCTCGGCGGGGACTGGGAGTTCCGCGGCGTCCGCCCGCCCCGGCGCTGATGCGGGCCGCACCAGCGCGCCGTACCGGGCGTCACGGAGAAGGACGCCCGGTACGGTGTTCCAGCCGGTGGCGCGTGGACGCCACCACGGACACGCGCACCTCCGCGACCCGCGTCGGCTTCGTGCCGGGGCCCGGAAGCAGGCGGGTAGGGTCGGGTCCATGACCGAATCCGCCGAGACGCCCGAGGGCCGCAAACCGCGTCGGCGCATGAACTACGGGGAGGGCCGCGAAGCCCTGCTCAACGCGGCCGTGCGCGTCGTGGCCCGGGGCGGGCTGCGCAAGCTCACCTACCGGGCCGTGGCGGAGGAGGCGGGCACCACGCACGGGCTGGTCGTGCACCACTTCGGTTCGCGGGACGCACTCATCGAGGAGGCGGTCGCGCACGCGATCCGCACCTCCCTGAACACCAGCGCGCTCGAGCCCGGCACCGGCAAGGTCGAGGACTTCTCGGTGGGCGTCTCCGAGATGGTCACGGCGGATCCGGACATACAGTCGTTCCAGTACGAGCTGCTGCTGGAGGCCAGGCGCCGCCCCGAACTGCTGCCGCATCTGCGCGCGTTGTACGACGAGTACTTCGACGCGACCGGACGGGAGCTGTCGCGCATGCTGCCCGACGGCGCCGGGCAGCCGCTCACCCGGCTCGTCTTCGCCGCCCTCGACGGTCTGGTGCTCCACCAGCTCGTCTTCGGCGGCCCGGAGATCACCGACAGTGCCGTCGAGGAGCTGCGCTCACTGCTCCGGCTGCTGCGGGACCAGCAGGACCAGCGGGACTCCGGCGCCGAGAGCCGTGATTGACCCTCTGACCCGCGCGTTTCAGGGCCCCGGACGGCTGTCGTCCGGGGCTTTGCGCATTCGGTGTGGGGAAACCGGGCCCAGCCCCTTGTCAAACGGATAGTTCCAGCCCAGTATGAGGCAACTCGTTTGGCCTGAAACGAATCCCTCTTTCCTCACTGGCAGGTGATCCGAGTGGACAGTCAGACAGCGGTCGTGAACCAGACCGCGCCCGACGCCCCCACAGCAGGCAGGCTCAAGCCCAATTCCCTCGGCGTTCTGGGCATCCTCTTCTTCGTCCTCTCCGCCCAGGCCCCGCTGACCGGCATCGCGGGCGCCGTTCCGATCGCCGTTGGCGTCGGCAACGGTGCGGGGGCGCCCGCCGCTTATGTGGTGGCGGGCCTGATCACGCTGCTCTTCTCCGTCGGCTTCGTGGCGATGGGCCGCCATGTCGTGGACGCCGGCGCGTTCTACACGTACATCGGCAAGGGCCTCGGCCGGACGGTCGGCACCGGCAGCGCCGGGGTCGCGCTCTTCGCCTACTGCGCGATACAGGCCGCCATGTACGGCCTGTACGGGGCGACCGTCAACGCCCTGCTCGCGCACTACACCGGGCTGGACGTGCCCTGGTGGGCCTGCGCCCTGGTCACGATGGTGATCGTCCAGGTGCTCGGAAGCGCGGGCATCGAGATGGGCGCGAAGGTGCTGGCGGTCTTCGTCCTGGCGGAGTTCAGCATCCTGACCGTCTTCGCGCTGGTCACCTTCTTCAAGGGCGGCGGGCCCGAGGGGCTGGCCTTCACGCAGTCCTTCTCGCCGAGCGCGGCGTTCGACGGCGCACCGGGCGTGGCCCTCATGTTCGCCGTGGCGTCGATGATCGGCTTCGAGGCCACCGCGATCTACGGCGAGGAGGCGCGTGAACCCCGCAAGACCGTCCCGCGGGCCACCTACACGGCCGTCGCCTTCGTCACCGGCTTCTTCGGCTTCGCGTCCTGGATGCTGGTCTCCTCCTACGGACCCTCGAAGGTGTCCGGGGCGGCGGGCAAGGCCCTGGAGAGCGGCGATTCGACGAGCTTCGTCTTCGCGCCCATCGCCGACCTCTTCGGCGCCTGGGTCAACGATGTCCTGCCCGTCCTGCTCGCCACCTCCCTCTTCGCCGGCATCCTCGCCTTCCACAACTCCGCCAACCGCTACCTGTTCTCGCTCAGCCGCGACGGACTGCTGCCCAAGGCGCTGTCGTCGATCAACAGCCGTCACTCGCCCAGCGTGGCCGGCCGCGTCCAGACGGCCGTCGCGGTCCTGCTGGTCGTCCCGTTCGCGCTGGCCGGCAAGGACCCGGTGCTCACCCTGTTCTCGTGGGGCAGCGGCGTGGCCGTCCTCGGCATCATGGCGCTGTACCTGCTGACCTCCGTCTCCGTGGTGGCCTTCTTCCGCCGTGAGCGCCTGGACACCCGGCCGTGGAACACCCTGATCGCCCCGTCCCTGGGCGCCCTCGGTGTGGCCGGGGCGATCTGGCTGATCGTCCAGAACTTCACCACGCTCATCGGCGGGGAGAGCAGCACCGCCCTCGTGCTCGAGCTGATCGTCCCGGCCGTCCTCGCCCTGGGTGTCGTGGCGGCACGGCTCACCCGCGACAAGGCGGGTGCCGCGGGCGGCTGACGCATACCGGGCCGGTCGACCGCCCAGGTCCGTCGGCCCGGTCGGCCGTCCCGCCGGTCCGGTTCGCCGTCCGGGCGGTCGGCCGTCCAGGTCCGTCGTTCTGGCGGTCGGCCGGGCCGGTCCACCGTCTCGTCGGTCCGGTTCGCCGTCCGGGCGGTCGGCCGTTTCGGTCCGTTGTTCCGACGGCCAGTCGGGCCGGTCGCTCTCCGGTCGGGCCGGTCCGTAGTCCAGTCATCCGGCCGGTCGGCCGGCCCGATTCGCTCTCCGGTCGTCGGGGCCGGTCCGCCGTCCGGTCGGACAGCGGACCGGCCCGCTGTCCGACCGGTCCGCCGACCCGGCCCGCCGTCGGTCCGGTCAGCCGGCCCGGTTCGCCGTCCGGTCGAGGAAGCCGTCGACGAGCCGGCGGGCGTTCGTCCGGGCCATGGGTTCCATGGCCCGGCTCCGCTCCAGCAGCTCGCCGGGGTCCACACCGTGGCGTACGCACTGCTCCGCTCCGCCGGTCTCGATCCAGCCGCTCACCATCGCGGTGGTGATCTCCGGGTGGAACTGCACGCCCAGGCCGTGCGCGGTCTCGAAGGCCTGGACACACACCTCGTTGCGGGCCACCTCCTTGGCGCCCGGCGGCAGGACACAGCGGTCGTAGTGCCACTGGAACCAGGGGCCCGGACCCACCAGGGCCGGTTCGTCCGTGGCCACCTCCACCCAGCCGATCTCCGGGCGCGGCGACGCCTCCACCCGGCCGCCGAGCGCGGTGGTCAGCGCCTGGGCGCCGAAACAGACCCCGAGCACCGGGACGCCGAGGCGGTCCGCCTCGCGCAGGAGGGCCAGCTCGCCGTCGATCCAGGAACCGACGGCCGTCCGGTCGTACACCGACCACGGGGCACCCAGCGAGACGATCAGGTCCCAGCCGGAGGCGCCCGGGAACTCGAACTCGACGTCCGGCGCGTGATGGCGGTGCTCGGGCACGACCGTCATGACGGTGAGGTCGTATCCCCGCTCCTCCAGCCGGGCTCCGACCAGCCCCGGCTCCGTCACATGGTCGTGCTGGACGACGGGTGCGCGCACGTGGCGCTCCCTTCCCGCGAGGTCCGCGGACCTGCCGAATCGATGCCGGGAGCCCTTGCTCCGGCCGCGCGCCCACTCTATCGTTTGGGTTCAAATAAGTTTCTGGAGGTCCCCGCATGATGGACATCACTCACGAGGAGTGGCTGCTCCGAGCCAAGTCCCTGGACCTTTCCGGTGCCCATCACATCGACGGCACCGACGAGGACGGCTCGGGAGCGGCCTTCGACGCCGTCTCGCCCCGTGACGGCCGGGTGCTCACCCGGATCGCCGACGCGGGCACCGCCGAGGTGGACGCGGCCGTCGCCGCCGCCCGCCGTGCCTTCGACACCGGCCCGTGGCCCCGCCTCGCCCCCGCCGAACGCGGCACGATGCTGCTGCGCATCGCCGACCTGCTCCAGGAGCGCCGGGCCGACCTCGCGCTCACCGTCAGCCTGGAGATGGGAAAGCCCATCACCGAGGCCTACGAGATCGAGCTGCGCGCCCTCGTCAACACCTTCCGCTGGTACGGGCAGCTGGCCGACAAGCTCACCGACGAGTCCCCGCACACCGCCGCGGACGCGCTCGCCCTGGTCACCCGCGAACCCGCCGGAGTCGTCGGCGCCGTCGTCCCGTGGAACTTCCCCCTCACCCTCGCCGGCTGGAAGGTCGCCCCGGCCCTGGCCGCCGGCTGCACGGTCGTCCTGAAGCCCTCCGAGAACTCGCCCCTGTCCGCGCTCCTCCTGGGCCGGATCGCCACCGAGGCCGGACTGCCGCCGGGCGTCCTCAACGTCGTGGGCGGCACCGGCCCCGTGGCGGGCCGGGCGATCGGTCTCCACCCGGACGTCGACGTCCTCGCCTTCACCGGCTCCACCGCCGTCGGCCGCCACTTCCTGCGCTACGCCGCCGACTCCAATCTCAAGCGCGTCTGGCTCGAACTGGGCGGCAAGTCGCCGAACATCATCCTTCCCGACGCCCCCGACCTGGAGAAGGCCGCCGCCACCGCGGCCTGGGGCATCTTCTTCAACCAGGGCGAGATGTGCACCGCCCCCTCCCGGCTGCTCGTGCACACCTCCATCGCGGAACAGGTCACCGAGTCCGTCGTACGGCGCGCACGGGACCTGCGCATCGGTGACCCCCTCGACCCGTCCACCGAGATGGGCGCCCTGGTCGGCGAGGCGCACCTCGGCCGCGTACAGGGGCACATCGCCGACGGGCTCGCCGAAGGCGCCCGGCTGCGTACCGGCGGCTCCCGCACCCGTACCGACACCGGCGGCAGCTACCTGGAACCGACCGTCTTCGACCAGGTCGACCCCGGCATGCGGCTCGCCCGGGAGGAGATCTTCGGCCCGGTCCTGTCGGTCCTCACGTTCGACGACCTGGACGAGGCCGTGCGACTGGCCAACGACACCGAGTACGGGCTCGCCGCGGGCCTGTGGACCTCCGACCTCTCCACCGCGCACCGGGTCTCCCGCGCCCTGAAGGCCGGCACGGTCTGGGTCAACTGCTACGAGGAGGGCGACCTGACCGTCCCCTTCGGAGGCATGAAGCAGTCGGGCAACGGCCGCGACAAGTCCGCCCACGCCATGGAGAAGTACACCGAACTCAAGACGACTTGGATCCAACTGTGACGCGCCCGCTGATCGCCGTCCCCGCCCGTTTCTCTGCGACGACCTCCGCGCTGCGGTACGCCGCCGAGGTCAACGCCCGCGCCCTGATCGAGGCGGTGTGGCGGGCCGGTGGTGAACCGGCGACCATCCACCCGGCCGATCCCGCCGTCACGGACGTCACCGAACGCCTCGCCCGCTTCGACGGCGTCCTGCTCCCCGGCGGCGGCGACCTCGCTCCCCACCGCTACGGAGCCGCCGACACCCACGACAGCGTCTACGACGTCGACGACCTCCAGGACGCCTTCGACCTCGAAGTAGCCCGCCGGACCCTGGACTTGGGCATTCCCCTGCTGGCCGTCTGCCGCGGCCTCCAGGCCGTCAACGTCGCTCTCGGCGGCACGTTGGAACAGGACATGGGCGGTCCCGAGCGCGAACACCGGCACGTCGTGCACCCGGTGGCCGTCGAGCGCGGAACCCTGCTGGAACAGGCCACCGGCGCACAGAAGGTGGAGGCGTCCTGCTACCACCACCAGCGGGTCGAGCGCCTCGGTTCGGGCCTGACGGTCACCGCACGTGCTGCGGACGGAACCGTCGAGGGCCTCGAACTCCCTTCCGCGGGAGGGTGGTTCACCGCGGTGCAGTGGCACCCGGAGGACACCGCGCACGAGGATCCGGTGCAGCAGGCGCTGTTCGACGCACTGGTCGACGCAGCTCGCGGCCGACACTGATCCTGTTGCGGGGTTGCGGGGTTGCGGGGTTGCGGGGTTGCGGGGTTGCGGGGTTGCGGGGCTGCGGGGTTGCGGGGTTGCGGTCCACGGCCCCACCGGCCGGGATCGCGGCCGAGGCCTTGGGTCTTCGGCCCTCAGCCTCAGCCTCAGCTTTAGCCCTCAGTCTCGGCCCGTGCTTCAGGCCCCGGTCTCGGCTTCAGCCCTTCGCCGTCAGTCCGTCAGTCCGTCGCGTCCTTCGCCCGTCGGCCGCTGCGGCGGCGGGCCGGTTCGGCGCCGTCGAGGAGGGTGAGGCGGCGTTCCTCGCCCTCCTCCTCGACCTGGCGTACGACCTGTCGCAGCCCTTCCGCGACGGTGCGGCACTCCTCGTCGCTCAGCCGTGAGGCGACGAAGGCCTCCTCCTGGTTGAAGCGCGGGAAAAGGCGCTGCATCAGTGTCTCGCCCTCGTCGGTGAGACTGAGCAGCTTCAGCCGGCCGTCGGAGGGGTGACCGGCCCGTGTCATCAGTCCGCGTCCCTCCAGGGTCCGCGAGACGCCGGTGAGCGTGCCCTTGGAGATCCCGGCCTCCTCCGCGACGTGCCGGGTCTCCGTCTCGCCCCAGACCCAGACCACCCAGAGCACGACGAAGGACGTCCAGGTCAGATCCGCGTCGCGCAGCACCGAGTTCTCCAGGTGCTGCCGGACCGCGGAAGCGGCACGGTAGATGTTCGCGACCACCGCCATCTGCTCGTGGTGTACCGGAATGCCGCCCAGCTTCGCAGCCGCCAGCTTCTCCGCCTCGGTGATGGACCGATGACCGGGCACAGGCACGCTCCCTTGATCGTTCGGACCCAAATTGTACGGGACAGGTCCCGGCCCCGGGCCGACAGATCGTGCATTCCTCCGAACACCCATGCAAGTGCCGGTACCAGCGGAGAGTGCCCGGGAGTCCGCGCGGCCGGCGGCCGGTCCCGCGTCGTGCGTGCGGCGCCCGCTCGGATCATGCGGGTGTCTGTGGATCCACCCGTTCCAGTACCCCGGCAAGGGGAGCCCCGGTTCGAGCCGCCACGATGCGGCGTGCCCGCAGCTCGGCTCGTGTACGGGGGCGATACCTGGGGTCCTTGCCGCAGCCGCAGAGGCCGCGTCCCTCGTACCTCAGCCCGGCATCGAGCACCGCCGCCACGACGGTCCACGCCTTGGTGTCTCGACGCCGTGGTGCCGCGAAGTCGTGCCCGGCGCAGGCCATCGGCTCGGAGCAGCGGGGACATGAATGCTTGCCGGGCCCAGGGTGCTGCTTGAACGCGACACGGCAGGGCGCGCACACGTAGTGCAGCTTGTAGGGCCTCTCGGCGTAGTGGCACACGCGGTGACCGTATCCGGCGTCACGACGACCGGCGAGGCAGTTTCCTCGGCGCGACGCATGGTCGGGGGAACAACTGCCGCACATTTTCTTCCGAGCGATGTCGAGAACGCCTCGGCGGCTCCGTTCACAGGGGGAGTGCGCCACACTGGGCGCGCCGACGATCAAGGAGTTCATGTGCCCAAGTTCCTGTTGATGGTCAACCATGACGGTGGCGAGTTCGAGCAGCCCATGGACGAGTGGGCTCCGGACGACATCGCGGCGCACTTCGACTACTACGAGGCGCTGACCAAGGAGTTGGTCGCGAGCGGTGAGATGGTGCAGTTCACCGGGCTGGCCGACCCGCGTCTCGCCAGGATCGTGCGCTCGGACGGAGCTTCGGCGCCGGTGGTCACCGACGGGCCGTTCCCGGAGTCCAAGGAGGTGCTGGCCGGGTTCAACGTCGTCGACGTGGAGTCCGAGGCCCGCGCCCTCGAGATCGCCGCCAGGATCTCGGCGGTGCCCGGCCCCGGCGGGGTGCCGACGCGGCAACCGGTCGAGGTGCGCCGGGTGATGGACACCGTCGCGTTCGACCTGTGACCGACGGCCCGGGTGTCGAGGACCTGCTGCGCTCCCTGGCGCCGCAGGTCCTCGGCCTGCTCGCGCGACGGCGGGAGGACTTCGACGCGTGCGAGGACGCCGTCCAGGAAGCCCTGATCACCGCCGCCCGGCACTGGCCCGTACACGGGATACCGGAGAATCCGCGCGGCTGGCTGCTGCTGACCGCCACGCGCCGCCACACCGATCAGGTGCGCAGCGAGGCGGCCCGACGGCGCCGCGAGGAACGCGTGGCGAGGGAGCCGGCCCCGGCTGCCGGCCCGGCCGGCGACGACACTCTGGCGCTGCTGTTCATGTGCTGCCATCCCACGCTCACACCCGCCTCGGCGATCGCCCTGACCCTGCGGGCGGTCGGTGGCCTGACGACCGCCGAGATCGCCGCCGCCTACCTGGTGCCCGAGGCGACGATGGCGCAGCGCATCAGCAGGGCCAAGCAACGCTTGAAGGCGCGATCGGTGGTGTTCGAGGTGCCCGTACCGGGTGCGCCGGACCGGTCCGCGCGGCTCGGCTCCGTACTGCACGTGCTGTACCTGCTGTTCAACGAGGGCTACACCGCGTCCGGGGGCTCGGTCCTGCACCGTGCCGACCTGTCCGCCGAGGCCGTCCGGTTGGCCCGGCAGGTGCACCGGCTCCTGCCGGACGAGGGCGAGGTGGCCGGGCTGCTGGCTCTGATGCTGCTGACGGAGGCCCGCCGCCCGGCGCGCACCGGCCCGCACGGCGAGCTGATCCCCCTGGCGGAGCAGGACCGCACACTCTGGGACCGCCGCCTGATCCAGGAGGGCTCCACGCTGCTCATCGGCACGTTCGCGAAGGGAGGAGGGCCCGGCACCTACCGCTTGCAGGCCGCCGTCGCGGCCGTCCACGACGCCGCCGCCCGCGCCGAGGACACCGACTGGCCGCAGATCCACGGCCTCTACGAGTTGCTCGAACACGTGACGGACAACCCGTTGGTCACGCTCAACCGCGCGGTCGCCCTCGCGATGGCCGACGGTCCGGCCGCCGCGCTGGCGCTGCTCGATGAACTCGCCGCGGAGGACCGCGGGCCGCTCGCCGGCCATCACCGGATGCACGCGGTACGGGCCCACCTGCTGGAGATGGCGGGGGAGGCGGCGTCGGCCCTGCGTCACTACCGCCTGGCGGCGGCCCTCACCACCAGTACCCCCGAGCAGCGCTACCTCACGACCAAGGCGGCCCGGTTGTACGAGAGTTCGCGGCCGCCGACCGGCTGAGCGACGGGCGCCTCGCGTCCTTCGCCCAGCCGCCCGGCGAGCCGTACGCCCGATCCAGGTCGCGGGGCCGGTTCCGGCGCCGTTGTCAGACCGGGGTGGCAAAGTGCCCGGCCATGGACACCACGGAGTTCTGGACCATCGTCGAAACCGCTCGGTCCGCCACCACGGCGGACAAGCCGTTCGCGGAAGCGCTGGCCGATGAGCTGGCCACCCGCACCAAGGAACACATCCTCCGCTACCAGGAGCGCTTCGACGAAGTGAGCGGCGCCGTGTACCGCTGGGACGTGTGGGCGGCCGCCTACCTCATCGGGGGAGGCTGCTCGGACGACAGCTTCATGGACTTCCGGGCCGGCCTCATCGCACTGGGCCGCGACTGGTACGAAAAGGTGGCAGCCGATCCGGACGGACTCGCCGAGCACCCGGCGGTGATCGCCGCCGCCGGGGCGGACCGCGACGAAGCGCTCTTCGACGAGGAGGCCAACTACGCGGCCGGCTGTGCGTTCGGGCGTATCACCGGCGACGAGGAGGACTTCTACGAGGCGTGGACCGAGTACGAGGCCTCGCACGGCCACTCCGCACGCGACAGCGACGACATGGGCGAGGACTTCGACTTCGACGACCCCGCCGAGATGCACAGCCGACTCCCACGGCTCGCCGCCCTGTGTCTCGGCGAGATCGCGCGCCCGGGGTGAGTGTTCCTCACCAACTCTTGAATGCGTGACCCGGAGTGGGCCGGTCGCGTCGTCGGGGTCCGAACGCTTTCCGCCGCCGGGCGTGGGTCAAGTGGCTTGAGACGAGGCTCTGTTGGGCTCTGTAGTCGAACTGTATTGATTTCGGCTTCAGTTGTTGACGTCTGGATGGTGCGGGGATACAACCCGGAGAGAGCGCTCTCCGTCTGCTGTTGCTCCGCCCCCACACACGCCGACCCGGCATGAGGAGATCCCGCATGCAGTCCTTAGCCAGCGCCCTTCCCCACCGGCCTTCGCGCAGAACCGCACGGGCCCGTACGGCTCTCGGTCTCGTCGTCGTCCTGCTCGCCGCCTGTGTCGCCTTCCTGAGCCCGTCACCCGCGCACGCCGCCGACCAACTGCTGTCCCAGGGACGGCCCGCCGCGGCCTCGTCGGTCGAGAACGGCTCCTTCCCCGCGGGGGCCGCCGTCGACGGCAACACCGGTACCCGGTGGTCCTCGGCCTTCTCCGACCCGCAGTGGCTGCGCGTCGACCTCGGGTCGGTCCAGCAGCTCACCCGCGTCACCCTGAACTGGGAGGCCGCCTACGCCACCGCCTTCCAGATCCAGACCTCCACGGACGCCAACACCTGGGCCACCGTGTACTCCACGACGAGCGGCACCGGCGGCACCCAGAACATCAACGTCACCGGCAGCGGCAGATACGTGCGCGTCCTCGGCACGACGCGAGCCACCCCGTACGGCTACTCCCTGTGGGAGTTCCAGGTGTACGGGCCCGGAAGCACGACCCCGCCGGACACCTTCTGGGGCTCCACCAGCGACATACCCGCCGCGAACAACGCCGTCGAGGTGAAGGTCCTCAACCGCACCAACGGCAAGTACCCCGACAGCCAGGTGTACTGGAGCTTCAACGGCCAGGTCCACTCCATCGCCGAGCAGCCCTACCTCGACATGCCGGCCAACTCCGCGGGCCGCATGTACTTCTACCTCGGCTCGCCGGCCGGCTCCTACTACGACTTCATCGAGTTCACCGTCGGCAACAACGTCTTCAACGGCAACACCACCAGGGTCGACGCCTTCGGCCTCAAGCTGGCCATGCGCCTGCACTCCAAGGACGGTTACGACGTCGAGGTCGGTGAGAACCGGCAGACCTTCGCCGAGGACCGCGCGACGACCTTCCAGCGGTTCACGGCCGCCGTTCCCGACCAGTTCAAGGTGCTGGCCCAGACCCAGTCCCCGTACCGGATCATCGCGCCCGGCAGCGACCCGAGCTTCCGGGCCGGCGGCGCCAACGCCAACTACTTCACCTCCTACGCCCAGTCGGTGGGCGTGAGCGCGGCCACCTCCGACATCTTCGGCTGCGCGGCGGCGCTCGCGAGCAACCCGAACATGTGCGCCGCCCTCAACCGCCATGTGGCGACCCTTCCGGCCTCCCAACAGGGCGATCCCGCCCAGTACTACAAGGCGGCGCCCGCCAACTACTACGCCAAGTTCTGGCACGACAACGCCATCAACAACCTCGCCTACGGCTTCCCCTACGACGACGTGGCGGGCCAGTCCTCCTTCATCTCCCACGGCAGCCCGCAGTGGCTGCTGGTCGCGGTCGGCTGGTAGCCGTGTCCGTGGCCGCGGGCCGAGCCGACTCGGCCCGCGGCCACGGACAAGGGGTCGATTCAGCGAAGGGGGTCGATCACGGCTCCGGGATTGAGGATCCCGGACGGGTCCAGCACGGCCTTGCCCGCGCGCAGGGCCGCCGCGAACAGGTCCGGGCGCTGCCGGTCGTACCACGGCCGGTGGTCCCGGCCCACCGCGTGATGGTGCGTGATGGTCGCGCCGTGCGCGATCAGGGCCTCGGAGACCGCCTGTTTGATCTCGTCCCACTGCTCGACGGTCCTGCCCCACGTGCCCGCGGCGTAGACCCCGAAGTACGGGGCGGGGCCGTCGGGGTAGACGTGGGTGAACCGGCAGGTCACGACACCCGTGGCGCCGACCTGGCGCATGGCGTCCCGGGCCGCCGCGTCGACGGCGGCGCGGAGCCCGGCGAACCGGTCCCAGGTGCAGGCCGTCTCGAACGTCTCCACGATCATGCCCTGGGCCGCGAGGGCGTCCCGCTGATAGGGCATCCGCAGGAAGGAGGAGCGCCAGGTGTCGGCGGCCGAGGTCCGTGCGGCCGTGTCCGCGGTGTCGGTGTGGCGCGGTGGCTCCGGCAGTGTGCCCCCGTGATCGAGGCACAGCTCCAGGGCGCGTTCCATCCGGGCGGTGACGGGGTGGTCGGCGGACTCGAAGCCGAGCACGAGGACCGCGGTCGCACTGCCCGCGTTGATGAACGCCTCCATCGGGTCCAGCAGACGGCAGTTGGCCGGGTCGAGTCCGGACTGCGCCAGGGCTCGTACGGCCCGGACCCCCGCCTCGTAGTCCTCGAAGGCGACCGACGCCCCGGCCCGCCAGCGTGGCCGGTCCTGAAGCCGTACCCAGGCCTGGGTGATGACACCGAGCGCTCCCTCGGAACCGAGGAACATCCGGTCGGGCGAGGGGCCGGCGCCGGAACCCGGGAGACGGCGGCTCTCCACGACACCGGCGGGGGTGACCACCCGCAGGGACTCGGTGAGATCGTCGATGTGGGTGAGGCGGGTCGCGAAGTGACCGCCGGCCCGGGTCGCCAGCCAGCCGCCGAGTGTGGAGAACTCGAAGGACTGGGGGAAGAACCGGAGGGTGTGGCCATGGGGCCTGAGCTGCTTCTCCAGGTGCGGGCCGAGGACGCCGGCCTGGACGAGCGCGGCCCGACTGGTCCCGTCGACCTCCAGGACCCGGTCCATGGAGCCGAGATCGAGGCTGACCACTCCGGCGTACTCCGCACCCGTACGGGCTTCGACGCCTCCCACCACCGAGGTGCCGCCGCCGAACGGGACGACCGCTATCCCGGCGCCGTCGCACCACTCCAGCGTCCGTACCACCTCGTCCTCCGAGACGGGCCGCACGACGAGGTCCGGCACATGGGGCAGCTTTCCGAGCAGCGCCCGGACGACGTCGCGGAACGCCTGTCCGTGACTGTGCGCCAGCCGGTCGCGGATGTCGTACGACGCCAACGGGGCCAGCGCGGGCGGAGCCGTGACCCGGCTCGGGGCCACCTCGAACGACTCCACCGGAGGCGCCGGGTGCACGGTCAGGTCCGCGTCCGGAAGCAACTCGGCGGTGCGCCGGGTGAGTTCGGTCCGCTCAGGACCGGTCACCGCGTCCTCGACGTTTCCCCAGCCCCACCATGAACGTGTCTTGCCGCTCATCGTTCTCCCAGATGCTCGAATTGAACGTCGGGTAACTTACCGAGCGGTCACTTTGGCATAGGGTGGACACATGAGCAAGCAGCCGAGGGCGACGCAGGGCGTGGGCACCAAAGGGATGCCCCGCAAGGACCGGGAGCGGCTGATCCTGGCTGCGGCCGCCGAGGAGTTCGGCGAGAAGGGCTACGCGCGCGGGTCGACCGCGCACGTGGCGGCGCGGGCCGGCATCACCAAACCGATGATCTACGAGTACTTCGGCTCCAAGGACAGCCTCTATCTGACCTGCCTCGACCGGGCCGGCAGCCGCCTCGTCGAAGCCGTCGCGTCCGCCCAGCAGGGACCGTCCGACCTCTCGCGCGCCGTACGCACCCTGGAGGCTGTCTTCCGCGCGCTCGAATCGCGCCTGCACGACTGGGAACTCGTCTACGACGGGACGCTTCCGGCGGAGGGTCCGCTGCACGACGCCGCGGCGGTGTACCGGAGGGCGCTCAACCGGATGGGAGCGGAGGGCGTCTCCGAGTTCCTGCACACCTCCCCGGCCGTGCAACCCCTCGACGCCGACCTCGTCACCCATCTTTGGTACGGGACCGTGAGCGCCGCCGTCGCCTGGTGGCGGCATCACCCCGAGCAGACCGCCGACGAGATGGCCGCGCGCTTCGAACGCATCGTCGCGGTGCTCTGCCCGGATCTGTGGGCGGCATCCGACGCGACCCGAGGGCCGTCCGACGTGACGGGGGAGGAGCCCGACACGACCGGAGGCCGTCCGACGTGACGGGAGGGCCGTCCGATACCGGCCTCGGGACTGGTGGGCTCGCATGTTGAGGTGTCGCGTATTCGTAGCTGACGTCGGCAGTCCCACGACGCTGAGTGAGCCGTCAGGGGCGGTCGATCGCGGTGGGATGATCGCGCGGTGAGTGATGCGAGGGTGTTGGCCGCGGAGGCCGTTGAGTCACACGTCCGGGCGTTCTTCGAAGGGCACTTCGTGGAGGTCGTCGACTACGGCCTCGGGCCGGAACGGCGAGAGGCGGCGCCCGATCTGCGAGTTCTCGTTGTAGGGCCCGGTCCCCGCAGCGACAGCTGGGCCTATGTGACCGCCGGGTGCTGGGCCGCGATGGAGAAGGACGGTCACGGCCTTGAGTTCGTCATGACCGCCCACGTCCGCGACCAGCGGTTCATCGAGCTCATGGCGATGATCGCCTGCTACCACTGCGGAGGACATCAGCTCGACCTGGAGCACAGCATGCCGATCGGTGAACCGTGGGTGCCGGGGTCAACCTGCGATCACCTGCTGATCAGCCTGCCCTATCTCCACGGACCAGACCTTGAACACTGTCCCGTTCCCGGGGGCCACGCCCGCATCCTGTGTACCCTGCCCGTAACGACAGCCGAGATCGAGTTCCGCAGGCGTCACGGGCACGAGGCGTTGGAGCAGCTCTTCGACCAGGCAGAGATCATCCCCACCGATCCTTTCAGGGCGTCGGTTGCCTGAGTTTCCGTCCTCCAACGGTCACCGATTGTGGTCGCCAGGGGCGTATCGGCTCCAGGTTCCGCCAGCCTCGGTGACCAGCCGGGTGGCGGTCTTGTCGTGATAGCCGAGTGCCTTCGCGATGACGGGGGCCGGGGCCTGCAGGACGAGCTGGCGGATCGCGGAGGCCCTGCCACGCTGCGGCGGGACGCCGATCTCACGCAGATGGACTTGGAGGCTGACCGGGTTCATCGGCTGTCCGGGCTGGCGGCCGGGGAAGAGCCAGGGGGAGCTTCTGCTGCTGGCGTAGGGCAGATGCCGGCGGGACAGGATGTATGCCCGCATCAGGTCCGCAACGGGCTCGGGGAGAGGGGAGGGCGGATCACCCAGCCGGACAGTGACAGTGACTCCGTCGTCGGTGATGTCGTCGATGGTGAGGCGAACGATGCGGCTGACGGGCTGGGCATAGACGAGAACGAGTGCGGCAACGATGCGGCTCCGCAGAGGTAGGGAGTCGTTGTTGAGGACCCGTCGGAGCATGGCGAGTCGGCGGTGCTGGTGCAGTGGCGCCTGGTCCTGGGTGATGACCTGGGCGGAAGGGTGAGGCGGGGCATGCGGCCCGTCTTCATGCACCAGCGGAGGAAGGTCTGGGCTGGGCGCCGGGTGGCGAGCTTCTCGGTGTGCCAGGCGTCGAGGTCGGCCTGCCGACAGTGCTCGATGGTGCGGCCTCGGCCGGCGAGCCAGGTAAGGAAGGCGCCAGCCTGGGTGGTCTCCTGCTTGGCCTGGTGCGTCTGAGAGCGTCCCAGCGGCCCCTTCTTCGCCGTGGCCCGTAGTCGGCGAATCTGGTGCCAGGTAGCGAAGTGCCGGAGAAGCCGGTGGTGTTCGGGGTCCTCGACGGTGGCGAGCCGTTCGGTCAGCCAGCGCTGGTAGAGCAGGAGCTGACGGTCGACGCGTGGGAGGACACTGCTGTAGCTGGGCTTCGCCCTCCAGATGTGCACGGTCCGCCACGTGGGGCTGTTCCAGGAGGATCCCCTCGCGGTGCCTTGGTCGGTGGTCGAGCATCCCGCCGCGCAGCTCGGCATCGAGGACCCGTCGTGCGTGAAGCGGTACCCCGAGCGGCCGAAGACGCCGTACGAGCACGGGTGGGAGATCCAGGACGACTATGGCTACCACCCGTACGACGATGCGGAGTGGGGGCGGAAGTCCCGCGCGTTCCTGCACGGTCGGGCGTGGACGCACGCGGAGGGGCCGGTCGCTCTGTTCAACCAGGCGGTGGGCCGGCTCGACGGAACCGGGTGCTGCTGCCGGGAGTGAGCGTGCTGGCCCGGCAGGTGTCCGAGGTCCGCGCGGTCGCGGAGAAGCGCCTGCATGCCACCGTGGCCAGGGCGGCTCGCCGGGCGGACCCGGCGCTGCCGGCGGACCTGGTGGCCACGTTGGCGGTGCCGGAGGGCGGCCGGTACTCGGAGCTGGAGCGGCTGTGCCGGCCGCCGACGCGGACGACGGGCACGGCGTTCGCGTGGTCGCTGGAGAGCGCCGGGCCGGACACGAAGGTCACCATCGAGGTCCCGCCGGGCGGGAGGGCGAAGCTGAACGTGTCCACGCTCGGCGCGCTGGGAGAGCCGAAGTCCCTGGCCCGGCTGCGGGTGGAGAAGATGCTCCCGAAGATCGACCTGCCGGAGCCGCTGTTCGAGGTGCACGGCTGGACCGGGTTCCTGGACGCCTTCGTGCACCTGGCCGACGGTACGACGACCCGTATGAAGGACCTGACCACCTCCCTGGTGGCCCTCCTGGTCTCGGAGGCGTGCAACATCGGCATGACCCCGGTCGTCAACCCCGCACATGAGGCACTTCACCGCCTCCCAGCCCGTTGACGGGCTGCAGCCCCTGCGCGACCCGGACGCCGTCAACCTCGATGATGACGACGGAGAGGGCTGAGCCGGCCCGGGACCGGCCAGTCCTGTTTACAGCCGCAGTGGGTGGCGTGGTAACGGCTGCTCCTTCGGCGGCTCGTACGAGACGTGAGCGACAGGGTATTTCCGGCTTCACCATGGGGCCGGGGACGCCGTCAGCGAGGCAGGGTGACGAGCCCCATCTCATAGGCGGTGATGACGAGCTGGACCCGGTCCCGGGCGCCCAGTTTGGTGAGCAGCCGTGACACGTGCGACTTGGCGGTGGCGACCGTGATGAAGAGGTCCTCGGCGATCTCGGTGTTCGACCGGCCGCGTCCGATCAGGGTCAGCACTTCCCGTTCCCGCTCGGTGATGCCCTCGACCGGCCGTGGGGAGCGCTCCGGGGCAGCCGCAGGGCGCCCGATGAAGTCCGCGATCAGACGGCGCGTCACACCCGGCGCGATCAGTGCGTCGCCGGCGGCGACCACACGGATCGCCGCGAGGATGTCGTCCAGCGCCATGTCCTTGACCACGAAACCGCTGGCGCCGGCCCGGAGCGCGCCGTAGACGTGGTCGTCCTCGTCGAAGGTGGTCAGGACGAGAACGCGTGTGGTTGCCGGACCGGCCGTGATCAGGCGGGTGGCCTCGATCCCGTCCATGCCGGGCATCCGGATGTCCATGACCACGACGTCGGGGCCGGTGTCCCTGACCAGTTGGACGGCCTCGGCGCCGGTGGCGGCTTCACCGACGACCTCCAGGTCGCTGTGATCGGCCATGAGTACGCGCAGGCCGGACCGGACCAACGGCTGGTCGTCGACGAGCACCACCCGGACGGTCATCGGGCCTCCACCGGAACTCCGATGGGTGCGGGCAGCGGCAGCCTGGCCGCCACCCGGAAGCCGCCCCCGGGACGCGGCCCGGCGCTGAGCCGGCCGCCCAGCAGGCCGACCCGCTCCCGCATCCCGATGATGCCGAAGCCGTGGGCCGGGCCGTTCCCGGTGGCGCCGCGCCCGTCGTCGACGACCTCCACGGACAGTTCCTCGTCCCCGTAGTCGATGGCCACCCGGCAATGCCCGGTGCCTGCGTGCCGGACCACGTTGGTCAGCGCCTCCTGCACGATCCGGTAGGCGGACAGGTCGATGTCGGCCGGCACAGGACGCTGTTCCTCGCTGCGGCGCAGGTCGACGCGTACTCCCGCGCCCGCGGTCGCTGCCGCCAGCCGTTCGACGTCCGCCAGTCCCGGCGAGGGTGCGAGCGGTGACTGCTCCGGGGTGGTCGCGCCCCGGTCGGCCTGACGGAGTGACACCAGCGTGCGCCGAAGGCCCGACAGGGTGTCTCTGCTGGTGGCCTCGATGGCGCGAAGGGCCTCGCGCGCCTCCGCCGGCTGGGTCTGGATGACCCGGCTGCCCACACCGGCCTGAATGGCGATGATGCCGATGCTGTGCGCGACCATGTCGTGCAACTCCCGCGCGATCCGCAGCCGTTCGGCGGTCACGGCCTCGGCCACCTCCTGCGCACGCAGCGCCACCGCGTGCTCGCGGCGCTCGCGGCTCAGCAGACCGGCCATGCAGGATGCGGCCGACGCCAGGAGGGCGATCACCTCGTTGACGGCCAGGCCGTCCCCGTGTGCGAAGACGCCGATCACCAGGAACTGCACGGTGACAGACACGGCCACGGCGACGATCGAAGCGCGCTTTACGCAGGTGGCGACGATGAAACCCAGCACGAGGTCCACCGCCAGATACGACAGGAACTGGCCCTGGTACGACGCCGCCAGGCTCTCATGGCCGGAACTCGGAGGGCCCACCACCACAGCAGTGGATCCGAAGAGTGCCATGGCCAGAGTCAGCAGCGGCATCTGTCGCACCACGCCGGCGAGCAGGCTCACCGCCAGCAGTGCCCCGACACCGTGGACCGTGCCCGACGCCCGCGGTGCGCCCCCCACCAGCAGACCCACCACGAGGAGGTAAGAGGCACCCCCCGCCCAGGCCACGGCCTTGGTTCTGGTCATCGGCGGCATTCCCTCCCGGGAACAACACCGTGATGCGCGACGCGCGCAGGCAACGAAGTGGTCGTCATGGGGTTCACGTCGCGAGACTAACCGGCCACCGCCGGTGCGGCATCAGTCCGGGGACGTACGCCCACGGGTCGATGCGGCCGCACGATTGCAGCCCACGGCCCCATGTCCGGGCGGGGGTCCTCTCGGCAGTGTGGGTGCCGTGATCGAAGTCAGCGAACTCACCAAGCGCTACGGCAGCAAGACGGCCGTCGACCATCTGTCCTTCACCGTCCGGCCGGGCCAGGTCACCGGATTCCTGGGCCCCAACGGAGCCGGCAAGACCACCACCCTGCGGATGATCCTCGGCTTGGACGCGCCCACCACCGGCGCCGCCACCGTCAGCGGCGTCCCCTTCCACCGTCACCCGCGCGGACTGCGGCACGTAGGCGCTCTCCTCGACGCCGGACAGATCCACGGCGGACGCAGCGCCGAGGCCCACCTGTCCGCTCTGGCCCGCAGCAACGGCATCCCGCGGCGCCGGGTGGACGAGGTGCTTCAGGAAGTGGGGCTGGCCGAGGTGGCGAACCGCCGCATCGGAGGATTCTCCCTCGGCATGAAGCAGCGCCTCGGCATCGCCACCGCCCTGCTCGGCGACCCTCCCGTGCTCATGTTCGACGAGCCGATCAACGGCATGGACCCGGAGGGCGTGCTCTGGGTACGCGTGCTCTTCCGGCGCCTGGCCGCCGAGGGGCGCACGGTCTTCCTCTCCAGCCACCTGATGTCGGAGATGGAGAACACCGCCGACCAACTGGTCGTCATCGGCCGGGGCCACCTCATCGCCGCCGAGCCGCTACGGGACTTCGCGGCCCGTAGCACCCGTAGCAGTGTCGTAGTGGGGACACCGCAGGCCGCCGAGCTGGCAGGGGTGCTGACGGCGGCGGGCGCCTCGGTCGAGCCGGAGGGCTCGGCGGGTGCCGAGAAGCTCGCCGTGACCGGGCTCCCGGCGGATCGGATCGGAGCGCTCGCCTTCGAGAACGGTATCCGGCTGGACGAGTTGACCACCCGTACCGCCTCGCTGGAGGCGGCCTTCATGGAACTGACCGCCGACAGCGTCGAATACCTGGCAGGACGGCCCCGATGACCACACTCGCCTCCGCCCCCCGGACCGCCCCCGTCGCCGGGCCGCCCGCCCGCTTCAGCGACCTGCTCGCCTCCGAGTGGATCAAGACGCGGTCCCTGCGCTCCACCCCGTGGACGATCGGACTCACCGTCCTGTTCGTCGTCGGGTCCGCCGCCGTGGCCACGCAGGCGGACAAGGCCGCGGGCTCCGGCCCCGCTGACTTCCGGCCCTACGACGCCTACCCGGCGGCCGGCTACTGGACACTGATCCTCGTCGCCTGCAGCATGGGCGCCCTCGCCGTCGTGAGCGAATACAGCAGCGGGCTGATCCGCACCACCACCGTGGCCGTCCCGGCCCGCGGCTCGATCGTGCTGGCCAAGGCGGCCGTCACCGCCGCGCTGTGGACCGCGGTCGGCACGGCTGCCTCCACCGGTTCCTTCCTGGTCTCCCAGGCCATCCTGTACGGGCGCCATGCCGGTGTTCCGATCACCCATCCCGGGGTGTTCCGTGCGCTGGTGGCGTCCGCGTTGCTGGCTCCCGTCTGTGCCCTGGTCGGTCTGGGCCTCGGCGTTCTGCTCCGGCATGCCGCCGGGACCATGGTCACCAGCGTCTTCACCCTGCTGATGCTGCCGACCATGTTCTCGGAGAGCGCCCGCTGGTCGGCGGACGTCAAACACGCGCTGGTGTCGGAAGCCTGGAAGCGCCTGGTCCAGAACTGGGAGCCCGATCCTGGATCCCTGGGCTACAGCGCCACGGTCCCCGGCTCCTGGATCGTGTACACGCTGTGGCCGCTGATCACGATCGCAGTCGCCGTGCTCGTCGTCGGGCGCCGCGATGTGTGAGCTCTTTCAGGGTGCCGCCGCCGGGACTTCGCGCCGCCGCCGGGACTTGCCTTGACGCTGGGCCGGTCCGGCTAGCGTGGGTGTACGGCGTAGGTCAGGTGGGTCACCCGCGACGACGCCTGCGAACGGATCTGCTCCAGCGCGACCCTGGACGTGTCCACGCCGTCGAACAGGCGGGTGCCGGCGCCGAAGAGCACGGGTGACAGTGTGATCGAGAACTCGTCGACCAGACCGGCGTTCAGGTGCTCCAGGATCGTCGCGCCGCCGCCGGCGATGCGGACGTCACGGTCACCGGCGGCCTCGCGGGCCCGGTCGAGGGCGTGCTCGATGCTGTCGTCGACGAAGTGGAACGTGGTGCCGCCGGGCCGCTCCCACGGGTCGCGCCTGGTGTGGGTCACGACGAAGACCGGGGTGTGGAAGGGCGCCTCCTCGGGCCAGGACTGCTCGCCGAGGTCGAACATGCGCTTGCCCATGACGCTCGCGCCGGTGCGCTCGAACGTCTCCCGCGCGATGTCGTTGTCGACGCCCTCCTCGCCGCCCTCGCCCAGCTTGAGGTTCTCCCGGAAGAACCGCTGCGGGAAGATCCACTGCTGGAGCTCCATCCACTGCGCCATCCAGCGCCGAACGTCGGGGTCGTCCTGCCTGTCCGGCGAGAAGAGTTCTTTCTCGACGGGGACGGGCTCGGGTGCGATGAAGCCGTCCAGCGACATCGACACGCTGAAGAACACCTTCCCGGCCATCAGCCCTCCACCTCCTTCCGCGCGAGGTCGGCGACGTAGGCCGCCAGGCTGTCCAGGGTCTGCCGGCCGCCCTCGACCGCGCGGTACTTCTCGACCGCCTCGTCGCGCAGTTCCTTCGTGGGGAACAGCGTGCGCATCTCGATCCGGGTCGCCGCACCGTCCGGCGTGAAGGTCACGGCCGACTCGAAGGCGTTCGGGTCGTCGCGGAACTCACCGTGCAGCAGCGCGATCCGCTCCGGCGGGGCGATCCGCACCCAGCGGATCCACTCGGAGTAGTCGGTCCCGTCCGGCCCGTGGAGCACGAAGACCCACTCCCCGCCCTCGCGGAACTCGAAGGACCGCGTGGTGGTGGTGAACCCCTCCGGACCCCACCACCGTGACAGGTGCCGGACCTCGGTGAACGCCTCGAACACCAGCTCCCGTGGGGCGTCGATGACCCGGGAGAGCACGATCTCCCGGTCGGCCGTCGCCGGCTCCGCCTGCGTCTGTTGCCTTGCCCCTGCCATCGGTCAGTCCTCCTGCCGTGTCTGCTTGAGGTCCTGCACGTAGGAGTCCAGCCGGTCGAAACTCTCGTTCCAGAACCGCTCGAATCCGCCGACCCACTCGTGGATCGGCCGCAGCCCGCGGGCGTCGAGGCCGTAGAGGCGCTGCTTGCCGGCCTCGCGGACCTGCACCAGCCCTACTTCCCGGAGCACCCGCAGGTGCTTGGACGCCCCGGGCTGGCTCATCCCCAACTCCTGGGCCACGTCGGTCACCGGCCGCTCACCCGCCCGCAGCAGCATCAGGATGTCCCGGCGCTGCGGCTCGGCTATCGCGTTGAACGCGTCCGACGTCGTCGCTGCTCGTGCCATGACAGCCATCGTATTCCCATATCGGAATACGTCAAGCCGGCCGGGAACCGGACGCTCACGCCCTGGTCGAGCGCGGTCCGCTCGGCGGGTTCCGGTCCGGCCGCACGCAGGAAGCCGGCGACCTCGCGGCATGCCGAGGACGGTCGGCAGTTCCGGGGCCGGGACGTCCTGGTGGTCGGAGGTGCGCTCGGACACGAGGCCGGCAGCGGCTCGCCGACGGCGGCCGTCCCTGACCGGGCCTCAGGTTCCGCCCGCACACGAGGACACGGACCGCCATGGTGGCGACGCCGCTCCCGCCACCGCCATCATGGCGGTCCGGCACATGTCCCCACCGGCCCCCGTGTCACTAGCCTCCGGCGCGTCCACCCCATCCCCACGCGGATCCGAGGTCCCGGATGCTCCACTCCAGTACGCACCTCACTCCACCCGGCGGCCGGCGGCCCGCATGGCGCGCCGCGCTCTGCGCGCTGGTGCTCACGACCGCCGGTTCGGGCGCCCTCGCGGCGGCCGCACCGTCACCCGCCGTCGCCGTCGGCGGCCACGGCCCGCACAACAGGGCCTGCTCCGCGGGCGATCGGCCCCGGGTACCCGGCGCCGCCCGCCAACAGGCGGCCTGCCTGGACGAGTTGACCACCGCCGGAACCGTCGCCTCGGGCCACACCGACCCCGCCGACTACGCGGGCCTGACGCCCAAGGACCTGCCGACGCCCAGCGGAGTGCCCGGGACCCAGATCGACGGCTACTTCCCCGACACCTCCACCACCAACACGAACCACGGCTGGAACCACGACGCGCAGTTCGTCATCCGGCTGCCCGACCACTGGAACGGCGGACTCGTCGTCGCCGGAACACCGGGCAACCGCGAGCAGTACGCCAACGACCGCGCCATCTCCGACTGGGTCCTCGCGCGCGGTTACGCCTACGCCGCCACCGACAAGGGCAACACCGGCCTCGCCTTCTACCGGGACGGCGCCCGGCCCGGCGACGCCATCGCCGAGTGGAACACACGGCTCACCCAGCTCACCCGGGCAGCCCGCACCGTCGTCGAGGAGCGCTACGGGAAGCCCCCCTCCCGCACCATCGCCACCGGCATCTCCAACGGCGGCTACCTGGTCCGCTGGCAGCTGGAGAACCACCCCGAGCTCTACGACGGGGGAGTCGACTGGGAGGGCACGCTCTGGACCTCGAAGGGACCGGGCCTGCTCACCTTCCTGCCGCCCGCGCTGCGCGCGTACCCGCTCTACGCGGCGGGCGGACCCGGCGCCGAGGAGGCACAGGAGGCGATGCACGCGGCCGGCTATCCGGCCGGATCGGAGTTCCTGTGGCCGTACCACTACACGACCTACTGGGATCTGACCCAGCGCCTCTACCGTGAGGAACTGGACCCCGGCTACGACGGGGCGACCGAGGCGGGAACCCCGTTCTGCGCCTCCGGCACCCCCGGCTGCGACGCCGACTACGACTACGGCGCGAGACCGCGGGCCGTGCACCGCGCCGTCGACCGCATCGCGCTGACCGGGCGCATCGGCAAACCGCTCATCACCCTCCAGGGAACGCTCGACGTGCTGCTGCCGATCGGCCGCGACGGCGACGTCTACGCCCGGATGGTGCGCGAGGCCGGGCGAGGTCCGCTGCTGCGGTACTACCGCATCGAGGGCGGGACCCACACCGACTCCCTCGTCGACGCGTTCCCGGACCGGCTCCGTCCGATGACCCCCTGCCATCACGCGGCCTTCACCGCGCTGGAACGCTGGCTGGCCGGCGAAGGACGCCCGCCGGCCGGCCACACCGTGCCGCGCCCGGCGGACGCGGACCGTACGTCACCGCTGACCGAGTGCCCTCTGGGGTAGCCGCCGAGGCACTCGGCCGTCCTCCTTGCCGCCTCCTCGGCGACCCGGCGTGGCGCGCCCTGGGACGGTGCGCAGGCCGCGCGGCGACCGGGGCGTCACGCGTAGTGGGCAGTGCGCCGCGCGCGTGGTGCCCGGGGCGTGGCACCCGGTGCGGCGCGCGTGCTGGTGTCGTGCCGCACCGTGGCGTGCCTCGGCACCAGCACCTCGGGCCGCGCCGCCTCTCCTCAGACGCGCCCCGGCGCCGCTGCCGCCTCCGCCTCGGCGGTGACGGGCGCCGCCGCTCGCCGGGGGAGGAGCAGCGGGGTCGCCAGCAGGAGGACGCCGGCCAGGGCGATGGCCGTGCGCGGGCCGAGCAGGGTGCCCAGTACACCCCAGAGCGCCGTCAGGAGCGCGGTCGAGGCCTTGGTCGTCACCGCCCAGGCGGTCAGCGTGCGGGCGACCCGGTCGTTCGCGGTGCGTTCGAGGCGGGAGGTGGAGCAGACGGGGTTGAAGACCCCGCAGCAGAAGATGAGCCCGAGCTCGACGCCCATCACCAGCAGCAGCCCGCCCGCGCCCGGCCCCAGGAAGGCCAGGCCGAGCGGCCAGATCGCGCGCAGCGCCCCGGACGCGGCCAGGACCCGATGCTGCCCGAACCGGGCGACCAGCGGCCGGGCCAGCCGTGAACCGAGCAGCCCGCCGATCGAGGGCACGGCGAAGGCGAGGCCGTACTGCCACGGGGTGAACCCGAGCCTGCCCAGCATCAGGACGGCCAGCAGCGGCTGGGCGGCCATCACCAGGCCGTTGAACAGGGCGGTGTTGAAGAACAGCGGACGCAGCGTGGGGTCGGCGAGGATGTAGCGCCAGCCGTCGAGCAGGTCCGAGGCCCGCATGCGCGCGGCCTCCCGGCGTTCGGGCCGCGGCTCGTGCCCGCCCGTCGCACGGATGCCCAGCGCGGAGAGCAGATAGCTGACCCCGTCGGCCACCACCGTCGCCACCGGGCCCAGAAGCCCGATCGCCGCGCCGCCCAGCGGCGGCCCGATGATCGTGGTCGTCCAGGCCGTCGACTCGAACCGGGCGCCCGCGACGAGCAGGTCCTCGGCCGCCACCAGCGTCTTCAGGTACGCGCCGGAGGCGGCGCGGAAGGTGATGTCGGCCGCCGCGACGACGACCGAGACGAGCAGCAGCTGAAAGAAGGTGAGCACGCCGAGCGCGAACGCGGCGGGGACCGTCAGCAGCGCCGCGAACCGCACCAGGTCCATCGCGATCAGCACCGGGCGCTTGCGGCGGAACTCCACCCACGGGCCCAGCGGCACCGCCACGGCCGCGCCCACCGCGGCCCCCACCGAGGCGAGCACGGCGACCTCGGCCGGCCCCGCGTGCAGTACCCGGATGGCGATCAGCTCGAACGAGCCGAAGGCGAGCCACGTGCCGAGCGCGCTGGCCCCGTAGGCGCCCCAGAGCCACCCGAACCGCCGCCCCAGCCGTTGCCCGCTCCCCATGCCCGAACCCTCGCCCCTCACCCGTACAACCGATCCGCGTCCCGAGACATCAAAGCGAGCACCGCGACCGGGGATCAAACAACCGGCGGAGCACACCCCACAACCATCGGTTGTGTACCTAGGGTGGTGGCATGGACCTCGACACCGTACGGACCTTCGTCGCCGTCGCCGACGCGGGGCAGTTCCAGCAGGCCGCCACGGAACTCGCGGTCACCCAGCAGGCCGTCTCCAAACGCGTCGCCGCCCTGGAGCGCGCCCTCGGGGTGCGGCTGTTCACCCGCACCCCGCGAGGCGCCGAGCTCACCATCGACGGCCAGGCGTTCCTGCCCCACGCGCGCGAGCTGCTGCGCGTGTCCGAACGCGCGGTCGCGTCCGTGCGCACCGGCCGCCGTCCGCTGCGCGTCGACATCATCGCCTCGCGCGGCGCGGCCTCGGGCCTGATGCGCGGCTTCCACCGCACGTACCCCGAGGTCGACCTCGACGTGGTGATGCTGTTCGACATCGATACGGCCGTCGCCGCCATCCGGTCCGGCGCGATCGACGCGTCCTTCCGCGCGGTCGCCGTGCCGGGCCGGCCCCTTCCCGAGGACATCGAGTGCGTACGGGTGCTCGACGAGCCGCTCCAGCTGCTCACCGGCCCCGCCCACGCGCTGGCGGGCGCGAAGTCGGTGACGGTCGCCGAGCTCGCCGGTCACCGCATCTGGATGCCGGGCATCGTCCCCGGGACCGAGTGGGCCGCCTACTACGACGACCTCGTCGCCGAGTTCGGGCTCACCATCGAGGCGACCGGCCCCAACTTCGGCTCCGACGCGCTCCTCGACACCGTCGCCGACACGCCGGCGCTCGCCACGTTCATGGGTGAGCAGACCCGGCTCGTCTGGCCCGCCGGCCACGGTCTGCGCCTGATCCCGGTGACCGGCCCGACACCCGTCTACCCGCACTCGCTCCTGTGGCACCGCGACAATCCCCACCCGGCGCTGGCCACGCTCCGCACCCACCTCGCCGCCACGACGGCGGGCCATGACGCCGCCGGGACCTGGACCCCGGACTGGGTGATCCCGCGCTGAATCCGGCTTCTGCGCTCGTCCGGCCGAGTTCCACGGTCGTTCGGGCGAGCTCTACGGCCGTCCGGGCGAAGCGGGTCCGTCGGCCGCGGCACGCAGGACCTGATCCAGCGATGCCGCCCGACGCCCGGTGAGGTCCTCGATGGCGGTGGTGACGGTGGCCAGGGATCCGTCGCCGATCGCCGTGTAGGTGGACACCCATGCGTCGAGCTGCCAGCCGGGCGCCCCGTAGGCCGCGCGGGAGGCGTACGCCTCCTCGGTCGTCTCCGGGACGTAGGAGACCGGTCGGCCACCGACCTCGGTGAGGATCCGGGCCACGTCGGTGAGGGTGAGTGCCTCCGGTCCCGTCAGCTCGTAGGCGTGGCCGGCGTGCGGACGCGGATCACGCAGCACCGCCACCGCGGCGTCGGCGATGTCGTCCTGGGCGACCAGGGCCGCCCTGCCGTCGCCGGCCGGGCCGCGGATGGCGCCGTCGGCGCCGACGAGGGCGGGCATGAAGTCGGCATAGAGGTTGTCGCGCAGGAAGGTGAAGGGGATTCCGGCGGCGCGGATGTGCTGTTCGGTGTGCCAGTGGTCCCGGGCCAGGGTGAAGGTCGCGTCGGGCGCGGCCCCGTAGAAGGAGATGTAGACCAGATGCGCGACACCGGCCCGAGCGGCGGCGTCGACGAAGGTGCGGTGGTCCCGGAGCCGGTCGGGGGACTCCGCGGCCGAGACCATCAGGACGCGGTCGGTGGCCCGCAGGGCGCGTACGAGGGCTTCGTGGTCGTCGTAGGCGCCGGGTACCGCGATCGCGCCGGGCAGCCGCGGAGCGCGGGAGGGGGTGCGGGCCAGGAGGGTCTGCGCGATACCGGAGGCGGCCAGCCTGCGGGCGACACGCCCGCCCAGACGGCCGGAGGCCCCGGTGATCGCGTACGTGGCACCGGTGGAAGCCAACGTTCTCCTCCTCGAGCGGGCAGCGGGCGCCGATTCCGCCTCGGCGGCCGTGGCGGGCAGGCGGGCGGCCGGTCCGCCCGGTGGCGGGTGCGGGCCGGGCGAAGCCTGCGAGACGTCACAGCCGGACCGCCGCGTACGACTCTACGGAGGAGTCGCCGTCGGCGCCGTAGTACGTGAAGGTGCGTGCCGCCGTGCGACGAGCCCCTGCCGGTGGCCCGGGCCGCCCGCCGCCCGGGCATCACTCGCCAGGGGGCCGGCGCATCGCCGCCGACCTCGTCGACAGGATGGACCGGCCGGCCGACGGCTGTGTTCCGGTGTCACGTCTCCGGTGTCGTCAGCCATCGGCCCGGGTGGCCGGGGGGCAGCTGGAGGTCCTCGCGTACGGCCGCGTAGTAGCCCTCCCGGCCCCTGCGCTGGCGTTCCAGGAGTGCCTGCCATGCCTGTGGATCGCGGGTGCCCACACGCTGGAAGCGTTCCATCTCCATCACCACGGTCACCCATTCCCGGGCCCGGTCCACCACTTCGCGGCTGCCCAGCATGATCAGGGCCTCGCCGGCAGGATCGCGGTCGTCGGTGGCCCGGGCCAGGAGCGGTTCCGCCTCGGCCAGGGACAAGGGGTGCGGGTGCGGGTCGTTGCCCATGTGGGCGGCGACACGGTAGGTGACGGTCACCGACTTCTTCAGCGACCGCGCGTACTCGGAGTACACGGCCAGACGCCGTTCTTCCCAGCGGACCGCCCGGTCCCGTTCGAAGCGTTCACGGTCGCTGCGGACGAGGGCCAGATACGAACCCAGGGCGCCGATCACGACGCCCACGAGCGCGGGGAGTTGCTGAAGAAAGGCGGACATGTGCGCACCGTACACAGCACATCAGGCGAGCAGGGAGCGTCCGATGATCTCCTTCATGATCTCGGTCGTTCCGCCGTAGATGGTCTGGACCCGGCCGTCGGTGAACGCCCTGGCGATCGGATACTCCGTCATGTAGCCGTAGCCGCCGTGGAGTTGCAGACACCGGTCCGCGACCCGCTTCTGCAGCTCGGTCGCCCACCACTTCGCCATCGAGGCGTGGACGGTGTCCAGGGTGCCGTTCGTGTGTTCCTCGACGCAGCGGTCGAGGAAGGTGCGGGTGACGGCGCACTCGGTGGCCATCTCGGCCATCTCGAACCGGATGTGCTGGAGTTTCGCGAGCGGCCGGCCGAACGCCTCGCGCCCCTTCACGTACCGCGTGGTGATCTCCAGCAGGCGTTCCGCCCCGGCGACGGCGGCGACCGCGATCGTGATGCGCTCCTGCGCGAGATTGGTCATCAGGTGCAGGAAGGCGCCGTTCGGCTCGCCGAGCAGGTTCTCCTTGGGCACGCGGACGTCGTTGAAGAACAACTCGGCGGTGTCCTGCGACTTCTGGCCGATCTTGTCGAGGTTGCGGCCGCGCTCGAAGCCTTCCGTGCCCCGTTCGACGACGAGCAGCGACAGTCCGTGCGCCCCGCCCTCGGGGGTGGTCCTGGCGACCACGATCACCAGGTCGGCGTTGATGCCGTTGGAGATGAAGGTCTTGGATCCGTTCAGGACCCAGTGGTCGCCGTGGTCCGCGGCGGTGGTGCGGATGCCCTGGAGGTCGGAGCCCGCGCCGGGCTCGGTCATCGCGATCGCGGTGACGATCTCGCCGCTGCAGAAGCCCGGGAGCCAGCGCCGCTTCTGCTCCTCGGTCGCCAGCGAGGTCAGGTAGGGGCCGATCATGTCGTTGTGCAGGCCGAGGGCGAAGCCGGCGGCGTACGCGCGGCCGAACTCCTCGGCGAGCACGGCGCTGTAGCGGTAGTCGGTGTTCCCGCCGCCTCCGTACTCCTCGGGCACGGCGAGACCGAGCAGGCCCTGCCGCCCGGCGGCCCGCCAGACCTCGCGGGAGACGATGCCGTCCCTCTCCCACTGCTCGTAATGCGGCAGCACCTCCTTGTCCAGGAACGTCCGCACGACGGCCCGGAAGGCCTCGTGGTCCTCGGTGCAGATCTGACGCTTCATGCGGACGGCTCCTGAGACTTGGGGGACGCATCGGGTACGGCCGGGGCGTGGGCGAGCTCCGCGGTGGCGCCGCCGGGCCGGACGGACATTCCGCCGGCCTTTTTCGCGGCTCCGAGAGCGGACGGACGCGGTGCCGTCACCGCGAGGCCGAGGCGAGGAAGCGGCCGGCTTCCTCGATCGCGCGGACGCTTTCGAACGAGCCTCCGCCGTCGCAGGGGATCACGGCGCCGGAGATGTAGGCGGCGGCGGAGGACGACAGGAACATCGCCAGGTCGGCGATCTCCTGAGTGGTGCCGAACCGGCCCAGCGGAACACTCTTCACCGACCTGTCGCCGTCCGGGTCGTCTCCCGGCGAGAGCCGGGCCAGCCCCTCCGTGCCGGCGATCGGGCCCGGCGCGATGGCGTTCACGCGGATGCCCTTGACGCCCCACTCCAGGGCGAGCACCCGGGTCAGCTGGTCCACGCCGGCCTTCGCCGCGCACACATGCGCCTGATAGCGCACGGGAATCGCCGCCTGCGGCGCAGTGATGTTGATGACCGAGGCACCGGGAGCCAGGTGCTCGAACCCTGCGCGCAGCACGTGGAAGGTGCCGTTCAGGTCGATGTCCACGACCACCTTGAAGCCGTTCGACGACAACTCGCCCGCCTCCGCCAGGAAGTTGCCGGCCGCCCCGGAGACCAGGACGTCGACCGGCCCCCACTCCGAGCGCACCGCCTCGAAGACCTCCGTGACCGACCCCATGTCCCGCACGTCGGCCACGAAGCCGCGCACGGGGTTCTCGTGGGCGCCGAGCCGTCTCACGGCCGCGTCGACGTTGGACCGCTTCCGGCTGGCCACCGCCACCGCGGCGCCCCTCGCGGCGAAAGCCTCGGCGATGGCGAGATTGATGCCGGACGTGCCGCCGAACACCACCACCCGCTTGCCGTCGAAATCGAACTGGACGTCCATGCGCGTCTCTCCCTGGGCCTTTGACGGATGTCGACAGCCGCACCGCTCACGGTGGGCTGGAGTCGTGATGACGGCAGCGTCAATGAAGCTGACAAAATAGTCAAGTCTGATGGCGGGATCTGTTGAGCCTGTGTCGAGATCACCAATTGGGTTGCTGATTGTGACGCGCATCTCTCTGACAAAAAAGTCAGGTTGCTGGATCGCCTTGGCGCTCCCCGGGAAAGCCGCTGGTCGGGCCGCTCGCGGGGAGCCGGGAGTGCGAGTGTCGACGTCACCGGCGGCGCGCGGCCGGCGGACGGATGCCCTTGCCCGATTGTGCAACGAGTTGCACAATCGCTGCGCTGCCCCTCGCCGAGGTCCCCTCCGCCGGTCGTCATACCGCCGAGGAGCCCGCCGAAAGCCGTCTGAAGCATCCAAGCCGTCTCAGTCGTTTCAGCCGCCTCAGCCGTCCAAGCCGTCAAAGGACCCGCCATGTCGCTGCCACCCGCCCTGTCGCGGCCCCTCACGCTGCCCGTCGTGGGCTCGCCCCTGTTCATCGCCTCCGGACCCGAACTGGTCATCGCCCAGTGCCAGGCCGGTGTGATCGGCTCCTTCCCGGCGCTCAACGCCCGGCCCGCGTCCCTGCTGTCCGACTGGCTGGACCGCATCACGGAGGAGAACGCCGCGTACGCGGACGCGCACCCGGACGCGGTCGTCGCCCCGTTCGCGGTCAACCAGATCGTGCACCGCTCGAACGACCGCCTCGAGCTCGACATGGACGTGATCGTGAAGCACCGGGTGCCGATCGTGATCACCTCACTCGGGGCGCGTCCCGAGATCAACGACGCCGTGCACGCGTACGGCGGGATCGTGCTGCACGACGTGACCAGCAACGAATTCGCCTGCAAGGCCATCGAGAAGGGTGCCGACGGCGTCATCGCCGTGGCCGCCGGAGCCGGCGGCCACGCGGGCACGCAGTCGCCCTTCGCGCTCGTCCAGGAGATCCGTGACTGGTTCGACGGCCCGCTGCTGATGTCCGGCGCCATCGCCCACGGCCGGTCGATCCTGGCCGCCCTGGCCGCGGGCGCCGACCTCGCCTACATCGGATCGGCGTTCCTCTCCACCATCGAGGCCGACAACTCACCCGCCTACAAGCGGATGATCGTGGACGGCACCGCCAAGGACATCGTCTACAGCAACCTGTTCACCGGAGTCCACGGCAACTACCTGCGCGGCAGCATCACCGCGGCCGGACTCGACCCCGACGACCTGCCCGAGTCCGACCCCTCCGCGATGAACTTCGGCTCCGGCGGCAACACGAACGCCCGCGCGTGGAAGGACATATGGGGATCCGGCCAGGGCATCGGCGCCGTCAAGCGGAGTCTCAACGTCGCCGAACTCGTCTCGGCGCTGAAGGAGCAGTACGACGAGGCGCTGACCGGGCTCGCCACCAGGACCGCGGTCCACAGGGCCTTGTAGACGACCACCTGAACACCGAGTCCCGTCGGACGATCCGCCACCGAGCCAGGAACGGAACCACCATGCCGCACACCCCTGCCGTCACCACGTCCACGCAAGGAGACGTCCGGACGATCCGGCTCGCCCGGCCGGCCCGGATGAACAGCCTCGACCTGAACGCCAAGGCCCAACTGCTGGACGCGTTGCGGACCGTGGCCGACGACCCGGACGTCCGCGCCGTGGTGCTCACCGGAAGCGGCCGGGCGTTCTGCGTCGGCCAGGACCTGGAGGAAGCACGGTCCGCGGGCGGCGGACAGGCCATGGCCGACGCCGTACGCGAGCAGTACAACCCCCTCGTACGGACGCTCCTGACGATGCCCAAGCCCGTGGTCGCCGCGGTCAACGGGGTGGCCGCGGGTGCCGGTATGGCGCTGGCGCTGGCGTGCGACGTCCGGATCGCCGCCTCGTCCGCGACGTTCACCACCGCCTTCGCCGGCATCGGCCTGTCCTGCGACACCGGGATCTCCTGGACCCTGCCCCGCATCGCCGGACGCGCCGTGGCGCTCGATCTGCTGCTGCGCCCCCGACTGCTCGACGCGGCGGAAGCACGCGACCTGGGACTGCTGCATCAGGTCGTCGCCGACGAGGACTTCGAGGGCACGGTCCGGCGGAGCGCGGCCGAACTCGCCGCCGGACCCACGCGGGCGTTCGCCGCCATGAAGACCGCCGTGACCCTCTCCTTTGGACCGGCGCTCGACGCCGCGCTGGAACGCGAGGCGGAACAGATCGCCCTCACCGGTGCCTCGGACGACTACCGGACCGGTCTGAACGCCTTCCTGACCAAGCGGAAGCCCGTGTTCACGGGGCGCTGAGCCGTCCGCGCGCCCGTCGCCTCCGAAACGCCCGTCGCCCTCGGAACGCCCTGCACGTTCGGCGCGTCCGGCGGCCCGTCGCGGGCGGTGTCAGGCCGAGAAGCCGTCGGTACGGGTTCGTTCCCTCGGCCCATCTGGTGCCGCCGGTGCCGGATGGCCCAAGCTGGCCCGCATGGACTGGTTGCCACTGCTCTCCACCCTGGCCGGGGCCGTGATCGGCATCGGCTCCACCCTCATCGCCGACCGGAACCGGTGGAAGCGCGAGGATGCCAAGGAAGGTCTCAGGCTCCGGCTCGACGTCTACACGCAGTACACCACCACCGTGAAGGTCCTCGGTGAGACCCTGCGGGCCCTGGCCCAGCGAGAACACGCTTCCGACGACGAGCGGGCGCTCGTGTTGCGCGAGGCCTTTCGGGATTCGGGCATGGGGATCGCGTCGGAACGGATGTGGCTCACCGCGCCCGAACCCGTCGTCAAGGCCTCCAACGGGGTGTTCCACTGTCTGCGAGGCATCTGCGACGGCTACATCGACGGCACCGCTGTCAGCAGTCCGGAGGATCGCGCCCGCTGGGAGGAACGAGGCAAGGCGGCCGCCAGGATGCGCAAGCTCATGCGGGAAGACCTCGGCGTCGGCCCCCTCACCGAACGCCACAGTCCTCTGCTCGACGACTACACCAACCCCACCGCGCAGTGACGGTGTTCATGGCACCGGCGCCATGAGACGGCACGCCTGGAACGTTCTCGTGGTCCGCGACCGGACGGCATCAGGGGCGGCGGTGCCGGCGAGTCCCCGTCAGCCGGACGCGGCGGCCCGCGTACGTCAGCCGGAGGCCGTCCCCGCGGAGCCGTCGACACGGTCGGCCCAGCCCTCGTCCGGCGCGCCGCGCAGCCCGATGGCCGCCGCCCACAGACGCGAGAGGTGGTCGACCACCGTGTCCTCGTCGTACGGCTCGTCCATGGACGATCTCGCGTGGGCGACCTGCTCGACCATCGACCCCAGCGCCAGGGCCGTCAGCCGGGTGTCCAGGTTCGGATTCGCCAGCCCCGCTTCCTGCAGGCGCCGGATGCCCCTGGTGGCACGGCTGACGTAGAACTCCCGGATCTCGAGGACCATCTGCCGCAAGGTCTCGTCCGCGGCCGCCCCCTGGTCCACGAGCCGCAGCACCTTCGACGCCCTGTCCCAGGCGCGCAGGTACAGACGGTTCGCCTCCACCAGCTTCGTGTAGGGGTCGTCCGCGGTGTCCGGCGGTACCAGGCTGGACGCGAACATCTCGCCCGCGACCGACCGGACCACATGGCGCAGGAGGTCTTCCCTGGACTCGAAGTACGTATAGAACGTCCCGTACGAGACGCCTGCCGCCTGCGCCACCGCTTCGGGGCTGAACGCCGGCCACCCCTGCTGTTCGAGGACCTCCCGGCCGGCGAGGATCAGGCCGTCACGAGTACGCCGGCCACGCGTGGTGGTCGGCGGCGTCGGAGCCGGCTTGGTCCTCTGTCGTCCCATGCCCCCATCATCGCACCCCGCCCGGGCCCGACCAGGGCGAAGCCGCTGTTCCCGGGCCCGGGTGTCCGACGGCGGACCGCTGCCCCCGGACACCCGGCCGCCAACCGATTCCGGTCGACCAACCCGCTTACTTTCCGGCCCAGTTGGCAGGGCTCGCCCAGAGCTGGGTTCAGGACAGGATCTCGATGTACCCGTCGGTGCCGTGCACGCGGATGCGCTGGCCGTCACGGATCAACCGGGTGGCCCGCTCCACGCCCACGACGGCCGGCAGGCCGTACTCACGGGCGATGACCGCGCCATGGGTCATCAGGCCGCCCACCTCCGTCACCAGACCCGCGACCGCGACGAACAGCGGCGACCAGCTGGGGTCGGTGAAGGGCGTGACCAGGATGTCGCCCGCTTCGAGATCGGCCTCCGCCATGTCGAGGACGACGCGTGCCCTTCCTTCGACGGTCCCGGCGGACACCGGCAGACCGATGAGGGCGCCGGCCGGCACGTCGTCGCGCCGGTACGCCCCGGTGACGGCCTCACCGTCCGAGGTGAGCACCCGGGGCGGTGTGAGCGCGTGGTACGACCGGAACTCCTCCTTGCGCCGCCGCACGAGCCGGTCGTCCACCCGGTTCGTGCGTACGACGTCGTGGAACTCCTGGAACGTGAGGTAGAAGACGTCCTCCGCCTCGGCGAGCACGCCGGCCCGGACGAGCCGCCCGGCCTCTGCCAGGAGGGCCCGCTTGTAGACGAAGGTGCGGCGGACGATGCCGTACTTCGGGTACTCCCGGTACCCGGCGAACGCCCTGACCTGGTCGATCATCCGCTTGGTCGTGTCGGCCCTCCGGTCCCCGTCCGGCAGGGTCCGCAGGCGCTCCAGCACCTCCTGTTCCTTCTGCGCGGCCTTTTGCCGTCCCTGCTCGAAGCGCCGCCGGGCGGCGCCCGGCTCGAAGTTCCTGACGTTGTCGAGGATCACGGGCACGAGCGTGGCGGGGCACTCGCTCCACCGTGGCCTCGTGATGTCGATCTCGCCGACGCAGCGCACGCCGTACCGGTCGAGGTAGCCCTCGATGGCGTCGCGCGCCTCCGCCCCGCCCGCGAGCTTCACCAGCTCGTCCAGAAAGTTCTCGTCCTCGACGCGAACACCCCGCAGGAACGCCACCACTTCCGCGTGCGGGCGGATCACGTCCGCGACGTCGAGCAGCTCCAGTCCCATCTCCGACGTGATGTTGTCCGGGGCGGACAGCGTCAGCGTGTCGGCCGCGTTCTTCTCGCCCAGCCACTCCCACAGCTTGTCGTTGAGCCACCAGGTGGCCTCCATCCCCGCCATGATCGCCCGTATGTTCAGCGGATCGCCGAGGACCCGCTTGTGCTCTTCGAAGGCCTCCAGCAGGAAGTCGAACAGGGCCGGTCCGGACTTCGTCCGGATGTCGCGTTCCAGGGCGGCGACGGACGCCCGGCTGCGCTCGATCAGTTCGGAGACGATGGCCGGATCGGCCTCGGTCGGATCGGCCTCGGCCGGGGCGGACGCACCGCCGGTGGGAGGAGCCCCGGGGCCCGCGTCCGGGGGAGAGGGGACGACGTCGTCGCGGCCGAGGACGGTCTCCAGCGCATCCCGCACCAGCGGATCGCCTCTCCCCATGACGTCCAGGAGGGCGGCACGGGTCGCGGGCGAGGCCAGGCGCGGGGCGACGTCGACGAACAGCCGCCCGCCGGCCTCGTGCATCGCCACCATGGCCGTCAGCCGCCACATGGACAGGCCCAGCGGCTTCATGGGGTCGGTCATCATCTGCTGATGGCCGACGGAGACGTAGACGTGATTCTCCTGGTCGGTGCTCTCGGGGACGGGGAACAGCGTCGTGATCGGCCGGCTCTGCACGATCCGGAAACCGTCGTCGACCAGGCACCACTCGATGTCCTGCGGGCGCCCGAAGTGCGCTTCGATCCGACGCCCGAGCCGTACGAGCCGTACGACCTGCGCATCCGTCAGCGCAGGTCGCCGCTGCATCTGCGCCTCGACCGCCACCTCTCGCGTTCCGCCGGCCGGCAGGGCGTGCACGGCACGCTGCTTGGCCGCGATCGTCCTGGCGACGACTTCACCGTCGCGCACCTTGAAGACGTCCGGGTTGACCAGGCCCGAGACGAGGGCCTCGCCGAGACCGAAGCCGGCGTCCACGGTGGCGACCTTCCGGTTGCCCGTGACGGGGTCGGCCGTGAACAGGATGCCGGACGCGTCCGGGAAGACCATCCGCTGCACGACCACGGCCATGTGGACCGTGCGGTCGTCGATGCCGTTCCGCCGGCGGTAGGTCACGGCCCGCTCCGTGAACAGCGAGGCCCAGCACCGGCTGACGTGCCGGAGAACCTCCGCCGGCCCGACGACGTTCAGGTACGTGTCCTGCTGGCCGGCGAACGAGGCCGTCGGCAGGTCCTCCGCCGTCGCGCTGGACCGGACGGCGTACGCGGACCGTTCACCGAGCCGGGCGAGCGCGCCGGTGATCGCCGCCGCGATTTCACCGGGGACGGCGATCTCCTCGATGGCTCGGCGCACCTGCGCGCTGAGCGTGCGGATCGCCTCCCGGTCGTCCGGGTCCACGCGGGACAGTTCATCGAGCCGGTCGTCGATCGACGGCGCCTGCGCCACGATCCGCCGAAAGGCGTCCGTCGTCACGCAGAAACCGTCCGGCACGCCGACGCCTTCGATCCGCGACAGCCCGCCCAGCTGCGCGCCCTTGCCGCCGACGACCGCCACCTGCGTCTCGTCGGCCTCGTGAATGTCCGACACGTACTGCCCGTACTGCCCGTACTGCTCGGTCACCGTGCCACCTCCGGGGCCGCGGTCATGCGCCGCACTGCGACGGCCGATCGCATCACCGGCTCCTCCCACCTTGCCGAAGCTCTTGTCGAGCACGTTCTCACCCTGATTGCCTTCCCGCTGACGAGTCGTCCGGCCGCTCCGCCAGTCGGGCGGCGCGCACGCCCGACCCGTGCGGGTCGCGGCACAGGCCGACGATTCTGCGCCGTGACCGGGGTCTTGCGGCAAGCCCCCCGGTGCGCTATACGTTGAGAGAGGCAAGGAGACGGCTCTCCTTGCCTTCGCCATGTCCGGTCCGAACGGACGGGCAGGTCTCTCGCGGGTTTCTCCCGCGATCTCTCGCAGGTCTCGCACGGAGCGAGCCGTGCACGGCGAGCGGGTACGCGTCGTCGGACTCAGGCCACGAGCAGGCGGAGCCCGAGTTCTGCCGTGTCGAGGGCGACGAGGTCGCGGTTGCGCTCGGCCCACCGGCCCGAGGCCAGATCCTCGCGGAGCCTGGTCACCGCCCGCTGCTCGGCTTCGGGCCCGACCCTGGTCCATACGGACACCGCGCGGCGCACGGATTCGTCCAGGTACGCCTCGGGCCGGCGCCAGTGGGCCTCGAAGAACCCGTCGGCGCAGTCCCACGGAATGAGCACCGGCTCCGCCCGCCCCCCGATCGCACGGGTCAGCTCGGCCAGCGAAGGCCAGTTTGCGACGAGGCCCGCGGCCTCGGGCAGGTAGTCGCGGGTGAGCCAGAACCGATCACGCCATGCGGCGTCGCTGCCGTCGTGCGTGAACACCACCACGCGCCGGGCCACACGCCGCATCTCGCGCAGCCCCGCGATCGGGTCCTGCCAGTGGTGCACGGTGCTGAAGGCCATCGCCGCGTCGAAGGACCGGTCCTCGAAGGGCAGGCTCTCCGCCTCGGCGGCCACGCACGGTGCCGCGCCCGCGGGACGCTGGGCCCGCATGACCGCCGACGGCTCGACCGCGGTCACCTCGTGGTCCGGGGGCTCGTAGGAGCCCGTGCCGGCACCGACGTTCAGTACCGTTCGCGCGTCCCCGAGAGCATCCCAGACCCGCGCGGCGATCCGTGGTTCGGTCCGCCGCGTCGCCGGATAGGCGGACCCGATGACGTCGTACAACTGCGCCCCGAACATGGTCAGTTGTTCCTCCGGTGTCGTCCTGATCCCCATCGCCCCGGCCTCCAGTTCCCTGTCGATCGCCGATACCGTCGCCGCCGCGCGGTCGCGCTGTTCCAGCAGCAGGCCGCGCAACCGGTGCAGATGCGCGACCGCGTCGGTGGCCGGGTCGTCGACCAGATGCGCGATCTCCCGTAATCCGAAGCCCAGCCGCCGGTAGGCGAGCACCTCCCGCAGCCGCTCCACGTCGCCCGCCGAGTAGGCCCGGTATCCGGCCGCGGTCCGCGCGGACGGCCGTACGAGGCCGATCCCGTCGTAGTGGTGCAGCGTGCGGACGCTCACGCCGGCCAGCTCCGCCACGCGTCCCACGGTCAGGTGTTTCTCCACGCCACCGACCATGCGGCATGACGCCACGTGAGGGTCAAGGGCTCGGTGCCTCGAGGGGACGGATCCGTGCGGCGTGGCGCCGGTGAGGCCGCTCACCTTCCGGTCCTGCGGGCCGGTGGGCCAGACTCGGGCGCATGGACGCGATCCCGTTGGGCCAGGGCGACCTGCGCTGGGTCTTTCCGGAGGTGCGGGACCCCGGCACGGTCCGTGATGCGCTGTCCGAGGCGGACGCGCAGGTTCGGGCGCTGGCCCGGTACCTCGGTGCGGGTGCGGGTGCGGGTGCGGGTGCGGGCCGGGCGGGCGGTGGCCTCGCGTTCCACCGGGTGGAGGGGGTCGTGCTGGCCGGCCTTTTCGGTGTCGCCGAGTCGGAGGGGATCGGCTTCAGCGCCGAGCTGTACTTTCCCCGCCGATGCCCCTGGGACCTTCGCTGGGGCCCTCCCTGGGAGGTCGAGGCGGAGGTCGTGGTCCTGTGCGATCGGGTACCCGACTGCGGGGGCCATACGCTCGCCGAGCGGGCACGGATCTTCACGACGCCCCTCGACGCCGCGAGAGGACTGGTGGAGGCGACGGCCTGGCTGCTCGAACGCGGCACCACGGCACCGCCGCTCTCGTGGCGGTCCCGGGAGGATGCCCACTGCCCCGGCGCGCGCCCGTAGAGCCCGGCTCCCGCGCTGTCGGCGAAGACCGGCCGCGCGCTGTCGGCAGCGCCCGGCCCGACGGTGTCGGTCCAGGCGCCGCGCGTGCCCGTCGCCCGGGCCGTCGGACGCGCCTGGACCGGATCACGTCGACGGCGCCGAACACGTCCTTCTCGCCCGCGACGAGGCCCTTCTCCACGCCCGCGACGAGGTCCTTGCGCAGCTTGGCGAGTCCCCCGGCGGCGAGGCATCGAGCGTCTCGTCGCCGGTTCGGCCCGTCCGCCCGCACGGGGCTACGGACGCTCGGCGCGCGGCTCGGGGGGACCGGCCACGCCGACGCACGCCTCGTTGCCCTCGGGGTCGGCCAGTACCCAGTTCGACGGGGCGTCGGCGTCGCTCACCAGACGGCCGCCCGCCGCCAGGGCCGCGGCGATCCGCGCCCCGGCCCGGTCGTAGGGCACCCACACGTCGATGTGCACGCGGTTGCGCCGAGGCCGTGGGGCGTCCATCCGCTGGAAGGAGAACGGTGCCCCGCGGCCGCCCGGGTCGACCAGATCCTCGTCGCTCCGCGCGCGGTCCCGGTAACCGAGCAGGGCACGCCAGAACGGCATCACGTCGGCACCGGAGAGCGCGTCCACGGTGACCTGGACCGTCTGGACGGCGGACGGGTCGGCCGTGATGTCCAGCGAGCGCGCGATCGCCGAGATCTGCCCGGCGAGATCGATGTGCCGCTCGGACAGTCCGTAGTAGTCGTCGGTGAGCGTGATCAGCCGTACGGTCACACCCTCCCGGCGCAGGTCGACATCCGGGTGGTCGTTCCCCATACTCGGCAACTCGCTGATGACCCGCACGAGTTGGGCGCCGAGTGCGAACGACCCGGTACGGAAGTAGGCGCACGCACCCTCGCCGACCACGCGCCAGTCCTCCAGACCGGCGGTCTCGTGGAAACGCAGTGGACGGATGCGTTCGTGCCTGTTCTCTGCCTTGATCATGCTGCCAACGTATCGGGTGTTTCGGACAATTCTCCCGACCTCCCGGGACCGGTCACGCGTCGCCGGGCGTACGCGGTCCGTCCATGCGGGAGAGCCAAGCGGTGAGCAGGGCTTCCAGTGACTCGGCCTCGGCCGGTGTCAGCAGGTCCAGCAGTCGGCGTTCGTTGCGCATGTGGTCGGTGAACGCCCGGTCGACGAGTTCGCGTCCGGGCCGGGTGAGGGCGACGATCCGGCCGCGCTGGTCGTCGGCGGAACGGCGGCGGGTGACGAGTCCGGCCCGCTCCAGGCGGTCGATCCGCTTCGTCATCGCGCCGGTGGTGACCATGGTGTGCTCGGCGAGTTCACCGGGTGCCCGCTCGTAGGGTTCACCGGCGCGGCGCAGGGCGCACAGGACGTCGAACTCGCCCTCGCCCAGGCCGTGGCGGTCGTAGACGAGACGGAGTTCCTCGCCGAGCCGGTCGGCGAGGCGGTGCAGTCGGCCGATCACTCCCTGCGGGGTGGTGTCGATGTCGGGCCGCTCGCGACGCCACTCCGCCTGGATGCGGGCCACGCGGTCGAGAGGTTCTCCGTGTTCCATGCCTCGCATTGTAGCTTCCCGGGAAGTTATATTGGCTTCCATGGAAGCTAATATGCGGTGGGTGGCACTGACCGCGGTCGCGCCGGTGGCCTGGGGGGCCAACTACTTCGTGACGCACGAGTTCCTGCCGGCCGACCGGCCTCTCTACGGAGCCGCCCTGCGGGCGCTGCCGGCCGGCCTCGTGCTGCTCGCCGTGCGCAGACAGCTGCCGCGCGGCGCGTGGTGGTGGCGGTCCGCGGTGCTCGGGCTGCTCAACATGAGCGTGTTCTTCGTCCTCGTCTACGCCGCTTCCCAGCTGCTTCCGACGAGCGTGGCCTCGACCGTCATGGCGGTCGCCCCGCTGACGATGATGCTCATCGCCTGGCCCCTGGTGTCCGAGCGCCCCCGGACGGCCCACCTGGCCGGCGCCGCGACCGGACTCGGAGGGGTCTGCCTCATGCTGCTCTCGGGGGCGGAGGCGGTGAGCGTCCCGGGAGTCCTGGCCTCGGCCGCCGCCATGCTGGTGTCGTCCCTCGGATACATCCTGGCCAAACGGTGGAACACCGGTGTCGACGTGCTCGCCTCGACCGCCTGGCAGCTCACCGCCGGGGGCCTGTTCCTGCTTCCGGTCGCCGCGGCGGTGGAAGGCCGCCCGCCCGCGCTCTCCGGACAGACACTCCTCGCGTTCGCCTACGTCACCCTGATCGCCACCGCGCTGGCCTTCGTCGCCTGGTTCACCGGGCTGCGGCACCTGCCCACGGGGACCGTCGGACTGATCGGACTGCTCAATCCCGTCACCGGCGTCCTGCTCGGCACCGTGGTCGCCGAAGAGGCGCTGACCGTGCAGCAGCTGGGCGGACTGGCCCTGGTCCTGGCCGGAGTCGTCCTGGGCCGGCCCGGGCGGGCGCGCTCCGGCGCGACGCGGGTCGGGCACCCTGCCGCGCCTGTCCCACCGGCGTCCGCGGCGAGTGGTCCTCGAACCGGCCGGAGTGTCCGCGGCGAGTGATTTTCGGACCGGCGGGAGCACTCGCGACGAGCGGTCCTCGGACCGGACGGCGCGTGCGGCCCGCCGGTGGGCGGCCCGGCGGCGACGCGCCACCACGGGCGCGGGGCGAACGCTCGGGGCAGGGGTGCTCCTCGTACCGCCGATGCTCCCCGTGCCTCCGATGCTCCCGTGTCGCCGGTGCTATCCGCGCCGCCGTACGGTGAATTCGTTGCCGTCGGGGTCGAGCAGCAGGGTCCGGTCGCCGTGGCCCTCGCCGGTGGCCGTACGCTTCGCGCCGAGCGAGACCAGGCGGTCGACCTCCGCGTCCCCGTCGGCGTCGGCGGTGAGCGCCAGCTCGAGGAACAGCCTGTTCGGGCCCGTCTTCGGTGCCACCGGGGGGCCGCCCCAGGTGATCTTCGTACCGCCGCCCGGCGACTGGATCGCGGTCTCCTGGTCCTGGTCCCAGACCAGCGGCCACCCCAGCGCCTCGCTCCAGAAAAGGCCGACCTCTCGCGTGCCGTCGCAGGCCAGCGCTCCGACGACTCCGGTGTCGGCCAGGAACTTGTTGCCCGCCTCGATGACGCAGAACTCGTTGCCGTCGGGATCGGCGAGCACCACGTGTTCCTCTTCGGGCAGCTGGCCCACGTCGAGGTGCGTGCCGCCGAGTTCCAGGACCCGGGCCACCGTCTGCCGCTGATCCTCCGGGGACGCGCTCGTGAGATCGAAGTGTGCCCGGTTCCGGCCGGTCCTCGGTTCCCGGCCCGGCAGGAACCGGACGCGGAACCCGGTGGCGTCGGGCGGCAGGATCGTGACGTCGCCGTCCGGAGCACCGGTCGACTCCCAGCCCAGGACCCCGGACCAGAACCGGGCCAGGTCCGAAGGCCGGGTCGCGTTGAAGCAGATGGCGAACAGTCGCACGCTCATACCCCGGGCATCTCCGATCCGCTGACCGCCGATTCGGCGTCTCGTCTCTCCGCGCGCGTGCAGCCTAGGGGCGGCCGTGCGGTGTCCGCATCCGGTTTTGCCGCGCTGGAGCCGGGGCGCGGGCCCGGCACGGCTCTGTCCGGTGTGCCCGGTCGCGGCCCGTCCCCGGCCGGTGAGCGGACGGGCCGCCGCTCGTGCCCGTCCGCCCCTGCCGCTCTCTATTTCTGCGGGCGAAGCCGGTCGACCTGGCCGTTGACCAGGGGGTGTGTGGGGTCGACGGCGCCGACGATGCGCGTTCCGATGGCGGTGAGCTGGCGTACCTGGGAACGGGTGAGGGCGTCGAAGACGTAAGCGCGGACGGCCGCGACGTGTCCGGGGGCGGTGGCGGCCACCTTCTCGAAGCCGTCGTCGGTGAGGGTGGCGACGGTGTAGCGGCCGTCGGAGGGGTCGGGGCTTCGAGTCACCCAGTCACGCTTCTCCAGGCGGCCGACCACCTGGGACAGGCGGGGCAGCGAGCCTTCGGCGAACGCCGCCAGCTCGCTCATGCGCAGGGTGCGCTCCGGGACCATCGACAGTCCGGCCATGACCTGGTACTCGAAGTGGCTGATCCCGGCGTCGCGCTGCAACTGCGCGTCCAGCGCCGCGGGGAGCCGCATCAGCACGCTGCCCAGGGCGATCCACGCCCGGTCTTCCTCGTCGTCCAGCCAGTTCGGCTCCTGTGGCGTCTCCATCTCCCCATTCTAGCTTCACGTATGAAGTGATCACCCTCCCTCATGACTTGCATCGTTAAGTCATGAGCCGTAATCTCAAGTTAACGATTTAAGTCAAACGCGAACCTGGAGCATGATGAACGTCCTGATGTGGATACTCGCCGGGGTGCTGGCGGCCACCTTCCTCGCCGCCGGGCTGATGAAGCTGGCGCAGCCGAAAGCGAAGCTGGCCGAGGCCGGCCTGGGCTGGGCGGAGGACATGAGCGAGGGCTCGGTGAAGCTGATCGGGGCGGTGGAGGTTCTCGGCGCGATCGGGCTCGTGGTGCCCGCGGCCCTCGGGATCGCGGTGGTCCTCACGCCGACGGCAGCGCTGGGTCTGGTGCTGGTCATGGCCGGAGCCACGGTCGTCCACGCCCGCCGTCGGGAGACACCGATGGCCGCGATGAACCTGATCCTGCTGGTCCTGGCCGCCGCCGTGGCCTGGGGCCGCTTCGGCCCGTACTCCTTCTGACCCACGTCAGGGTGTGACCCGGCTCCCGGGCACGGACGACGCGGCTGCCCCTCGGCACGCGTTTCCGCCGGCCCCGCCCGGAAGCCGGCGGAAACACGTCGGGTGGCAGGAGCGCCGTCGCCCGCGGTACCGGATGTCAGGAAGTCCGCAGGAAGTCCGCAGGACGGCCTACGCGGTCGGGCCGTGGGTGACGGGTCCTCGTCGCACGGCCTCCCACGCGCCCGCGGACAGCAGATGACGGACCGGTTCCAGCATCAGGCGCAGCCCGGCCGCGTGACGGAGGGCCAGTTCCCTGTTGTGCTCGAACACATCGAGTTCGTTCGCCGCCGTGATCTCCAGGAAGGCCCGCAGGTCGTCGACGGCGGGATCGTGGTCGATGCCGGTGAACCGGTCCTTGAAGACCGGCCTCCGGTCTTTGCCGAGGCGCGGGTAGGTGGCCGCCCTGTCACAGCTCCCGTACAGGTACACCAGAGCCTCGGCCCGCTCTCCGACGTGTGCGACCAGGAGGGGGCGTTCTTCCGGTTCCAGCAGGGACGCGGCGAAACCGTCGGTCCCGTACGCCGCGTGGCACAGGCCCGCGACCTGGACCTCGCGCGGCGCACCCCAGTCGGCGAGTCTGTGTCCGACCCGGAGCAGATGCTCCAGCAACGTCCCGCCGGGGTGTGCCAGGGCTGCCGCGTTCCTGGAGCGCAAGAAGTCCTCGATGCCGTACCAGTCGGTGCGCGTGGAGGTGTTCGGTTGCTCGGTCATGTCGCGAGTTGTAGCCGTGACGGGAAGCCGGACGCAATACGGCGCGACGCCCTGCCGACTGCGGAGCCGGCATGAACCAGACGGCCAACTCGCCCACTGCCGTAACAGTGACACCATCACCTGCATGGTTGATCGCACGGACGACGTGGACTGGCGCGGGCTGTTCCATGCCGCGGGGCCCGCCACGGACACCCCTCGGTATCTGGCTGCGCTCCTCGGTGACGACGCGAAGGCTTTCGTCGAGGGATACGGGCACCTGTGGTCGACGACGCTGCGACAAGAGGGGAAGGCCTGGCCCTCGACCGCGCCCACCGCGCTGCTCGTCGCCGAACTGCTGGACAACCCGCGGTTGGGGCCTGACGATCCCTCGCTGGGGGACGCGATGCTCGCCTATCTGTATGCGGTCGGCGTCGCCGCCGACCTCGGCGACCGGGCCGCGGAGACCCGGGCCCGGGTCGAGGACCGCGCAGCTGAGCTGAGAGCGTGGACCGACGCCTATCTGTCGATCGATGCCGATGCCGATCGCGCCGACCGGGCCGGGATGTGGCAGGACGGTACGGGGCTGGGCGAACTCGTCCTCGATCAGGCGGTGCTCGCCTGCTATGACGTGGTTCCCGAACTCCTGCGGCGGGCGCTTCCCTACCTCGCGTCCGAACGGGCCGGCCGCAGGACGTGTGCCACCGCGGCCGTCGGCTCACTGGCCCGGCATCCCTCAGCCTCGGGCCAACTTCCCTCGTTGTGAGCACAGTTGACGTCGATGGTCCGAGCGGCCGACTCCTCGTACGAGGTGGCGACCATCTTGATGGCCATCGGTCACCTCGGCGGGGACACGCGCCCTTGGCTGACCGACCCGCATCCGGGCGTACGGGTCTGCGCCGCACTCGCGCCCGGCCTCGCCGGCGACGGAAGGGCGGACCGGATCCGACGCGAACTGGCCCGCTTGCCGCGGGCGTTCACCGAGTCCTTCGGGGACGTGGCTCCGCCGCTTCAGTTCCAGTTCAAGCCGTATCAGGACCTGCTCACTCCGGCGCCGGACGCTCTTCGGTAAGTCCGCGACGGGTGGGCGGACTGTCGGGAGCTGTCCAGCGGGTTACCTGGAGCTACCGGGATTCATTCGCAGTGCTCCGGCCTTCAGGCCGGGGGTGAAACGAATCTTGTGATGGCGACGCGGAGCGTCGCGGTGGCGTTCCGGCGGAGCGGGACCCTGCCCGGTG